>CALVSR010000020.1 GCA_944359075.1 uncultured Bacilli bacterium
ACTTCACCAACTTTATCCTTTTTCTTTATTATACATGAAAAAAACGCATTTTTAAAATTTCATGCGTTTATCCTGGATGATAGCAATCCCTTTTTCTATATTATTTCTTATTTATTCTTTTTGAGATAGAAATTGTTTTTCTATGTGGTTTTTCTATCAATATATTTATTTACTGTTTGCAAATTATTCTAAAGAATATCCATTTTTTGAAATTTATAAGAAGTCTCTTATATTGTAGTTATCTTAATGTCTTTGAATCTTATATTCTTTAACATCTATCTCTGTTGCTTCTACTTTTTTCATAACTTTGCTGAATACTTTTCCTATGCACTTTAAAGCACTCTCACAACGAATACAAAAGCCTTCTTCTCCACTCAAAAACATTTCATTACCTATTCTAAGTGATAATATTTCATCCTCTTTTATGGTGAAATGGTATTTTTTCTGATAATATTCTTTACTAAACAATTCATCACTATCTAATACCGTTACACTAACCTCTTCAAAATCTTCCGCTTTTAAACTAGTGATCGTAATTTTACTACCAATTCGGTTATTACCTTCTTGATAAATAATATAAGTATCATCTGTATAATCCATTTTACTATTTTTAGATTCAAAATGTTCTAATTTCAATATTGGTAAATTATCCTTACTTAATAAAAAATTATTTTTTATTTTATTATCTACTATATTTCTACTCTTATAATCATACAGATTATACCCTTTGGAATTCATTTCTGTCAAAGTATCGATTGCTTCATCACTACAAACACTTTTTCCTAAAGCTAAGGATAATCTAGCTTTCTTTTCTGTATCATTATGATATTCTGTCACAAAATATAAACCTTGAACATAATTTTCTTGGATCTTATTTTTGATATCTTCATAATTTACTTTTATCATATTACTTCAAACTGCTCCTTTTTGATGTTTCTTATTATAACACAAAAATTATTTTTCTTCCACTAAATTTTCACTAACTAATTCATTTAATGTTACCAAATCAAATCCTTTTTGTTTAATATAGGAAATAATACTAGGCAATTCTTTTAAAGTGGTTTCATTTAAATTAAAGCTTATAATACTTCCACTTTCTAACTCTTTTTTTACAGTAGAAAAAGGATAATTATTTACACTTACAGTGGGTTTGATTGTATACATTTTATGATTACTGCATAAGTCTAGTACACTGCTATTTTTATAATCTGTGTAACAGAACTTTGTATCTTCATTGGTTAAAGAAGAAATCATGTTATTGGTCCAACCAAAGCGATCTAAAGTATAAGAACCATCATAACCTAAATTTTCGATTTCATAACCATTGCTGACTAGTTCTAGAACTTGATCCATATGATTTTCAACAACATTGCCATCCATAAAAAATGTCGCTAATACATTTTTATCTAATAAGATATTATTGACTGTATCAATGTAATAAGCATCATCTACTTTGAATACAAGAGCAACCTGATTTTTGTTGATATTACCCCCTACAATATATTTGTCAAAGCTATCTGTTAAAGAAATGTCAGGAATAACTTCATCAAATACTAACATCGATTCATTATATTCATCTATTTGCTTCATATTTTGATAACTTTTATCGACATTTACTTTTTTACCATTCATACCAACTATTATTTCATCTCCGGTAATAAGTGCACTTACGGGATCTACATAATAATTTTCAGAATTAGCTAATATACTTTTCATAATAGGATCATTTCTTTTCACAATATCCACAGCTTTATCTGTATAATAGAAACTAAAACACGCAAGTACTAACACCCCTAAATAAGAAGTATATTTTTTTAACATAACATCACCTTAATAAACTATATGAAGCTGATGTATCTTTTTTGCCAAAAAAAAGAAGTTTTAGAAACCTCTAGAACTTCCACCACCACCAGAGAAACCTCCTCCTCCAGAAAATCCACCGAAAGAAGAACCACCTGATGATCTTCCACCAAAAAATGGACCACCAAAATAAAATCCGCCTCTACCACCACGGCCATTCCTACTATTACGAACAAGGATATAAATCATAAATCCAGAAAATCCAAACATCCAGATAAATGTAAGGAGAAAAGCAAACGGATCGTTTTCAGACGTTTCATTTTCGACAGGAGCATCTATTTCTCCATCAAAGTCATAATAAGTAGCAACTTCTTGGAAAAATGCTTTATATCCATTTAGCATTCCTTCGTCAAAGTTATCCTCTTTAAAATAAGGAATCATATAATCATCTTGAAATCTACCTGTTTTTCCATCTGGTAAGATACCTTCCAATCCATAGCCAACTTCTACTCGCATTTGTCTTTCTTCTAATGCTAGTAGTAACAACAAACCATTGTTCTCCTCTTTATCTCCTATTCCAAACTTACGAAAAAGAGTAGTTGCGTACTCTTCTAAGCTAGCACCATCCAAATTAGGAACAGTTACTACTACAATCTGAGCAGTAGTTTGATTTGCTAAAGCTACGCTGTGTTTCATAATATAACTTTCTGTTTCGCTACTTAAAATATCCGCGTAATCATTAATATAAAAATTTGTTGTTGGTTCCACTGTATCTAGAGCCAGAACAGATTTAGGAATCAAGCAAAAAACAAAAAAAAGGAAAAAGAAGCTTATCTTTCTCATATTAGAATTCCACATTAGGTACTTCTGTTTTTCCTTCGCTTACTTCAAAGTAATCTTTTTGCTCAAATCCAAATATACCTGCTAAAATATTGGTTGGAAACTTTTTAACGGATGTATTATAAGATGTTACGGCATCATTATAATCACGACGTGCTGTAGCAATTCTATTCTCTGTTCCTGCAAGCTCATCTGATAATTGAATAAAATTCTCGCTAGCTTTTAAATCAGGATAGTTTTCTACTACTACCATCAACGCATTTAATGCTGTTGTTAATTCATCATTAGCCTCACTCTTCTCTTCAACACTACTTGCATTTAATAAATTTTGTCTAGCTGTCGTAATTTTATCAATCACTTCTGTCTCATGAGAAGTATATCCCTTTACTGTATTTACCAAATTAGGAATTAAATCTGCTCTTCTTTCTAATTGGACATCAACATTAGCCAGTTCCTTGTCCACTTTTTCTTCTTTCGATACTAAAGAATTATAACTACCAGCTAGCATTGCAATTACTAAAATTACTACTGCTACTACTCCAAGTATAATCATCGTTGACTTTTTCATATTCTCACCTTCCTATAATATTAGTATAACAGAAAAATAGAAAAAAAGAATATTAAATTGAATTATTCACTTTCTTTTTCTTCTTCTCTTTGAGGTTTTGGTAATGCTTGTTTTCTTGAAAAATTTAATCTTCCTTTTTTATCTGAACCAATTGCTTTTACTAAAATTTCATCTCCTAGATGAACAACATCTTCACATTTTTTAACACGGTTATGAGATAGTTCTGAAATATGAACAAGCCCCTCACATCCTGGCCAAACTTGAACGAAGCAGCCAAACTCTTCGATTTTTACTACTTTTGCGGTATAAAGTTCTCCTTCTTCTACTTCTTTTACTACATCTAAGATTGTATTTTTGGTTTTTTCAATGATTTCTTTGTCTGAATGGTAAATGGTTACTCTACCATCATCGGCTAAATCTACTTTTACAGCATTCATATCGGTTACTGAAGTTACATTAGAGCTATCACAGATAATTTTGGTAATCATTTCTCCACCACGACCAATAACATCTTTAATCTTTTCAGGTTTGATATAGAAGATTTCTGTTTTAGGAGCATACTTGCTTACTTCTTTTCTAGGTTCAGCAATCTGTTTCGTAATAACATCTAAGATTTCTAGTCTAGCCTTTTTTGCTTGGGCAAGTGCTTCTTGTAAAATATTTTCCGTAATTCCTTTAATCTTAATGTCCATTTGAAGAGCGGTAATTCCATCTTTGGTACCGGCAACTTTAAAATCCATATCTCCAAGGTGATCTTCCATTCCTTGAATATCTGTTAGAATGGTGTAATCATCACCGTGAGTAATTAAGCCCATCGCAATTCCTGCAACTGGTGCTTTAATAGGAACTCCTGCTGCCATTAAAGACATACATCCTGCACAAATCGTTGCTTGAGAAGAAGAACCATTACTTTCTAATACTTCCGATACTACACGAACAGTATATGGGAATTCTTCTTCACTAGGCATCACTTGAAGAAGTGCTCTTTCGCCTAAAGCACCATGTCCAATTTCGCGCCTACCAGGTGCTCCATATCTGCCAGTTTCACCTACTGAGAAAGCTGGAAAGTTATAGTGTAACATAAACCTTTTCTCTGTTTCCATATCTAGACCATCTAAGATTTGATGTTCTCCTAAGGCACCCAATGTTGTCACAGCTAGTGCTTGTGTTTGACCACGTGTAAATAAAGCAGAACCATGTGTTCTTGGAAGTAAATCAATATCAGTGGATAATGGACGAATTTCATCCATCTTTCTGCCATCTGCCCTTGTTTTTTCTTTTACCACAATCTGTCTAAAGATTTCATATTCGATTTCTTCTAAAATTAGTTTTACTTTGGTAGTTAATTCTACTAATTCTTTTTCTTTTAACTTATCTTCATTTTCCTTGGTATATTTTTCAACAATACTTTCTTTAATCTCATCAATTCTAGCATATTTTTCTAGTTTATCTTTGATTCTTAAAGCATCATCTAAATCTTTTTCAGCTAGGCTTCTAACTTCTTTACGAAGTTCCTCTGTTAATTCCAGAACTTCATACTCCATTTTTTCTTCACCAATTTCAGCGATGATTTCTTCTTGGAATGCTACTAACTCTTTAATAGCTTCATGACCAAACATCAAAGCCTTTAACATTAAATCTTCCGATACTTGTTTAGCACCAGCTTCTACCATATTAATTGCATATTTAGTACCAGCTACTGTTAAATCTAGTTCTGATTTTTCTAACTCTTCTGGTGTTGGATTGATGACAAATTTATTATCGACATAGCCAACCTTTACGCCAGCAATTGGTCCATCAAATGGAATTTTACTGATACAAGTACATAAACTAGATCCAAACATAGCTGTTAATTCCGGTTGATAATCAGGATCTACAGATAAAATGGTATTTACTATCTGTACCTCGTTTTTAAAATCTTCAGGAAACATTGGTCTCATAGGTCGATCAATCATACGTGCTGCAAGAGTTCCCTTTTCCGTAGGACGTCCTTCTCTTTTAATAAAACCTCCTGGAATTTTTCCAACTGCATATAACTTTTCATTGTATAAAACCATTAATGGAAAAAAATCTGATAAGACATTAGCAGTTTTACTAACTACAACTGTAGATAACACAACTGTATCTCCATATCTTACTAATACTGCTCCGTCCGCTTGTTTGGCTACTTCTCCATGTTCTACTATTAGTTTCTTTCCTCTAAAATCTTTTTCAAATATCTTTTTCATAATTTACCTCCTCTATTTTTCACTTTCCTTTTTTCTTTTTGCGTAATCAAATACATATTTTAGGATTTTTCTTTTGCTAATATGTTTTTTTTTCATATCCTTCTTCTTCTAATATTTGAAGAACTATATTAGAATCGAATCTATTGGCATAATTGGCACCAATTTTAACATTCCCTATGCCTATCTTATAAGTTCCACCAAATATAATATCTTTTACTTTATTACTATTATCACCTAATTTATATAAAATACTTTTCCTACAAAAAGATCCTTTATTTTCCACAAAATCCCCTAAATCATTTTCGTATTCTTTTAAAAAGATTGTTCCAATATAAATATTTCTAACTTTCATTTACATCCTCTTTTCTAATAACTTATGTACATTTTCTCTTGTAATAACTGTAATATCTGCTTGATTAAAAGAAATCTCTGTTGTTCCTAATTTGCCTGGCCTATAATATTTCAACAATTCTTCCAGTCTAAATTGTCTAGCAAAAAGTTTAGATTCAAATTGTGGTAAATAAATCTTCTTTCCCTTATTAATATAAGATACAATATCATAAAGATCCATATTAATAGGAACTATGTTTTGACATTCTGTAATATCCTCAAAATGGTTAAACATGGTATAAATAGAATTTATACCAGGAAACTCTTGCTCTAATTTTGAAAAGAAATCTTTTCTGGCTGCTACTTGGCTATATAAATTATTATTAATAGTAATATTAGGAACCAACCCATAGACTTCTTTTAATGCTTTTCGTAAAATTTCATAGTTTGAAATTTCATGGGGTAATATGCTTTCATTGCTTAAATCATTAAATAAATCAATAATTGTTAAGAGAACTTGTTTGTTTTCCAAATTTATCTTTCTTAAAAAATCTATTAGAATGCTTCCGGCACAAGTAAATTCTCCATTAAAACTTTTTTGTTTTAAAATACGAAAGCTATCTTCTCTTCCTTCTTCTACTATGACTGGTAAAACAATCCCCTCAAAATTCGAATCTTCTAATTTTTCTTGGATTTCTTCAATGCTTTCATTGGTATATGGATAAAATGTTTTTAAATTTATCATAATGCTCGCCTCATATCTTTTTTATCAAATATCTAACTGTCTCTTCAAACTCTTGTTTTATTTCATCAAAATTTCTTTCTGCAAAATCTAGATTTTCAGGATAACAAATGGCTCCTTTTGGAATAATATCATTTAATTTTGGAACTAGAATAGGAACCTCTCCTGCCAATATATTAGAATCTATTTCTGTAATTCTATTTAAATATATCTCATTTGGATACTGTAAATGAAATTTTTTATAAATCGTCATACTGATTACTTTTTCAATCCTATCAATATCAGGAATCAATTTTTTAACAGGAGTGGGAATGTCAGAAAGATAAGCTTCTGCCGCATCATGAAGTAATAAATAAAATCCTGTCTTTTCATCATATTGTCTTTTTGCCATTTTATAACAGTTTAAAGAATGCTGAGCAACACTATAAAAATGAATCGTTCCTCCTGAATAACGGCAAATCTTGGACAATGATAAACTAATATCTTCTAAATGGATTTGTTCCTCCTTAGGTTCTAGTAGGTTTATTAAATTTCCATTTCCTGTTAACATACAATTTTTAGGTAATCCCATACATTACCTCCTCTATTTTTCACTTTGAATTTTCAACTTTTCATTTATCTTTCTATTTACTAAAAAAATAAGACACTAAAAAACATAGTGCCTATCTTTCATTATTATTACTTTCTTAATCCTAATTTACTAACAATTTCACGATATCTTTGAATATCTTTCTTTGCTAAATAATTCAGTAAGTTTCTTCTTTGTCCAACTTTCTTAAGAAGTCCACGACGAGAATGATGATCATGTGCATGTACTTTTAAATGTTCTGTTAACTCTTTGATTTCTTCTGTTAAAATTGCGATTTGTACTTCACAAGAACCAGTATCTTTTTCGCTTCTTGCATACTTCTTAATAATATCTTGTTTGGTTTCTTTTGTTAAAGCCATTTTCAATTCCTCCTAATCATATTTGCCTTTACCAAGTATCATGGTTGGAATTAAATCCATGTCCTAGAAAAGGTACATGTATAATATACAAGAAAACTTCTAAAAATGCAAGTCTTTTTGCTTTTAAATAGTATTTAGGATTGTTTTCTTTGTCAAATGATTTACTACCATCTACCACATTCTAAATGATATTCATCACATAACTCTTCCGTTAAAATTTCTGTATTACCAGCTCCTCCGCAAGTACCATGAAATTTGATAGAATCTTTGAATACATTATTTACTTTTTCATTAATCGATGTTGCATCTGTACTATATTGTGAATCTTCAAATTCTAAATACCAATAATAGTAGTAAAAACGATGATTGTCGTAACTATATGAAAAATCTTTCATTCCTGAATAATGATCGATATTATTTTTTACTTCTTCCATCACTTCTTTAGCATTGTTTTCTTTGGTTAGATCAAACTCTAAATGATCTATCTTATCATTTAAGTCTTCTTCAGAAATTTCTCCATCGACCGCATCATTTTTAGGCCCTAGCCAATAAGAGACTTTATTATAGCTATCTATCGTTGCATCTGGAAAAATATCCTTCAGATTGGTAGCAAACATAGAAAAACCACATCCATCCGGTTCGCCTATGAAACTCGTATATACTTCTAGATTATCATTTAAGTTAAATTTCATTTGTTCAGCTGATAAATCAGAATTTTGATCAGAATTTTCTTCTACAGAATCTTGCTGATTTCCACAACCAGTAATACCTAATAGAAAAAATCCACATAACAGAGCTATTAATATTTTATTCTTCATAACCTTGCCTCCTTCTCCATTTTATAGTTTATTCTCTGCTGCTTTCTTGCTTTTAGTATATCATTTTCTTTCCCTTTTGTATATAAATTTAAAATATCCACAAAATTCTTTCTTACCTATCCTTTATTTCCATTTTGGAAATTGACGGTAATTGCTTATAAGCTTTTTCTTTAACATTTCTTCAAAAGCAGGAAGTCCATATTCCTGATTATAATAATTAGGAAATTCATTCAAATGTGCCAAAGCAATCTTAGCGGTCATTTCTATATCGTTATTCGTTACATTAGTAGCTGGACTGATTAATCCATGTTCTAATTCTATATTGATTCCTGTTAAAAAATCCTCTTTTGAAAATTTGGAGAAATCAATATCTAATTTTTTCGCAATCTTAATTGCATCTTCCATCGTAAACATATCATCACCAATATAGTATATGAAAGAAAAAAAGAAAGTTTATTTTTCTACTATTTTCCTAATATGGTATTCTACTTCAATTTGATTACTAGCTTCATGATTGCTTATAAAAAGCCTAGCTTTCCCGGTAATGGTAAACTAGGCTTTTCTTTTATTTTACTTTTTCAACATCAAATTTTACTTCTATTCCATTTAAATTAGATGATTCTACATTCAATTCTTTTTTAATCAATTCGATGGCTAAAGTCTCCTCTTTAATGACTTCGATATAATTAGAAATGGCATTTTCAAAATCCTTATTTTCAGAATAGTAAATCGTAATTCTATCTGTAATTTCAAAATCTTTGGATTTTCTTAAATTTTGAACTTTACTGATAAATTCTCTAACGATTCCTTCATGAATTAATTCATTTGTTAACGTTGTATTTAAAACGATAAAATGATTTCCTTCATGACTGGCATTAAATCCATCTTTAGAAGAAACTCTAATTTCTACCATTTCTGGTACTACTTCTACTTCTTCATTATCTACTTCCATTTTAATCGTTCCATTGTTTTCTAAAATAGAAATATCACTATCTGTTAATCTCGTTAATTTTTCTTGGAATTCTTTCATATGTGGTCCAAACATTTTTCCACAAATTTTAAAGTTTGGTTTTACTTCAAAGTTCATGTATTGTGATAGATCTGAAGCAAAAGTTACTTTTTTTACATTTAATTCTTCTTTTATTAAATCTACTAAATCTGAAATAATATCTTGGTTTTTACCATCGATAATAACTTCAGAAATTGGTTGTCTAACTTTAATTTTAGCTTCTTCTCTAGCATTTCTTCCAAGAGAAATTAATTCTCTTACTAAGTCCATTCTCTTTTCAATATAATCATTTATTTTGGTTTCATCATAAATTGGATAACTAGCTAAATGAACACTTTCTTCTCCTGTTAGATCGGTATAGATTTCATCCGATATAAAAGGTACAATTGGTGCGATTAGTCTACATACACCTTCTAATACTTCAAAAGTAGTTTTATAAACCGCTTTTTTACTAATGTTCAGTTCACTACCCCAAAATCTTCTTCTATTTCTTCTAATATACCAGTTAGATAATTCTTCGTTCACAAAACTGTTCACTAGTCTGACTGCTTTATTTAAATCATATTCATCCATTGCTGCCGTCATATATTTTACTAGCTTATTATATTTAGAAAGTAGCCACTTATCAATTTCTTCCAATTCTTCATAGTTCACTTCAAACTCTCTTGGATCTACTTCATCTGTATTGGCATACATTTGGAAGAAAGTATAAGTATTTTTTAAGGTATTAAAGAATTTAGATTGTACTTCTTTGATTCCTTCTTCATCGAACTTAAGTGGTGTCCATACTGGAGAAGCATATAACATATAAAATCTTGTTGGATCGGCTCCATATTTTTCTAAAATACCAAATGGATCTACCGCATTTCCTTTTGATTTATGCATCTTTTGACCAAATTTGTCTAAAAGTAAATCATTGACTAATACATTTTTGTATGGACTACATCCTTTTACGAAAGTAGAAATAACGATTAATGAATAGAACCAACCGCGAGTTTGATCGATTCCTTCTGAAATAAAGTCAGCTGGAAATTGTTTCTCAAATAGATCTTCATTTTCAAATGGATAATGATATTGTGCAAATGGCATAGAGCCACTATCAAACCAACAGTCTATTACTTCTTTCACACGAGTCATCGTTTTTCCACATTTAGGACATTTAATATGAATATCATCTACATATGGACGATGAAGTTCAATCGTCTCATCAATATCTTCTATTGCCTTTTCAATAAGTTCTTTTCTAGAACCAATCATTTCATCATGTCCACAAGAACATCTCCATAATGGAATAGGAGTACCCCAATATCTGTTTCTGGAAATTGCCCAATCATTCATATTTTCTAGCCAGTTACCAAAACGTTTTTCACCAACATATTCCGGATACCAGTTTACCGTATTATTAGCCTCGATAATTTTATCTTTAAAAGCTGTTGTTTTAATGTATAAACTTGGTTTAGAGTAATAAACTAGTGGAGTTTTGCAGCGCCAACAATGTGGATAATTATGCTCCATTTTCTGCTTCTTAAATAGTTTATCTTCACTAGCTAAATATTTAATGATATCAATTTCTAATTCTGGATCAACAACCAGCCTTCCTTTCCAAGGTCCCTCTGTATAACAGCCATTTTCATCTACTGGATTTAATATTGGTAAATCATACTGTAATCCAACTTCATAGTCATCTTGCCCAAAAGCAGGTGCAATGTGAACGATACCAGTACCATCTTCCATCGTTACATAATCAGCACAAACCACATAGAAAGCTTTTTTATTTACCTTTAAGAATGGTAAAAACTGTTCGTACTCTTTGTATTCTAAATCTTTTCCTAGATATTCTTCTACTACTTCAAAGTCATCCCCAAGTACTTTATGAGCAAGTTTTTCTGCTACGATAAAGTTGTATCCTTTTGATGAACATTTTACATATTTTTCATTCGAATTTACACAAGCAGCCACATTACTCATTAATGTCCAAGGAGTTGTTGTCCAAATTAATAAATAAGTGTTTTCTTCCTCTTTTAACTTAAAAGGAACAGTTACCGTATTTACACTGATTTCTTTATAACCTTGAGCCACTTCATGAGAAGCAAGTCCTGTTCCACATCTTGGACAATATGGTAATATTTTTAGTCCATCATAGATTAATCCTTCTTCAAAGAATTTCTTTAAAATCCACCATTCTGTTTCAATATAATTATTATCATAGGTAATATAAGGATTCTTTAAATCAATAAATTGTCCCATTTTATTCGTAAAATCACGAAAAGCTTTTTCATTTTTCCAAACAGATTCACGACATTTCTCATTGAACTCTTTAATACCATATTTTTCGATATCAGTCTTACCAGAAAATCCAAGTTCTTTTTCTACTTGTACTTCCACTGGTAATCCATGCGTATCCCAACCTACTTTACGAAGTACTTTATATCCTTGCATCGTTTTATACTTACAGAAAGTATCTTTTAAAAGCTTCGCTAACATATGATGAATTCCAGGCATTCCATTGGCTGTAGCTGGTCCATCATAGAATACAAAGTAATCACTACCTTTTTCAATCGATTTATTTAAGATATCATCTTCTAAAAAATGATTCATTCTCTTTTCTTCTAATACACTATTTTTTTCTTTTTTTAATTCCTTAAACATATAATTACACCCTTTCTCTTATTATTTTCCTGATTCTTTTTACTTTCCCCTCATCATAAAAATTTTGATAGGCTAATAATTGTCTGCCACAATACTCTCTTCCCATTCTGATATTTATCATTTGTTCATAGGTTTCTACTTTTTCACAGAATTTATAATTCTCTAAAGTGCTTTCGATTACTTCCATAGGATGATTCATAGGCACTACCAATTGATCTGATACCATATTTAAATTAGCATACAAGTAATGAACATGAAAAGGATTTTGACCATAATATTTCATAGCTGGAATTAATATATGACAAATCCCACTAATATCTAAATTCTGGATTCTATTTAAATAAGAATTAAAATCAGAAAGAGATTCTTGCTTTAAGATTCCTAGATTATCATCATGATAAGTACCACTAATGATTCTATCTTCCCAATTATATTTCTTCATTAATATTTCTAATGACTCGCAAGTAATATCTTGCTGTTCCTTCATATATTTTACAAACATGGCTTCTCTATATTTTATGGTTTGATCTTCTGAATGTTGTTTTAGATATTCTTTGATATCTTGTTCTGTAATTTCAAAATTTATTTTTTTCATAATACTCCTCCTAAAATAAAACCGCAATGACTCTTCCATAAGGACGAATCATCGCGGTACCACCTTAATTGATAGCTATGCTATCCACTTGAATCTGTAACGTAGACTTACGACTTTATCTTATCCATAAAGCACAAACTTGAAAGTGATTCGAATAATCGTTCCTATATTTCTCTTGCACCAAATCGAGAAACTCTCTAAATATTCATTATTATTCCGTCTTTCGCACTTGTTTTCATTGCTTATTACTATAACATAAATTTTTTTCTATTTCAATTACTTTGTTTTATAATTCATTAAAATACTTTTCATACTCTTCATTCTTTATCATTAACACTTCATGTTTTCCTAATGCACTAACACTACCATTTTCCATAAAAATCACTTGATCTGCTTCTTCTATTACATGCTTTTCTTTAGAAATGATTACAACATTATGTCTTCCTTTGGTTTTTCTAAAGTAATCCATTAATTTTAAATCTACCTCTTTAGGAAAAGCATTCAATGTTTCATCAAATAATAGAATTTTAGGATTTTTTAAAACCACTCTTACAATCGATAACAAATATTTAATATCATTGGTTACATTAGAGGCACTTTCAGAAATAACAGTATCATATCCATTTTGGAGTCTCATGATATCATCATGTACACCAAGCTCTTGGCAAACTTTGACAATTTTTTCAAAATCAGGTTCTAATATTTCTAGATTATCACGAATGGACATATGGAAAAAGCTGGGATTTTTTCTAACAGCAGCGACACTAGAAAAATAGATATCATCAGCATATTCATCAATATCTACTTTATCAATCGTAATAGTTCCTTCATGTTGATGATTTAACTTTAACAATAAATCTATGATTCCCGTTTTTCCGGCACCAGTTGCTCCTGTAATTACTGTAATACTATGACTATTGATATGGGCTGTAAAGTGATTTAAAATAGGGTCCTCTCTCTTTCCATAAACAATATCTTTAAAATCTATGATTCCTCTACCAATAATTTTAGGATTATCTTTCAAAGAATCTTCATGTGAGAACTCTTTTAGTTTAAATAGTCTCTTTTTAGCAACATTAGAGTCCTGTAATTTATTATTGAAATCTAATAATCCTGTGAAACTGGATGTTAATTTTTCAAAATAACTATATACAAGTAAAATAACAGCTAGTGACATTTTGCCATTAGATGCTAAGTAAAATCCATAGAAAAGAAATAAAATTTTAGATACATCTATAATTCCTAAAGCTCCATATTTTACTACTACTTTAGAAAATCCATAGCGAGTATGCCAATTTAAATATTTTTCATAGCTTTTATGAATACGATTATTAATAGCATAAAATAAACGGAATCCTTTTACTTCTTTCATTCCTAGAAAATATTCTTGCAAAATACCTAGTCTTTGATCGTGACTGGCTTTATCTTGTGAATTAATCTCTCTAACTTTTTTATTTCCAAAATAAAGTACAATCATTACAATGATAGAAACCACAAAGGAAAGAATTCCAACTAGATAATTAACAGAAAAGAAATAGTAAAAAATAAAAGTACATTCAATCACTCTAGCAATTGCCATAGGGATAGATCCATAGCAGTCTGCTACTACATTAATATCACTAGTCATAATACTATGGTATTCTCCTAAAGAAATCCTAGACAAGCTGTAAATAGAATTTTTTTCGGTAAAATCTAATCCTATTTTGGTTAACCCTAAAGATATTTTATAATACAACTTTTCATAAACATAGTCATTTACCATTTCCCAAATATAATAAACAATGGTAAAAAATAATAAAAAGGCAGCTAATAAAAAAGCTTGATTCGTATTCCCACCAGTAATCTCTTCTACTGCATAGCTATAAAAAAAAGGAATTACTAGTACGATTCCTCTTAATATACAGGAAACTAATATTTTTACAACAAATAGAATTTTATTATTTTGTATTACATGTTCTACTTCTTGCTTCATACAATCTCACTCCCAGTTCCTTTTCCTATCGAAAAACGAAACAAAAATAAACATAATGTTTAAGTTTATTCTTCTACTTCTAAAATTTCTATTTCTTCTACTATTTCTAACTGCTGTTCTATAATATTATGTAGCTTTTTTTTCAATATTCGCAGATTCCTTTCAGCATTATTGGTTTTGATTTCTATTTTTTCACTACGAATCAGCGCATCATTCACAATTCTATTTGCATTACGATGAGCTTGATCCACAATGGAATGCGCTTCATTTTGGGCCATTTTACGAATATTTTCCCCTACTTCTTGCGCATTTGTTAAAGCTAAATTAAGACTTCTTTCAATATCTTGATAGTGGACAATTTGAGTTTTTAGCGAAGAAATTTCCGTTTGTTGACGCTCTAGTTTAGCTAATAATTTTTCAATTTGAGTTATTGTATCACTCAAAAAAGCATTGACTTCTTCTTTATTGTATCCATTAAACTCCTTACTAAATTTTTTCATAATCCACCTCAACTAAAATTCTAATTTAGCTTACCAGTTAAATTCATCCTCTTCTTTGTCTTCTCTTTTTCCTTTAGGCGTTTTAGCTACATCATCTGTAATTTTACCTTCAATATTTACATTATTGGGAGCACATAAAAAGATTCCTCCTCCCAACTTTTGTAAACTACCATTCATAGCATACAAACTACCTGTTAAAAAATCCACAATTCTTTTTGCTTGATCTGGTGTTACTCTTTTTAAATTCACAACAACAGTATTTCTTTTCTTTAAATAGTCTGTAATTTGAGTACTTTCTGAATAAGCACGTGGCTCGAATAAAATCATTTTATTGCTACCCATTTCCGTCCCATTTGTGATTTCTTCTTTAGAAACATTATAAAATTCTTCTTCTTTACCATCAGTCGCTACAGTAGTTTCTTCCTCTACCCCAAAAAATCTTTTCATACCATCAAACGCCATGTTTCTTCCCTCCATATCCTATAACTATAAGTAATTGTATCACATAAATCACTAAAAAGAAATAGCTTTTTTCAATTGATCTTCCAGTTGTAGAATTTATGAACTAAACTTCATTTTTATAAATCAAGGTATCCATTGCACAAAAACGTAGAAAGAAGCTTATTGACTGAAGTTTATTCCAATTTTTGACTATGATGAGCCTCTTTTTTAGTCTTTTTATTTCCATTTGGTGGCAAGATACCTTGTAAATACTTGTGAATGCTAGGAAATACAAAATTTACTGCAGGCGTTTCTTTTTATCTATTGATGTTTTAACGACAAATAAACACCTTATTACAAATGTGTAATCCGGTGTTTTGGCTTGCCTCGAGAAAAAGAAAAAAACTAAACTTTTTATGTTTTCACGGCAATGTTTATGAAATTAAAGTCTTCAGTTATAAATACTATTGGTCATTTTGCTTACTGCTATAAAAATATAGGAAATCATATACCAAGTTTGATAATTAACAGTTCCTGTTGGGGATAACCCAAACACATTTTGAAAGGTTTGCACTGCCTTAGTAGTACTACTATCAAATAAACCGGATGGATTTTCAATCATAGGAATTCCAGGATAACTTCCTCTAATATAATTCAATGTATTTTGTAAAATATAAACATCTCTACTGCAGTCGCCTTCTTTTAAAGCTGTTGTAAAGGAATATGGATAGGCTTGAGTTGTTTCAGCTTCATAAATACCAATATTATTTCCATAATAATACTGTAATATTTGCATATAGTTGTAGCCCTTATCTCCTAATTCTTTCGATCCCCATTGACTTAAATTGCCTGGTTCAGTAGTACTACTTTTATAATGAGCAAGCAATGGTTCTGGTCTAAACCCATATCTAATATAATTCGTAAATATTTGATCTACTATTCTAGAAATTGGTTCAAAAATAGTACCATTTACAGTGTATTTTTGATCGTAACTAGTTGTTGATGTGATGGTAAAGTCATAACCTCTACTTCGATACCATTCTGTATATACTCGATTCAAAGTATATGAAATAATAGCTAAAACATTTGCTTTAATGGTTTCAGTAGGCCAAGTACTATATATTTCACTACTAGCTACATTCTTGATATAGTCAATGAATGGTACAGTATAATTGGCAGCACTAAAATTAGAGGGAACACCATCATGAACAATAATATTTTCGGGCACCAACACTTTGGATAGAACATAAGGAGTAACTGGTTCTTCTTCTTGATTTTCTTCTGATATGTTAGAAGGATAATTTCCCCATAATGTATTCGGTGTAATAACAGAAGTATCTTCACCTTGGTTTTCATCAATTGAAGTTAAATATACATTTTGAATAGAAGTAACGCCATCAAATATTTGAACTCCCTCTATTCTAGTTGGCGTAAGTCCTAAAGCCGTAACTAAAAGATCATAGGTTTCATAAGGTCTAGTTGTATGCTGTTCTTCTTCTGAGTAACTCTTATCCACCGTTTCTAATGTAATAGAATTGGTTTTCCCATCCTCATCTGTTTTTACAGTAGCTATATCAACTCCATCTTTAGATACCACAACAGTAGCACCTTTGACAGGATTAGCGATAGTATCGCTATACACATTGATCACTAAATTTCCTTTTGCCATATTTCACCTCGTTATATTATATATAATATTTTAAAATAAATGAATATAATTTATTAGGGTGATCATTTTGTTAGAAAAAAATTTACAATTAGGAGATACTGGTAATAATGTTAGGATTCTCCAGGAGAAGTTAAAAATATTAGGATTTTATAATGCTTTGATAACAGGAAACTTTGGACTTAGTACAGAAGAAGGTGTCAAAGCATTTCAAAAAGAATATGGTTTAGAAGAAACAGGAATAGTCAATAATGAAATGTGGGAGATGTTGTTTTCCCTTACTGAAGTTGCTTATACAACTTTTAATACTCGTCCAACACTAGGGTTTGGTTCTAGTGGCACATATGTTAGAGAGTTACAAAATATGTTAAAATCACTTTTATACTATAATGGTAATATTACTTCTTTTTTCGATCTAGAAACACAAAATGCAGTAAAACGTTTTCAATTTCACAATAACTTAACAACAACAGGAATTGTAAACAATCAGACTTGGTCTGTACTTGATACCTTATATGGTAATTTAAGTGAATGTGCCATTGATCAAGAAGAAAGTAATGTTATTACTTATACGGTTGTTAGTGGTGATACTTTGTATTCTATTGCCAGAAAATATAATACTACTGTGGATGCTATTAAAAGTTTGAATAATTTAACCAGCAATACTTTAAGTATTGGGCAAATTTTAAAAATTCCTGTTATAGGTAATGAAAATAACTCTGTTACTTATACGGTTGTTAGTGGTGATACTTTATATTCTATTGCTAGAAAGTATAATACTACTGTGGATGCTATTAAAAGTTTGAATAATTTAACCAGCGATACTTTAAGTATTGGGCAAGTTTTAAAAATTCCTACTGCTGGAAATGAAGAAAGTACTATTACTTATACAGTGATGAGCGGTGATACTTTATATTCTATTGCTAGAAAGTATAATACTACTGTGGATGCTATTAAAAGTTTGAATAATTTAACGAGTAATACTTTAAGTATTGGGCAAGTTTTAAAAATTCCTACTACAGGCAATGAAAATAATACTATTACTTATACAGTGATGAGCGGTGATACTTTGTATTCTATTGCTAGAAAGTATAATACTACCGTGGACGCTATTAAAAGTTTGAATAATTTAACGAGTAATACTTTAAGTATTGGGCAAGTTTTAAAAATCAATGTTTAGCCGTATATATCATGTATCAAATATATTTTCTGAAACAAAAAACTACTTTCATCTAATTTTGAAGTAGTTTTTATTATTATTCAAAGAAGTTTGAATATCCATCAACCTGGTACCTTAATGGGAGATAAAACAACTTTCCGTAAAATCAAGTATCTAGTACATATAGTACTGACTTCATATTTAGGGTATAAATTATTTTTAACAATAATCGATCTTATTTTTTTAATTTTTTCATGAAAATTTCATCATAATCGCAAGTTTTAGATATTACTTCATATGGGTGTTTTTCTCTATATGCTTTTCTTTCTTCTCGTGGTATGTTTATAACTTCTTCTGCTATATCCATATGAAGTATCCCATCTAGATGATCTAATTCATGTGATAAAACAGTAGCTTCAAATCCTTCGAATATTTCATTATGCTGAACACCATTAACATCATAATATTCTACAACCATTTCATAAGGCCTACTTACTAGCCCCATATTATTTAAACAACTTAAACAAGCTTCCCAATATCTAGTGTGTCCTTTTCTAGATATAATAACTGGATTTATTAAAATCGTTGACTCATTATAGCTTTTATCTTCCAAAGGTACATCTAAGGTAGTATTTTTTAAATATATCATTCTTTTAGGAATACCTATTTGTATAGCTGCTAGAGCGAAGCATTCAGTTTCAAGACAAAATTGTTCTAATAGTTTTATTTCTTCTTTATATGATTCATCACTCAAATCAACCGGTTGAGAAATTTGTCTTAAATATTTTTCATCATTTAAAATCGTTTTTCTTGTTATTTCCATTTTTTAACCTCTCCTATCGTGATACATTAATTAACACTTAATAATATTATACTATACTATAAATAATATTTTCTACTATCTATCTAAATAAAAATTCTCTTTTTTAACTGAGATTTTTATTGTTAAACCTTTTTTTAATATTGACAACAATACTAATTTATATGATAAAATTTTAATTATACGAGGAGGTAATAATATGAGTAAGATAATATCAGCAATGGGAGCAGTAAATAATGCTATATCAAATAACGAAAAATTAAAATTTGCTAAAAATAATTTGAACAATGAATTATTTCAAAAAATATATAAAGGATATCAAAAAGCAAAATGGTCGCAATTATCATTACCAATTATTTTTGCTTTAGTTATTATTTTTGAGTTGATTTTTATACCATCACAATCAGTTCCAAATGGATATGCCGATTTTAAAACAACTCTTATAATATTTGAAGCAGTATTTTTTATCATTCCAATATTTCCTATTTGGATAGTTATTTGTGATTTTACTTTTGGAAAAGATTGGCGAAAATATTCAAAATGGTATAAAAAGCAAACACATCCAAGAGAATTATATAGAATTTTTAATATTCCAGAGAATAAATAGAGTTTCAAAAGAGAATAATCCCTTTTTCACACCATTATCGGCTCTGCCAATATCGTAGTGTGCGTTTTGGAATAAACAGTTTACTAAAGACGAGCATTTGAAATTTGCTTGTCTTTTTAAATACCTATATCTTTATCATCAAAATCATAATCTTTATTGTATAAATAATCATTTATTTCTTGCTCTTTAGATGTATTATTTGCTATATCGTGTAAATCAAAATTATCATATAAATCTTGTTTATGATATTCTTTTATTTCTGATACAACATTATTTTTATCTTTTTCAGTTCCTATTTTTAGTAGTCTATGAAAGAACTTTTTAAGGTTTGTAAAATACTATGTATAAAATTATGAATTCGATTCTTTTCTTGTTGTAGTTTTTCCTTTTGATATTCTAGTTTTCTAGCTTCTATTACATTTCTATTTCAAAATCATCCTTTCCTTTATCATCATGTTCTTTACTAAATTTATAAGTTTCTTTTAATTCTTCAAAAGTATCTTCTTTAAGAATACCTTTTTTATATAAGTCTTTTGATACATCAAAATATTTTTCTCATTCTTTTTCTTTACCGAATAACTTATCTTTAATTAAAGACACTACTCGTAAGGTTTTTTAGAGAATTACTATTAATGATACTAAACTAATAAAAGAAGCCACTACGGGCAAAATAAAAGCGTTTTTTGATGATAAATACTTTAAAAGTGAACATGTTTATGAAGTTGCTAAAAAACAGATAAAGAAGATGAATTATTTGATTATGCAGAAATACCTAGTTATATGAAAGCAACTAAAAAATCTTACCATGAAGATAACGAAAAAGATAAAGATGATGATTTTGGGCTAAGTTTATAATAAATTTTATATTATTATTAGCAAATTAGCAAATTACCCGTAAACATTTGTAAATTTTGTGATTTTATGCTATTATATTTTAACGTTAAGGGGGACAATATGAGCAATAAAAATAATCTACAAAAAATAAAAGCAGAAAAAGAAAGATTAAAGAAGAAAAAAATATTACTTCAAATGCAAAAAGAAGTAATAGATTTAGAACATCAAATTAAGTATGCAAAATTAACTAATTTTAAAAATGGAACAATAAAAAATTTAAGAATATCAGCAAGATTTGGACAAAGAATTGCACCTTATGTATTAGTCGCTGGAATTATGGCTGGTGGATGTAAATTAATTGGTGCTGGACTACCTTTTATTCCTGATGAATTACATATTATTTCACATATAATGAACGAATTTGATAATCAAGGTAATATTAGATATGAACAACAATATGAAAGTTTTGGTGATGAAGACAATACTTTATCATTTTATAGTAAATGGATTTTACAAGAAGATGGATTTTATATGAGAAATATAAAAACTTTTGATGTTGAAAAAATGAAGAAAGATGATATTTTAAAATTATTTAATAATCCTGAGGAAATTAAATCTCTTGAAGAGGTATTGGGAAAACCAGTTGATGAGAAAAAAGAATATAAGAATAAATTAGATATTCCTGAAGAAGAAAATATTGATTTTTTACAAGCAATAACTTATGATGTAGATAAAGAAGATTATATAATTGTTAAGGAAAGTATGGGAGATAATATTGGTATAACTATAATTTATCTTTTATTAACAGCTTTAGCTGAATCAATACCATTATTTATTAGAAGTGAGGTTTCTTCATTTGATTTTGGTGATTGTGTTTATGATATAAAAAGAAGATATAAAAAAGTAGATGTTGAAAACTTAACTAAAAAGTTAGAAATTAAAAGAGATAACTACAATAGGTTATTGAAATAGGTAAAGTTATGTCTAATAGAAAAAGAAAAAAACAAGTTCAAAATATTAATCAAGAAAAAGTTATAATGAATTCAACAGACCCTTTATTTTCTTTTATAAAAGCACAAGATAATGATAAATTATCTGAAATGAATGGTATTGATTTACAAGAATTATTGTATTATATTGACAACTATTATTTGGAATTAAGAAATAGATTAGGTTTTAGTGATTTTGTTACATTTGGATTAGAATTAGAATTTGAAAATGCTATGAGAAATAGAATAGAAGCAAGATTAAATGAAACATTTGGTAGAGATGTATGGCTACTTAAAGGTGATGCTTCACTTGATGATGGTGCTGAAATTAATTCCCCTATATTAAGAGATAAGATTGCTACTTGGAAAAATTTAAAACAAGTATGTGATATTGTTAGTGAAAATGCTAGCATAGGTAAAAAATCTGGTGGTCATATTCATATAGGAACTCAAGTTTTAGGAATTAAAACAGAATCATGGTTAAATTTTATAAAATTGTGGTCTGTTTATGAAAATATAATTTATAGATTTGTATATGGAGATATGCTAGTTGCACGTTCATCTATGTTGCAGTATGCTGAGCCAATAACAAAAGATTTTTGGGGAGATTATTTAAAATTATCTCAATCAAATCAAATATCTATTGAAGATATAATCGAAAAAGTTAGCCATCAAGGATATCAAGCTGTTATTTTTAGAAATGCTGAACGAACAAATAAAGTTTCTAGAGATAATACAATAGAATTTAGATGTCCTAATGGAACTTTGGACCCTATCATATGGCAGAATAATGTTAATCTTTTTGTAAATTTATTGCAATATTCATCTAGTTCTTCTTTTAATGATGATATTGTTCAGGAAAGGAAACAAATTAATGAAGATAAATATATTGGTCTTGACTTTTATAATGAAATATATCTTCAACAAGCACTTGAGTTAGCAGATATGTTATTTCAAAATAATTTTGATAAAGTGTATTTTTTAAGACAATACTTAAAATCATTTGAAATAGCAAAAAAGAAAAATGACAAAGCTAAACAATTTACTAAAAAATAAAATTTTAAAACCAAATCCAGAAATCTAAAAGAAATTAGGTTCTTAAACATTAAGGGGTGCTGAATGAAAGTTCAGTATCCTTTTTAACATTTGTAAAAAGATTAGTAGTAATCAAAACTCTTGCGTTAAAGTTTTTAAAGTTTCTAAACCCAAAACCAATTCTTTTAAGAGTTTGAAAATTAAATATTATATGTTATTTAAATTAAAAAGGAACTATTAAAGTTCCAAAATTATCGTGGTTAAGTGCTATTTACACAAAGTTTTTTACACACTCATGATTAGATTGAAATAAATTCAAAATCATCTTTTCTTTTTCATAATCGTGATTTTTACTAAATCATAAATATTATTTTTCTTAATTGTTTTCTATATCAAAAGTTCAAATAGTTCGAACAGATTTCTAAAGTGGTGCCGACTGTCGGATTCGAACCAACGACCTACGCGTTACGAGTGCGTTGCACTACCAACTGTGCTAAGTCGGCATAAAAAATCCACTATTCAAATTTTTGAGTAGTGGATTTAATACAATTTTGGTGGGCTGTTAGGGATTCGAACCCTAGACCCACTGATTAAGAGTCAGTTGCTCTACCAACTGAGCTAACAGCCCAAAATTTGAATTACTTCTATAGTATAACATAAAAAGAAAAAAAGAAAATATTTTTTTGACATTTTCTTCAAATTTGTGAAATGAAAAAGTAAATTGCTCCTAAATATTTGAAACTGAAATTTAATCTTTCACTCATTTTAGTCAAGGAC
>CALVSR010000021.1 GCA_944359075.1 uncultured Bacilli bacterium
GATATAGAAGTTATAAAAGAATTGGAGAGGTTAGCAATGAATGAAGAATTTAAAATCCATTATGATCAAGAAGCAGTGAGGAAAAAGACGGAAAACTCGATTCGAGAAGAATCTTATGAAAAAGGATTTTCTCAAGGAATGGAACAGGGAATTGAGCAAGGTATTGAGCAAGGTATTGAACAAGGTAAGGAAAAGAAACAAATAGAAATTGCGAGATCCATGTTAAAAAAAGGCTTTGATGTTCATGTTATTTCTGAATGCACCGGTTTATCTTTAGAAGAGATAAAATAATTCATTAAATGACTAAAAATACTAGAAAAAATTCTAGTATTTTTTAGTATCAAACCTCTCAATAAACACACAAATTTAAAACTTTTTATCTATAAAATATTTATTTTCCTCTAACTTGATGTAAATTAATTACCAATTTTTGAATATAATAATTATCAAATAAATCTCTAGATTGAGAAAATATTGGTTCTTCTTCTATTATCCTTTTCACAATATGCAACCCTACACCATGGTGTTTCCCTTTAGTACTATAACCATAGTTATCCAACTTATCCAATTCTATTTTTCCTTTATAAGTATTCGCTAAAACTACTATCACATTCCTTTTCTCTTTATAAATT
Source organism: uncultured Bacilli bacterium (assembly GCA_944359075.1). Classification (GTDB taxonomy): domain Bacteria; phylum Bacillota_I; class Bacilli_A; order RF39; family UBA660; genus Alloscybalousia. Next base: position 633 of record CALVSR010000021.1, read on the forward strand.
TCTAAACTAATCTCCTTCTTCTTACTATCTTTTGCAGCTTGAATCGCATTATCCAAATATACTCCCATAATACTATATAAATTATCTTTTTGCTTCGTAGATAATTTATTTAGTTTTGTTTTTAATACTTCTTTACTAATCGAAACATCAGTGGCAATTCCTAAAGCATCCATTTCAATCAATTTATAATTAATTAGGCCTTTCAGCCCTGATAATGGTAAATGATTTAAATCTCCTATCCATTCGTATTTAGGCTTAGCTCGTTGCTCCAGTAAATTATCTACATAATCCACTAGTTCTTTATTGCTTTCATCTAACATCCCTCTTATGATTAATAACTGATTCTTCTGTTCATGTGATATTACTCTATATTCTTCTAATAGATTATTCGTAATATCTGAATAATCCACCAGTTGTTGATACATTGCAGTAGTCTTTTGTATATCTGCTTTCTGCTTTAACATAAAGAATCCTAAAATGCAAAATCCTAGTAGTATAAGCATAGTTATTATAAACTCAATATTGAATTTCCATTCATCCATAGGAATACGTACTAATAATAAAATCGATGTTAAAACAATTAAAAATGCAATAATTATGCTACTCCTACTATTATATTTATTTTCTTTAATTAAATGCCTTATTTTTTTATATCCAATTAGTGCTATTATATATGCACATAATGTAATTATAATATTAACTATTATCTTATTACGAAGCAATATTAATGAACTTGTTTTCAAAAAAATAATTACAATACTCAAAATCAATGCTGTTATTGCTTCTGATATTACATATGTAAGAAATAGTATTAGACTACCTAGTATTATTTCTGCTGTACTATTTGCATATAATGATCTGTTAAATAAAATCATTAATCCATATACTACTATCATTCTTATAATGTCAGATATCAGCTTCGCATTTATATGATTGATAAATGCTAATATTAAAGAAAAGAATAAAATAATAGCTATTAGATTACTCTTTTTCATATTATTTTTCTGTTCAAAAATTAATAGCCCTATCATATAAAACATACTCCACATAATTACTGCACCAATATATAATTCTAGAAAACTCATCTTACTGCCTCCATATTTCTTTTGGGCTCTTTCCCTAATTTGATTTTTGGCCTACAATATGTTAATTACCAATTTTTGAATATAATAATCATCAAATAGATCTCTAAATTGAGAAAATATTGGTTCTTCTTCTATTATCCTTTTCACAATATGTAAGCCTACACCATGGTATTTCCCTTTAGTACTATAACCATAGGTATCTAACTTATCCAATTCTATTTTCCCTTTATAAGTATTCGCCAAGACTACTATCACATTCCTTTTCTCTTTATAAATTTCTAAACTAATCTCCTTCCTCTTACTATCTTTTGCAGCTTGAATCGCATTATCCAAATATACTCCCATAATACTATATAAATTGTCTTTTTGTTTCGTAGATAATTTATTTAGTTTTGTTTTTAATACTTCTTTACTAATCGAAACATCAGTGGCAATTCCTAAAGCATCCATTTCAATCAATTTATAATTAATTAGGCCTTTCAGCCCTGATAATGGTAAATGATTTAAATCTCCTATCCATTCGTATTTAGGCTTAGCTCGTTGCTCCAGTAAATTATCTACATAATCCACTAGTTCTTTATTGCTTTCATCTAACATCCCTCTTATGATTAATAACTGATTCTTCTGTTCATGTGATATTACTCTATATTCTTCTAATAGATTATTCGTAATATCTGAATAATCCACCAGTTGTTGATACATTGCAGTAGTCTTTTGTATATCTGCTTTCTGCTTTAACATAAAGAATCCTAAAATGCAAAATCCTAGTAGTATAAGCATAGTTATTATAAACTCAATATTGAATTTCCATTCATCCATAGGAATACGTACTAATAATAAAATCGATGTTAAAACAATTAAAAATGCAATAATTATGCTACTCCTACTATTATATTTATTTTCTTTAATTAAATGCCTTATTTTTTTATATCCAATTAGTGCTATTATATATGCACATAATGTAATTATAATATTAACTATTATCTTATTACGAAGCAATATTAATGAACTTGTTTTCAAAAAAATAATTACAATACTCAAAATCAATGCTGTTATTGCTTCTGATATTACATATGTAAGAAATAGTATTAGACTACCTAGTATTATTTCTGCTGTACTATTTGCATATAATGATCTGTTAAATAAAATCATTAATCCATATACTACTATCATTCTTATAATGTCAGATATCAGCTTCGCATTTATATGATTGATAAATGCTAATATTAAAGAAAAGAATAAAATAATAGCTATTAGATTACTCTTTTTCATATTATTTTTCTGTTCAAAAATTAATAGCCCTATCATATAAAACATACTCCACATAATTACTGCACCAATATATAATTCTAGAAAACTCATCTTACTGCCTCCATATTTCTTTTGGGCTCTTTCCCTAATTTGATTTTTAATTCACTTTTTTTATCTCTAGACAGTAGTGAGGTTTCTGTTTTTCCATAATGAATAATACAGGCTCTTAACTCTACACTAGTTATCTTATCTAAATTTGCTACACAACTTCTATGAACTCTAAAAAATCTGGGATCTTCTTTTAAAATTTCTTCTATTTTTCCTATAGTCTTTTTTAACATGATTCTTTCTGCCTTTGTTACTACTGTTGTATATACATCATCTACATTTTTTTCTATAAACAAAATATCATCATAAGGGATTTGAAACAATTCACCATTATGTTGAAAGTTCAAAGATGGTTGTTGCTCTATAATATTTAAAGATAGTTTTAAAGTTTCTTTTAAGCTTGCCTCAAAACTATAAAATTTTGAGATAAAATCTAACATTAACATCCTACTCGTAAATGCTGTATTTTTTAAATGTTCATGATTGCTTACGATAATCATTGGACTTAACCAATCTCCACTATTTCTAATTTCTCGTGCAAAATCTAATCCGGATTTTCCAGGAACTTCAATATCTAAAATGTATATTTTTTTACCTACTAATTTTTTAGTTTTTTTCAATATAGTGTTATCATATCGATCGATTTCTATAATTCGATAAGCTACTTTCATACCAACAATTAACTGTAAAATAATAGTAGTATACTTTTCTCTGAATTTTTTTTCGTCTTCATAAATAATAAAATTTATCATATGGAATCTCCTAATCGTAAAAAAAGAAGCTAGCTACTTCTTTTTCTTTTTTTGTATTTTATTTTTAATATCCTTTAAATTTGGAGGCTTTTTTTCCGTAATGATATTCGTATAACAAACAAACCATACTACAATTATTGTTAGAATAACATATATTATCTTTGCTGCTAAAGGATCTTTTAATACATAGAAAACGGAAGTTAATGCAAATAATATGTTAATAATATAAACAATTACTACTGTAGCTCTGTGCGAAAAATTCATACCCAACAATTGATGATGAATATGACATCTATCGGCACTAAAGATAGGTTGCCCTTTCAATGTTCTTCTTATAATTGCAAATAAAGTATCTAAAATTGGCAATCCTAAAATTGCAAGTGGTACAAACAAAGATGTTAAAGCTGTTCCTTTAAATCCAAGTAAACAAATAATAGAAATCATAAATCCCATAAACATACTACTTTGTCCAGCAAATATTTTGGCAGGATAAAAGTTATGGACTAAGAATCCTAATGTAGAACCTAGCATTAACAGAGTTAGTGTCATTTCTAATGTTCCAAGGCGTCCTTGATAAAAACAAATAACTGCTGTCGTAATATAGAAAATAGAAGTAACTCCTCCACTTAATCCATCTAAACCATCTGTGAAATTAATAATATTAATACAACCGACGATAAAAAGAATTGTTATTAATTCTGAGAATATTCCAAACTGAATATGAAAACCAAAGGCTGTAATATCTGTCAAGACAATTCTACCATAGAAAACAATTACAGCAGCGGCAACTAATTGAGCAACTAATTGCCTAGATGCTCTTAAATCATTTATATCATCTATAATTCCTGTTAATATAATAATAAAACTTCCGATTAAAATCGCATTCATTTTAATACTATTCTGTCCAAACAACATATAACCAAATAAAAAAGCAAAAAAGATTCCTACACCACCAAGCTTGGGGATTGGTTTTTTATGAATGTGGCGATTTCCCTCATCTCTTCTAGGAATATCAATCGCACCTATATGGTGAGCGATTCTTTTCATAACTGGCATAATTAGGACGCTAAAAACAAATGTGACCACAACCATTTTTAAAGAAATTCCGATATCACTCTCTAGCATATTTACACCTCATTATAGTCATTATATCATATTTTTCTTAATGTCAAAATAAAAAGACCATGGATTTAGGCCTAATTATCAATCAAATATAAGTTGTTTAGCAAAATTCCTGTCCCTTCGGCGACATTGGTTAAAGGATTATCGGATATGAAAATAGGTACTTTTAAATCTTTTCTTAGTCTTTCTACTAGTCCGTCTATTAGTGCTCCTCCTCCTGTCAGAATAATGCCTTTATCAGAAATATCAGCAGCTAATTCTGGAGGAGTTTTTTCTAATACTGATTTCACTGCTTCTACGATTTTTTTCACATCTTCTTTTAAAGCTTCTTGGACATCTTCACTAATTACAGTAATGGTTTCAGGTAATCCTGTAGTTGTACTTCTTCCTGTGATTTCCAAACTTCCCTTTTTACTATTTTTTAAAACAGTTCCGATACTAGTTTTAATGTCTTCCGCTGTTTTCTCTCCAATAATTACTTTATATTTATTTTTAATAAAACTAGCAATATCTTCATCAAAAGTATTTCCTGCAATTCGAATGGAATCACTAGTTACAATTCCCCCTAAAGACAATACTGCAATATCAGTAGTTCCTCCTCCAATATCAATTACCATACTTCCGGATGGCTTGGAGATATCAATTCCCGCTCCCACTGCAGCTACTTTTGGTTCTTCTTCTAAAAATACTTTTTTAGCTCCCATACGTTCTGCGATTTCGCGGATGGCATTTTTTTCAACTCCTGTAATATTGGATGGACAACAAATTAAAATACGTGGCTTACTTAACATTTTTTTGCCAATCGCTTTTCTCATAAAATGATTTAACATTTCTTCTGTAGTTTCAAAGTCGGCAATTACTCCATCTTTCATCGGCTTAATGGCTTTTACTTTTCCCGGTGTTCTTCCAAGCATTTCTTTGGCTTCTGTTCCTACAGCGAGTACTTTTTTTGTATTGGTATCAATGCTTACTACGCTTGGTTCATTTAATACGATTCCTTTTCCTTTGATATAAATTAAAATATTTGTTGTTCCTAAATCAATTCCAATATCACGCATATTATCACCTTTCATTATTTTGTTTTATGTGCAGGTATTTTGTTTTGGTAGATTGTCCACCTAAGATATGCCTAATTTCAATATGTTCTTGAAAGATATTTTGAATGATATGGTATTTTTTTAGATCTATTTCTTTTAATCTCTCTTTCATATCTTTATGGACTGTACTCTTACTAATTTTAAATTTTTTAGCAATTTCCCGGATTGTTTTTTTGGTTTTTACAAGATACTCTGCTTCTTCTTCTACTCTTTTTATAATCTCCTTATTCATAGAAACGATCACCTAATAAATTATATTGGTGATTTTATTCATTATGATAGAGATTTAGAATTCACCTATCGTTTTATCGTAGTAATTTTCTGGGTCTGCAATAGTCCCATTTACATACAATTCAAAGTGTAAATTGTTTTTAGAACTAGTAATTAATTGACAGCTTCCACTTTTACCTATTACTTGTCCTGTTTGTACCTTATCACCTTTTTGTACGCTTACTTCTCCTAGACTTTGATAAACACTTATTAATTCATTATCATGTCTTATAGTAACACTTTTTCCAAGAAGTTCTTTTTCTTCCACTTCGATTACTTCTCCGCTTAAGATACTAACTACATCAAAAGGATTATCTGATTTATAGTTAATTCCAGTATTTTGAATATAGGTATTTTCATGGTATAAAATAGAAGACTGTTGTTCCTCTTCGGTAGATTGGTAGTCATAATAATTATTGGCTATTACTACACTCTGATCCGTAAAAGGTTTTCCAATTTTTTCTTCTACATTTACCACTGGTACATATTCATCTAGAATTGCACCATTCACATAAGTTAAGTTTTCTTTTTCACTGGTTACTTCGATTGAGAAAAATAAACTTACAATTACAACTAAAGCAAAAGCAGTATACAAAGTTGGAATTACAAATGGTTTTAACACTAATCTCTTTTTCATTTTTTCACCTCATTAAGAGTTTGACCAAAATGAAAAGTTTTATACTATTTTACATAAATTTTGTTGCTTCAAAAAAATTATATAAAAAAGAAGTTAATAATTCTATCATACAAAGAGCAATTAAAAAATAAAAAATTCTAGCTTGCATTATTTTGTTTTTTTTAAAAATTTGATTAATATTTATAGAATCTATAGAATAGATCACAATAATAGTGGAAAATAAATATAAAAAAAATTTTGCGCTCATGTTATTGTTCCTCGTATTTCGTTATTTTATCGATTCTTCTTTGAAAGCGTTCCTCTTTTTGATATTTTGTATTTAAAAATACATCTAAAATATCTTTAGCTTCAAATACATGCATTTTTTCATTTAATGCAATAATATTAGCATCATTGTCTAACCTTGATAGTTTAGCTTCTCTAGTATTATCCACTTTAGCACATCTAACGCCTTTTACTTTATTGCACGCAATAGAGATTCCAATACCACTTCCACAAATAGCGATACCAAAATCCACTTCTTTATCTCTAACTTTTTCACCTAAAGCAATTCCGTAATCTGGATAATCCACAGATTCTGTTGATAAAGCTCCATAATCTTCTACTTCATAACCTTTTTTCAACAAGTATGGTATTAATTTTGTTTTTAGCTTATATCCTCTATGATCATTTGCGATTCCTATTTTCATAATTTCACCTCTATTATGTTGGTATTATAACACAAAATCCACAATTTATGTGGAAAACCATTATGAAATCGATAAATTTTCCAATTTTTTTCTTGATTCATAATTTTACTCCTATAAAAAACAGTACCAAAATAATGTACTGCATAATATTTTTTATTTTACGGTTTTTTCTTTATATAAATTTTACTAATACCTAATCCAATTAGTAAAAATAATATAAGGTAAAGAAAATAATATAATGAATTTGAATTAGTATTAAATAAGACAAGAGGTATCAAAAATAATAAAGTTAGTAACGATAATATTAATGCGTGTTGTCTAAATTTATAGTAGTACACAAATCCACTTATAGCTATGAGTATTGGATTAAGAAAAATCATTGTATAAATTTGTATCATAGAGGAATTAAAGAAACTACTTACTACTGTAAAAATATAAATACATAATAGAAATACTATTAAATGTATATATATATTTAACTTTGATTTCAAAATTTCTACCTACTTTCTTTTACGATTCGATTATAATATAAATATAATTTTAAATATGCTCCTGGTTATTTTGCTTTTTTACATACATTTGGAAGAACTTTAAATTTTAATTCACATATTCATGTAATAATAGCTGAATATACTTTTGATAAAAATAATAACCTTAAGAAACTAGACTATATAAATTATGATGTTTTATCAAAAAAATTCATGAAATTCTTATTAGATAAAATGGAATAATATTTTGTTAAAGAAAAATTTAAAGATACAAAAAATCAAATGTATTTAAAATACAAGAAGTGACTTAATTATATATAACGATTTATTTAATTGGAAAGCAAATTCCTAGTATACAAAAAAAGATAAAACTAATTTGCTTTATCTTCATTATTAAGACCATATTTTTGATTGAATTTTTCTACACGACCAGTCTTAGATGCTCTTGATTGTTTTCCTGTATAGAATGGGTGACACTTTGAACAAACCTCTACATGAATTTCATCTTTTGTAGACATTACTTTAAAAGTCTCTCCGCAAGCACATTTTACAGTTGCTTCTTTCATTTCTGGATGAATTCCTTTTTTCATAATAACTCTCCTTTCGTATCTAGACATTATCTAGAATATTCTAGAGCCTTCTCTTCGCCATGACTACTTTTAAAGCCATAGTAATTAAATGCATTGTTATTATAACAAGCTTTTTTTTACTTTTCAAGTCCTTTTTCATCCATATACTATCGATATTTTTATTCTTACTTGTAAAACTGATTCACAATCTCTTCGGCAATGGCTTTATACCCATCTAGATTGGGATGAATATCTGCTGGGTTCGGTAAAAATTTGGAATTTTTTTTAAATAATTGGTATAGCGAAATATAATCACATTTGTATTTATCTGCTATTTTTTGATATTCTTCATCTATATAAGCAAATAATTCATCTAGATCATTTCCACTGGTATTAAATAAAAAGGGAATAGGGTTATAATAACCAACGATAATCATAGATTCTTTCGCATACTTTCTAATATTTTGAATGCATGCTTCTAAGCTTGGTATAATTTCTGTTACTTTGGATTTTAAATCCAGAATATTATTAATATTTAGATTTCTTAAGTCTATACTATGAAGAAAATCATTTGCACCAATCGAAACAGTTACCAAATCAGATTCTCTTAAGTCTTTTTTTAACTGATTATTGGTTTCTAGGGTTGATAGGATATCTTTGGTAGTATAACCACTTTTGGTATATTTTTTTGTATAATAAGATAATTTGTTGTCTTTTTTTAGCATATCGGCAAAATAATCGGTATAGCTATACCCTACTTCTCCATAAGGGTTCATTCCTTCTGCTAGAGAATCCCCTAAGGCAATATAATTTAATTTATCCGTTCTAAAAAAAGAATAGATACCAAATACACATAATACTAACATTAACAGAACAAGATATTTTATTAATTTTTTCTTTTTCATGAAAACCTCCGCATAAAAAAAAGAATAGATATTCTCTATTCTTAGTGTATTCTTTTTCTACAAATTTAGACTTTTTTCTTCTTTTCTTCTTCTCTTATTATTATATTATTAAAATCTATATTAACATTGCCTAATAATTCTACTACTGATTGATTTTTACATTGAAGAAGTAATTTCCTTTCTACTAAATTGTGAAAGTGATCATATATTATTTCTATTTTAGATGAAGATGGTTTGTTGGGATTGCTTTGATAGATACAATTGATGAACATGTATTTATGGAAAAAGAGAAAAGAATTCTTATTATATGATAATGCTATGGTTTGAATAAATAGTTCCGTTTTTTGCTCTAAAGTTAAATCGTTCAGATATTTTTTTATTCTATCGATAGCATTATTTACTAAGATACTTAAAAATTCTTTATTCGTTGACATTTGCGAATTAAATACTTGATGGATTAGTTCTTCCAATCTATCATCCTTAAACATAATCCATTTTCCGTATTCTGTTTCTTCAAAAGATAAATTCTCTATATATTCTGTTTCTGATAGTCTTTCTATTCCTTCCACCCAATCGATTATTTTTTCTCCTAATTGGTACTTTCTTTCCAATTGATTTAAAAAATTATTACATTCTTCTAAGGTATCTGGAATATTTTGATATACTTCATTCATATCATTTGATAAGCTTAATTCGTTTAATTTAGTTAATAATATCGTTTGAAAGGTAGATACCTTTACTTTGTTTTCTAAAACAGCATTATTTAGTTTCCGTATATCCTTGTTATTTTCTAATTTTTGTTGTCTATCTTTTATAATATTCGCTAATTCTGAAATTTGTTGCTTTTTGTAGGAAAATCTTTCTATTTTATCATTTAGTGCTATTATTTTCTCATCGATTTCTTCCCAACTCATTATATCCACCTCTTTTTGTTTTTCTATTATATAACTTTCTATATTTTTTTCAAGAAAAAAAAGAAGATTATTCTTCTCTCAAATCGATATCTGCACCAACATCTGTTAGTTTTTCCACAATTTTTTCATAGCCTCTTAGGACATGTTCAATATTGGTAATGGTAGTAGTCCCCTCTGCTAATAGGCCTGCTAATACCAAACAAGCACCTGCTCTTAAATCGGTTGCTTCCACTCTAGTTCCTATCAAGTTGGTTTTCCCATTTACTTTGATTTTTCTATTCTCTATTTCAATATTAGCTCCTAAATCATTTAAATAGGGAACATTTTGGAATCGATTTTCATAAATGGTTTCTTCTAAGATAGATGTTCCTTCGCACTGAGTTAATAAGGTGGTAATCGGCTGTTGTAGATCGGTTGCAAATCCTGGATATCCTTGTGTTTTTATTCTTACTGGTTTTAAATTTTCTGTTTTTGAAGTAATAATGTAATCTGGTCCTATTTCTAAATTTACACCCATTTCCTTTAACTTTAAAGTTAGCATTTCTACGTGTTCTGGAATAATATTATCGATTTTCAAATGGTCTCCAACCAAAGCTCCTGCTATGATATAAGTTCCTGCTTCAATACGGTCTGGAATGACTTCCGTATAGCATCCTTTTAAGGTTTCTACTCCCCTAATTCGAATTTCACTGGTACCTGCTCCTGTAATTTTAGCACCCATTCCATTTAAAAAAACAGCTACGTTTACCACTTCGGGTTCTTTTGCTGCGTTTTCAATAATGGTTTCTCCTTTGGCTCTAACAGCAGCTAGTATTGCGTTAATGGTGGCTCCTACACTAGGCATATCTAGATAGATATGTGCTCCAATTAATTCTTTGGCATAAATTTTATATTTATTTTCGGACTCTTCTATAGTGGCACCAAGGGCTTTAAAACTTTTTAAAGTCTGGTCAATGGGTCTCGCTCCAATATTACATCCACCCGGAAAATACATTTCTACATACTTGTATTTTCCAAGTAAAGCTGCCATAAAATAATAAGAAGCACGAAGTTTTGTGGATAACTCCTTAGGAATTTCTTTGTTTTCTATAGTTGCGGGATTAATTAGGATGCTTTCACTTGCTCTTTTAATATCTGCTCCTAAATACTGCAAAATCTCAGTCAGAGCATCGGTATCTGTAATTTCTGGAACATTACAAATGGTTACTTCATTATCCGCTAAAATAGCTGCAGGTATTAATGCAACAGCTGCATTTTTTGCACCACTAATACGAATGGTTCCAGATAATTTTTTTCCCCCCTGAATTTCTAATACTTTCATATGTACCTCCAAGTAACTTCTACTATATTGTATTTATTTTTTTCACTTTCGTTCTTACTAATAATACTATATCATAAAATAGAAAGATAATCACTAATGTTTTGCTTTTTTCTTGACTAGAAGTTATTTATGTTGGACAAAATGAAAATATTTTTTAAAAAATATAAGTAAGTCCTAATATTCCTAAAATAATCGCTCCTATTATCGTCGTAATGCTACCAAATTGATTCGATAACTTTTTACCTAACGAAATGCCTAATTTCGTAAATACCGCACTAATCATAGAAAATAAAACACATGGTAATAACACTTGTATATTGGCTACTCCAAACCCTATTCCAATAGAGAAACTATCTATACTAACTGTAAACGCAAAGAAAATAACAGAAATAAGTGTCGTTAATAATTTAACTTGTTCTTCTTTTTTGGTCGATACAATCATTTCTATTCCTAATATTAGAAAAATGATTCCTACGATGATATCAGGATTCACTTTTATGATTTTTAAAATAAGTTCTCCAATCTGATATCCTAATAATGGCATGAAAAAATGAAATATTCCTACCATAATACTCATTTGATTACATCTTTTTCTAGATAAATCTAAAGTTCCATAAATCAAAGATAATGAAAATGCATCCATACTAAGTCCTACTGCTAACATAAAAATTACGAATAATGACATAAAAAAGCCTCCTACTTAAAGATATGTAGAAAGCTTCTGATTTTTCTTTTTTTCTTAATTTATAAATATTTATCTATTAATTCTTTGATAAAAAATTTATACTCTACCTCTGTGGTTTCTTCTGTTTCTTCTGCTTCTAACAGGCATAAAGGAGGAAATAACACACACCACCAATTGTTTCCTTGGCCATTTCCTAATGTAACCACTAGCGACTCATAGTATCCCTCTTCATAAGTAACGCCTTTATATACTTTCTTGGGAAAATAATTCATTCCATAATTCACTTGAAAAACGGAATCTATATGATTATTCTGTAATGTAGTTTGAACTAAGTTTTCATAATGGGGGATATTTTCTGATAAAGTGGTCCTTGCCTCTTCTACGCTTCTTGTTTCTTCTAAATCTTCTACCATCTGTTGTTGAATCGCATTTCTTACTAATATTTTGGTATTTTGATCTTTTTCTTCGTCACTATTGGCGATTACTCGAAACCGAATTGCTTCTTTAGGAATAATTAATTCCTCTTTCTTATTGTTTACGGCAAAAATTATAACGATCAATGCTATTATAGTCCATATTTTTTTCATCTTATCACCTTTTCTATTCTCATAATGAGATTTCTTTTTAAATTTTATACAATTTTATATATTTTTTGATTGGATGCATATAATTTTTTGAGGTGAAAAGATGCTAAGTGATGCTTTATATGTTCAACAGTCTTTGATTAATAACTTATTTTATTTAAAAACATTGCATAAATTTTGTTTAAATATTCAGCTATCTTTTTTTCAAAATAATGAATCTTATATAGAAGTAGCTGAAGGAATGGCAAAACGTTATGAAGAATTAAGAGAAAAATTAATTCCTATTGCGAACAACAGATTACCAAAAGAGATTATTGAAAGTGATTCTTTTGTTACTAATTACAGTTTAGATTGTGAGTTATTAACGGAGAAGCTATTTGGTATAGATATTAATACCAATTTAACTACAGAGGAAATGAATTTAGAACCCGGTAATGATGAAAACATTTCCCAAGAACTGTTAGATCAAATTCATCAATTAAATGAAGATGCCATAGAATTAACTAGAAATTTCATTGATTTTTGCAAATATTTATTAGACAACATGAAACAAAGTAATATTTTTTCTTACTTATATCCACTCATTTATACTTATATGATTGAAGAAGCTAGTCTTTATGCTAATGATTTATATCGTATTCAACAAAGAGACAGTGCTGATCCTACTTTTGTTGTGAATTACGAATACTGGTTCTCTACTTCTATGAAGCAAGCTTGTCAATTCATTATTGGATTATCCGATCCAGAACAGACTTCTATTATTACCAATGCAGATAATTATAGAAAGATCTTCGCTGAACAAATGAAACGCTATAAGGAAGGAAATATTACTCCAGAAATTCAACAACTTTTAAATGAAGAATCGATTGAACAGTTACAAGGTTTTATCTCTTTCCTTACTAAGATTATTGAAGGGATTTTGGATCAAACTTATTACTTTATTATTGCACCTATCTTTTTTGATAATCTATTAACAGAAGCTTATTACTTTTTATATTTACTAAAAGGTACTAGCTATGGTATACAATAAAGACTCAGTTAATATAAGTGAATGGGATTTCCTTATATCTCTGAGTCTTTTTGGTATATAAAAATCATTCTATCGCGATTCTGCATATCTTTTTTCGCTGTAATACTAGCATTGGGAAAATACTCTTTGGCCAGAGCTATTACATCTTCCTTTTGAGTAGCGCCAATCTCCAAAGCAATTAAAAAACTTTTATTTACATGGCTTGGTGCCTCTTTTAAAATTTTTCGATAGTAGTTTAAGCCATCTACTCCAGCATATAATGCTAGATGCGGTTCATTCTTTTTCACAATTTCTTCGATTTCTTCCTCTTCTTTGATGTAAGGGGGATTGGAAATGATTACATCATATTGTTCGGTTAGATTAGAAAGCATGTCATTTTCTATGAAATTAACTTCTACTTTTAAATTCTCAGCATTTTTCTTAGCTACTTCTAATGCTTCTTTGCTAATATCTAATAAGGTAACATCTAAACTAGGCCTTTTCTTTTTTAAGGTGATACCAATACATCCGGAACCTGTACCTAAATCCATTACTTTTAGATTAGGTTTGGAGAATATTTCTTCTATATAAATTAAGGTGTTTTCTACCAACTCTTCAGTTTCAAATCGTGGGATCAAAACACTTTCATTTACCAAAAAAGAATTTCCATAGAAATTTGTATTTCCCATTACATATTGAATTGGTTTCTGTTCTTGGATTGCTTTGATTTTTTCTTTATATTTTTGAACAATATCTTCTGCTACTTCTTCATCTAAACAAGTCAATAGCTCTAATGGATTTTTTCCTAATAAATCCGCTAACAGCATTTTAGCATGTTGAGAGTGAACAAATTGCTTTCCATAAATTATTAATTCTTCTATTTTCATTTTATTTCCTATCTTTTGATTAACTTTAGAATATATCCATCTAGTGGTTTAGAGGGGTTTTGTTCTAATTTTTTTCGTAAATTGTTGATGTCTTTGGTGGCTATAAAATTGGTTTTTTTATTGCATCTAGGACAAAAGGTTTCCTTTTTTAACAGCGTGTATCCTTTTTCAAAATTTTCTCCCAGATCTGTTCTTACTTGGGCCGTTCCACATCTTAGACAAATTGCTATCATTCTACTCATTATTACTTCCAGATAATTTTCGTTTTTGATCTTCTGTAATCAGTGCTTCAATCACTTCTTCTAAAGCACCATTCATAATTCTGTCTAAGTTGTTGGTTGTATAGCCAATTCTGTGGTCTGTAACTCTATTTTGAGGATAATTATAGGTTCTTATTTTCTCTGCTCTATCTCCAGTTCCAATTTTATTTCTTCTTTCATTCCCTAAAGCTTCCTCTTGTTTTTGTAGTTCCTGTTCATAAAGTCTGGCTTTTAATACTTTCATTGCTTGTTCCTTATTTTGAATTTGACTTCTTTCATTTTGACAAGTAACTACAGTATTGGTTGGTAAATGGGTAATTCTAACTGCTGAATCAGTAGTGTTAACTCCTTGACCACCACAACCAGAAGAACGGTAAATGTCAATTCTTAAATCACTAGGGTTGATCTCTATATTTACATCTTCTGCTTCAGGCATTACTAACACTGTAGCAGTAGAAGTTTGAATTCTTCCTTGCGATTCTGTTTCGGGAACTCTTTGCACTCTGTGGGATCCACTTTCGTATTTTAATTTAGAATAAGCGCCTTCTCCTTTTACCATAAATTCAATTTGAGAAAAACCTCCAGCTTCTCCTTCTTCGGCATCAATTAACTCAATTTTAAACCCTTGCTTTTCAGCATAACGAGAATACATTCTATACAAGTCTCCAGCAAAAATATTTGCTTCGTCGCCACCAGCTGCTCCACGAATTTCTACAATTACATTTTTACTATCGTTAGGATCTTTTGGAATTAGTAAAATTTCTAACTTTTCTTCTAATTTTTGTTTTTGTGCCTCTAATGATACTAGTTCTTCTTTGGCAATTTCTCCCATTTCTGGATCTTTTACCATTTCTTTGGTATCAATGATTGCGGATAATATTTTTTTATATTCACGATAAGTATTAACCGTTTCTTCTAAATCACTCGCTTCTTTTGATAAGGATTTCATTTTATTCATATCACTATACACATCTGGATTTGCAAGTTCTGTTTGAATTTCCTGATATTTTTTTTCAATGGTATCTAATCTTTCTAGCATAATTTTCTCCTTTCTTAACCAAAGTTAGGCCTTATTTTTTTCTCAATAGTTTTGGTATTTTCTGCATCTGCTTTGATTATTTCCGTTAATTCTTCTACTAATTGTTTCTCTGTGATGGAAGGATTTTCTTTCATTATACCCATAGCTAATTCTTGAATTTCTAATAAACGTGCTTCTCTTGCCATTTCATACTCTCCATGACTATATTTCAGTTTTCTATAGTTTGTTGCATCTATCATTCTATATTGTGAATCAGGATCATCTTTTTGACAAAATAAACATGTATGAAAACTAGTATCACGATATTGAAATGGTCCATCCCATCCTAAACATACACGAATATGATCACATAATTTTTTATTTTCATCTATTTCTTTATTTACCATTTTTAACTGTTTTTCTAATCTTATTTTATTCTTGATTAATTCTTGATTATACTTTATTCTTTGATTATCCATACTATCCCTCTTTTCGTGGTTTCTATTATAACATAGTTTTGGATTTTTTGTTTATTTTTGTGCTTGAACTGCTGTAATTGCGATTACACCCACAATATCTTCCACACTACATCCTCTAGACAAATCATTAATAGGGGCATTGATTCCTTGGGTAAGTGGTCCATAGGCTTCTGCTTTGGCAAGTCTTTGAACTAATTTATAGCCAATATTCCCACTGTCTAAGTCTGGAAATATTAGTACATTGGCTTTTCCTGCTATCTCACTATTTGGTGCTTTACTACTAGCTATTTCCGGAATGATTGCAGCATCTAATTGTAGCTCTCCATCTATTTTATACTGTGGATAATGTTCTTGTGCCAGCCTAGTTGCTTCGATTACTTTATCTACATCTGCATGATGTGCACTACCCTTCGTTGAATGAGAAAGTAAGGCAACATAGGGAGTACTACCTACTAATTGTTCAAAACTTTTGGCACTACTTTCAGCGATATCTGCTAATTGTTCTGTAGTTGGATTTTGAACCAAACCACAATCTGCAAAAACAAAAACACCATTTTCTCCATATTCACAGTTTGGCACTATCATCAAAAAGAAAGCAGAAACTAGTTTGGTATTAGGTGCTGTTTTAATGATCTGTAAAGCTGGTCTTAATGTATTGGCACTAGAATGACAAGCCCCACTTACTACCCCATCTGCCTTGTGATCGAAAACTAACATACAAGCATAATACATATAGTCTTCTAGCAATAGCTTTCTAGCTTCTTCTTTCGTCATTCCTTTTTCTTTTCGTAATTCTACTAATTTTTCAATATATAAATCCGTCAGACTACTAGTTTCTGGATCTATAATAGTTGCTTCTTGTAACAATTCACGATCCTTAATAATAGTATCTTTTTTGCCGATTAAAATAATATCTGCCAAATTCTCTTTGATGGCAATTTCTGCTGCCTTTAATACTCTTTCATCCATAGTCTCTGGTAACACTATTTTCTTTTGATACTTTTTAGCTTTTGTTTTCATTGTTTCTATAAAATTCATCTTTTATCACCATTCCTATTATATCATTCCTTTTTTCACTAGGAAAGAAAAAAGAGAACTACTCAGTCTCTTCTATCTCATCTTCGTCTAATACTACTAAATCTTTTAAATCTTCATCGCTATCATCAATATCATCTTCATCACTTTCGATAGAGTCAAAATCTTCTACCATTTCTTCCTGTTCTTCTTCCTCTTCTATTTCTTCTAAATCTTCGTCCTCTTCATCCTCTATCTTAGCAATCTTATCAGAACTATGGCGACTTCTTAAGTCCCAAGTACCATCTTCTAATAAAATAAATCTTTTATCTGTTGTTAAAGAAGTATAATAATCCCCTATTTTTTGATCAAAAGTGGATTCTGGTAGTTCTAATAACTGGATGATTTTTTTAAATAAATCTGGTGTTGTCTGCTTTCCTTTTTCTTCTAATAATAAATTGGTAATGTCCTTATTCGACAACAATTCCAAATCTTCCTTAGTCATATTTTTTATACTCATGGTATTCCTCCTATATATTTAAAATTTCTCTTTCTTTTTTTATCATTTAAACTTATATCATTATTCTATATAAAATGCAACTCTTTTTACATCTTTTCAGGCACTTCTATTGCTAAAATGTTTAAAAGCAATAAATTGGTGTCTTTTACTAGTTTGGTTAATGCTAACCAAGTGTTTTTTAGTTCTGGATCATCACAGGTTAAAATATGATTTTCAGCATAGAATTTATTGTAGCTACTAGTTAATCGATATAAATAGTCAGCAATTTCATTTAATGATTTGGATTCGAAAGAACTATCTAAAATCGTTGGTAGTTCTAGAAGAATACGAAGAACTTCTTTTTCTACTCCAGCAATTTTCTCTACTTGGATATGAGCCACATTTTGATTGGATTTTGTTAGTAAAGATTTCATACGGACCGTAGAATATAATAGATAAGGTCCTGTCTTTCCATCTAAATCGGCAAATTTATTGACATCAAATATAAAGTCTTTGCTACGATATGGTAGAAAATCAGCATATTTTAAAGCGGCAATGGAAACTTTTTCAGCAATGATGTCTTTTTCTTCTTCTTTTACCAAATTCGTATTGATTTTATTTTTGGTAATTTCTTTTACCATTTCCATTAAGTCTATTAGATTCATGACACCACCAGTACGAGTTTTAAATGGTTTTCCATCTTCCCCATTCATGGTTCCAAATCCTAAGAATTTTAATTCTGTGGAAGCAGGAACTAGTTCTGCTTTTTTAGCAACACGGAACACTTGTTTAAAATATAACTCTTGGCGATTATCTGCAAAATACCAAAATTCATCTGGTTGAAATCTTTTTTCTCTAGATAGTAAAGTTGCCAGTTCTCTTGTTTGATAAACAGTTCCACCATTTCCTTTTAATACTACTAATGGGGGCATTGGCTCTGTATCTGTTTCCTCTTTTACATTTACAACCATAGCGCCTTCGCTTTCATAGATTAAATTTTTTTCTTTTAAAATGTCGATTACTTCCGGGATATATGGATAACATTCTGTTTCTCCTTCATATAAATCAAAAGTTGTATTTAATCTTTGATAAAGTGCTTTGATATCTTCCATAGAAAGTTTTTTAATTTTTTCCCATAAAGCACAGTACCCTTTATGACCATTTTCAATCTGCATCGTAATTTCTCTAACTTTAGCCATTATTTCTTCATTTTCTTTGGCTTTTAAAGAAGCGGTTGGATAGATTTCTTGTAAGTCTTCCTTCGTAATAGGAAGTTCTTCCTCTTCTCCTTGATAATCTTCTTTGAAATAAACTAGATTAGGATATCTTTCCATCATTTCATAAATTACCATTCCCGATTGACGACCAATATCCCCAAAATGAACATCACTAATTACTTCATATCCCAAAGTTTGTGCTAATCGTTTGATTGCTTCTCCAATATCAGCGCTACGAAGATGACCAACATGCAATGTTTTGGCAATATTAGCCCCACCATAATCCATGAAAATTCTTTTTTTATCATGCTTATCGATATTATTATCTAAACTTTCTATTAATTTATTCATAGAGTTTAAATAAAATTCATCACTAAAACTAATATTGATAAAGCCAGCACCAGCTATGTTCAAATTGGTAAACATTTTATTTTTTTCCAATTCTACTACTATTTTTTCTGCTACTTCTCGCGGATTGCAATGATTCTTTTTACCAAGATCAAAAGCACTATTGATTTGATATTCTCCTAGATCTGGACGACTGCTTGTAGCTAGTACAACTGATTCGACATCATATCCTGCTTTTATGATGCATTCTTTTATCACTTTTTCTACTTCTTTAATAATACTCATATTTCCTCCTAAAACTTTATAATATATTGAATTGTTTCATCGCTATCTAATATAGTATAGATAATTTCTATTTTTGTATTCATAATCTTAAATTTTTGGGTCTTAATTTTTAGTATGATAGATTGATTTAGTTCTTTCCAGTTCATTCTATTTTCTGTAATAACTTCTTCTAAAAATTGATAATTTAAATTGTAGTCTTTATTATCACGAATTAGAATTTTATTTTTTAAATCTAAAATGACATCTGTTAGTAAATCACGACTTTCTTGATAATGAATTCTTTGCTTTTCTTCATCATATTCACCTAATAGATTATATTCATCTTTACCATGATCGGTTATTACAGTAATATTCAATTTTGTTTTTTTCATAAAATTCATTCCCATTTAAATTTCTAAGACAGATTATAACATAAGATTTGGTAAATGCAACTGTTATTTTTAGAAATCTAACTTTCACAATTCTAATACATATTTCCTAGGTTTTTTTTCATACTAAAATTAGAAGTCGGAGGTTTGTATGAAAAAATTTCGAAGAGTGAAAAAAGTATTCAAATTTTTTGTTTTTTTTCTAGTTTTCCTTGTGGTTGGCTTTTTTGGGTTGATATTATATATTAAAATGAGTCCAAAATTAGAAATCAAATCAGCCAATGCTTTCTTAATGTATGACAGTACTAACGAACTTTTCTTTCAAGGAAGTGGATCACAAGAATGGGTACCTTTAGATAATATTTCTGAGAATGTCATCATGGCAACCATTAATACAGAAGATAAACATTTCTATAAACATTTTGGTTTTGATCCTTTGCGTATCGTAAAAGCTTTATTTGTAAATATTACATCCGGTGAAACTAAACAAGGTGCTTCTACTATTTCGCAACAGTATGCTAAAAATTTATTTTTGGATTTTGATAAAACTTGGGAACGAAAATTAGAGGAGCTTTGGCTAACTTTAAAATTAGAAGTTGGCTATAGTAAAGATGAAATTCTAGAAGGATATTTAAATACCATTAATTATGGTCATGGTATGTATGGGATTGAAAATGCGGCACAATTTTATTTTGATAAAGATGCCAAAGATTTAACATTGGCCGAGGCAGCTTTGCTTGTTGGTATTCCGAAATCTCCTTCTAATTACTCTCCTTTGGTAAATTATGAACTATCCAAGCAAAGACAAGTAAATATTTTATATAGTCTGTACCAAAATGAAAAAATTACAGAAGATGAATATAATCAGGCTGTAAATGAAGAATTACATATTGTGGGAGAAAAAAATTATCAGGACTTATCCACTATTATGTATTATCAAGACGCCGTTATGAAAGAATTAAAAAGTTTAAAGCAGATTCCAGATTCTTACTTAGAAACTGGGGGAATTCGTATTTATACCAATTTGGATATGAATGCTCAAAGAATTCTAGAAGAAAGCGTTAAGAATAATATGGATACCGATAAAGAGCTGCAAGTTGCTAGTGTTATGATGGATCCAAATACGGGAAAAATACTTGCTCTAGTAGGTGGAAAAGATTATAGTAGCAGTCAATATAATCGTGCTTATCAATCTACAAGACAAGTTGGTTCTACTATGAAACCTCTTTTATATTATGCGGCTTTAGAAAATGGTTTTACTTCTAGTACTACTTTTATGAGTAGTGAAACTACCTTTACTTTTTCTAATAACAAAACATATTCTCCTCAAAATTATGGGGGTCAGTATGGAAATAAACCGATTTCTCTAGCTACTGCAATCTCTTATTCTGATAATGTTTATGCTGTTAAGACTCATATGTTTTTAGGAGAAGATGCTTTGGTGGATATTTCTCGAAGACTGGGGATTACAGCTACATTAGAAGAAGTTCCTTCTCTACCACTAGGAACAGCTAGTATTAATATTATCGAAATGACTGCTGCTTATGCAGCTTTTGCCAATGAGGGTTATAAGGTAGATGGTCATTTGATTTCCCGAGTAGAGGATTTAAAGGGAAATGTATTATATGAGAAGAAAATCGAAAAAGAAAATATTTTAAATAAAAGTTTGACTTTCATATTAAGTGATTTACTAACTAGTACTTATGATTCTACTTTTATTGATTATAATTATCCTACAGCAATAGGAATTGCTCCTAAAATTAAGCATAAACTTGCTTTAAAAAGTGGTACTACAGATACCGATCATTGGTCTATTGGTTATAATGGAGAACTAGTAACAGCAGTTTGGGTAGGATATGATGATAATCGATCGATTGAAGCAGCTGACTATAAGTATTCTCGAAATATCTGGGTGGATGCTATGGAAGGATGTCTAGAAGGTCATGAAGATAGCTGGTATAAACAGCCAAGTAATGTAGTTGGTGTTTTGGTAAATCCTATTACGGGAAAACCAGCAACAGAAAGTGATGAACATAAGCGTATTATGTATTATGTTAGAGGGACTGAACCTAGTAGTACAGATCCTGTTTTTGATGAAATTATGGAAAATAATTAAGAGAATCACATATTCTCTTTTTT
The DNA here is from genome assembly GCA_944359075.1 of uncultured Bacilli bacterium. GTDB lineage: Bacteria > Bacillota_I > Bacilli_A > RF39 > UBA660 > Alloscybalousia. The sequence goes on from CALVSR010000021.1 coordinate 22,633, forward strand.
TTGGCATAGATTTAAATGAAAGAAAGGAGAATCTATGAATCAGAATTATACAAATAATGGTGTAAGTAACCCTTCTTATATTCCTGATCAAAGTACTTATCCTCCCTATATGAATATACCCGGATATACAGGAAATACCAATAACACTCCTAGTACTACCCAGCCTGATCCACAATATGCTGAAAACTTATTTGCTTTGAATCGCGGAAAAAAAGTGACTGTTTTCTTTTCTTATCCTGATTCTATTGCATGGCGTGATAAAGCTTTTACTGGGACTATTCTAGCAAGTGGAAGAGATTATCTGTTATTAAAAGATGAAGAAAATAAGACGATATTATTATGGCTAGTATATATCAATTATGCTACTTTTGAAGATGAGATTTCTTTTTAAAAGACGTGAAATGAAAAGTTAAATTTCAGATTCTGTTCTAAAAGTATATTTGTAAGAGTAAATGGAAGTTTTTTCAAAAA
>CALVSR010000022.1 GCA_944359075.1 uncultured Bacilli bacterium
TATATCTCTTTGATCGGAATATATAATAATTCAACACTTTTTTATTTTCAATGTTTTTAAAACTTTATTTGAAATTATTTGAAATTACTGGCTTTTCGTTAGAAATTTGGTACAATAAAATTAGGTGATAATATGCTTAAGATAGCCTTAAAATTAATTAAAACCATTGAAGATCATGGATATGTTGCTTATATTGTTGGTGGATTTGTGCGTGATCAGTTACTAGGAATAGTTTCTAATGATGTGGATATTTGTACCAATGCTAGACCTAGTGATATTCGTAATATTTTTCCAAACTCATGTTTACCAGATGAAGCATATGGTTCTATTACAGTTATGATTCGTAATATTCGATTTGAAATTACTACCTTTCGCAGAGAGATTCGATATTTAAACAATCGTAAACCAGTGGAATTTGAATATATTGATGATTTGCTAGAAGATTTAAAAAGAAGAGATTTCCGCATTAATACGATTTGTATGGATAAAAATGGAAAAATTATTGACTTATTACATGGTAGAGAGGATTTACAGAAAAGAGAAATTCATACAGTAGGAAATAGTATTTATCAATTTTCACAAGATGCACTTCGTATTTTGAGAGCTATTCGATTTGCTACTAATTTAAGTTTTTCCCTAAGTAGTGATATTAAACAAGCAATTTTAGAAACTAAACATTATGTTCGTAATTTATCTTATGATCGTAAGAAAGAAGAACTGAATAAAATTTTTGCCAGTATCCATGTACGATATGGGATCAAATTATTATTAGAATTAGGTCTTGATAAGGAATTACAGTTGCAACATTTAAAAGAAATTAGAAGTTTTGATGATTTGATTGGTATATGGACTCAACTTTATGCAGAAGATATTTATCCTTTTAGTAAAAATGAGAAAGAATTGATGCAACAAATTAGAGAAGTTTTGACTATGGATATTCTAGATCCTATTACTCTATATCGCTATGGATTGTATGTGAATAGTGTAGCAGCTAGTATTCAGGGTATCTCTAAGAAATTGGTAATTCAAAAGTATAATGAATTACCTATTAAGGGACGTAGTGATATCGTGGTGAATGGGAAAGATATTATGGACTTATTACAAGCTCAGCCAGGTAGATATTTAAAAGATATATTGCTGGATATTGAAGAAAAAATTGTTAGAAAAGAATTAGAAAACGATAGCAACGTATTAAAAAAATATATTGTTGCCCAATATGGCGACTTAAAAAATTCGTAAAGTAAATTTCTATTGCATTCAAGAGATTTATTTTGAATTGGTTTCTGTTATGAAAGAATGCAGAAAAAGTGTATTTTTATCTTGTTTTTGATATAATAGTAACTAATTAAAAGGAGGACACTATGAAAAGCAGCAAATTAGTTAGTATGTTAAAAAAAGGAAATTTTGTAGTACCTATATATTTGTTTCAATTAAGAGATAAGTTTAATATCTCTTTTGAAGAGTTTATTTTTTTAATCTATCTAACCAATTTAGGAGATCAGATTATTTTTGATCCTAATCGTTTGGCTACTACCTTAAATCTTACTTTAGAAGAAGTGTTGTCTTATATCGATACTTTAACAGAAAAAAGATATATTAGTCTTGAGGTTATTAAAAATGATAAAAACATAATGGAAGAATATATTGTGCTTGATTTATTTTATGAAAAACTTACTAATATAATGATTGATGATATCAATCAAGCCAAAATAGAAGAAGAGAAGAATAGTAATGTTTTTGAGGTTATTGAAAAGGAATTTGCTAGACCATTAACTCCTATTGAATACGAGATTATCCGTGCTTGGATTGAAGATGGAACGAGTGAAGATTTAATTCTTGAAGCTTTAAAAGAGGCAGTTTATAGTGGTGTCTGCAACTTAAGATATGTTGATAAAATTATTTATGAATGGGGAAAGAAAGGTATTAAAACTCCTCAAGATGTGGCAAATAATCGTTTGAATTTTAGAGAAAAACAAGAAAAAAAAGAGAAGTTGGAGTTGTTTGATTATGATTGGTTTGAAGATGGAGAAGATGAAACAGATTGAAAATTATTTAGACTATTTATATCCGGATCCTAAATGTGAACTCCACTATACTAAGGACTATGAGTTGTTGATTGCGGTAATGCTTAGTGCACAAGCTACTGATAAAAGTGTCAATCAAGTAACAGCTGTTTTATTTGCACGATATCCTACTTTGGAAGCACTGAAAGATGCTAAGTTGGAAGATATTATTGATATTATTCGTCCTATTGGAACTTATAATAGAAAAGCCATTTATTTGTTGGATATTGCTAATACTTTATGGAATCAATACGATGGTTGTGTTCCAAATGATCGCAAGGCGTTAGAATCTATGCCCGGAGTTGGTAGAAAAGTTGCTAATGTGGTTTTAAGTGAATGGTTTCATGAACCTAATATCGCGGTAGATACTCACGTAGATAGAGTTAGTAAAAGATTGGGACTTGCTAAAGAACAGGATTCGGTTTTGGAAGTTGAGAAAAAACTTCAAAAATTATATAAAAAAGAAGATTGGAGCAAAAGACATTTACAGATGGTTTTATTTGGAAGATATTACTGTAAGAGTCAGAAACCACTTTGTGAAAATTGTTTGTTAAGAAATATATGTACTAAAAAAGATTAGTAATATTGTTGATATAAACCTTGTTTTTTGGAGAGTATAGAAAAAATTGTGTAAATGACAATTTTTATCTCATGATAAAGATTTTCTTTTCCATTCATTACACTAAATAATTTTATGCTATCCAAATGAAGATAAATTGAATATCCTCAAATTAGCGCAAATTGACAACTTATAAGATTTATGTTAATATACATCCGAGCAAAAAGAGGTGTGTATTTTCTATGGTTGATGAAAAGGGAAGAAAGTATTTTGATTATTTGACTATTTTCTCTTAAGATAATGCACATTTAGTCAACTTATTTATTCTGAAATTAATTATTATTAAATAAAGGGGTTTATCTATGGAATTATTAAGTAATATTGAATTGGAGAAATTATCACCAATAGAACGTAAAAATTATTATATGAAATTAAAAGAAAAATGTCTTGATTTAAGCAATCATCAATTAAAATTCGGTCAAGATATTATTAAAAAAGTATATCCTTTAGTAAGGAAATATGAATATGAATTTGAAGGTACTAAAAACATACCTAATGATTCTAATGCTTTGTTTTTAGTTAATCATAGTAATTCACATGATATATTTACTGCATATGAAGCTCTTTCGACTTTTCAAAGACAAGGTAGTGTTATGGTTGCTACTGATTGCTTGAATCCATTAACGACGGAAATATTTAATATTTCTAATGCTACTTTACTTGATCGAAGAAAAAAAGAAGATAGAAAAAATGCAATACTAATGCTATCAAGTAAAATACTTAGTGGTAAAGACGGGGTTATATTTGGTGAAAGTACATGGAATTTACATCCTATCCTTCCTATGCATAATATTAGAACCGGAATATCTACAATATCTGCTATTACACAAGTACCGATAATTCCTACAATATTTGAATATATTGAAGAAGATGGGATAATAAATTCAGAAGCAAAATTGTATAAAAAATGTATCATAAGATTTGGAAAAGCTACTATGATAGATTATGATAAAGATTTAATTTCTCAAACCAATAATATAAGGAATAATATGTCTAATATTAGAACTCAAATATGGAAAGACAATAACATACAAAGAAGTAGTCTTTCTGACATTGATCCCTTAATATATTTAAATCATACATATTTAAAAAAGTTCAAAGCTTTAGGATTCACATATGATTCACAAGCAGAACAAGAATTTTTATTATTTTTAAATGGAGAAACAAAAGAAAACGAATATACACTAGATGATAATGGCAATTTCGTGTCTGGAATTACTCATAAGAATTTTCAGTTAAAGAAGTTATTTCATCAATAATTTTCTTTAACTTTTTTTATGTGAATGGCTTCTTAATATGATATAATCATATATATTAGAGTAGGGAGACAATTATTATGGAAGGTATTTACAATTTATATATACCAGTATGTGGATTAATTACTGCATTTATTTGTAATATTGTGTTTTTTTCAAAAGAAAGAGCTAAAAACAAAGAGACTACTATATTTTCGAGAATTTTGATATATAGTCTAATTGATAGTGTTATAATGGTTGCTATTATGTGTTTAGCACTATTTAATAGTGAGAGTATTAAATTAATGGAATTTTTAAATAAAGTTGATTATGCAATGTATATTTTATTTTCTAGTAATCTTTTTCTATATGTATATTATGTCACTTCAAAGGAAGATAAAATTCAAAAGGCAAAACTTTATACTTTCTTTTTTTATTTTACTACTGTTATAGATATTATATCGATAATATTGTTATTATTCATGAAAGTTAATGTCCATATTGATGGAAGTGCAATGTATAGTGATGGTGTAGCTTTAACAAGTACCATTATCGTTTGTGCATTTTACTATCTATCTATTGTTATTTGTTTAATTATAAACTTTAAAAAGGCTATTACAAGAAAATTAACTCCTCTATATGTATTGATTTTCTTCTTTATAATAGTATTTGTTTTAAATCAAGTAGATAAAACAATTGTTATTATATCTGCTGTTTTAGCTTATGTTAATTTGATAATGTTATTTACGATAGAAAATCCTGATATAAAAATGATGGAAAGGTTAAATATTGCTAAGGAACAAGCAGAAAAAGCTAATCAAGCTAAGAGTGATTTCTTATCTAGTATGTCTCACGAGATTAGAACTCCACTGAATGCCATTGTTGGTCTATCAGAAGATATGGCAAGTAGAGATAATTGTCCAGATGATATGAAAGAAGATTTAAGTGATGTCGTTTCAGCATCTCGTACCTTACTTGAAATTGTTGGTAATATTATGGATATTAATAAAATTGAAAGTGATAAGATGGAAATAGTTGAAATTCCATACAATTTTAAAGAAGAAATAACCACTTTAGCTAGAGTTAATGCGACAAGAATTGGTGATAAACCTATCGAGTATAAAGTTAATATAGCCGAAGATATTCCTTATGAATTGATGGGGGATAAAGCTCATATTAAAGGAATTGTAAACAATTTATTATCTAATGCTATTAAATATACAGAAAAGGGAATAGTTGAATTGACTGCTAAATGTATAAATCAAAATGACATATGTAATTTAATTATAACTGTACAAGATACTGGTCGTGGAATAAAAGCGGAAAATATTAATAAACTATTTACCAAATTTGAAAGATTAGATGTGGAAAGGAACACAACAACAGAAGGAACCGGTTTAGGACTTGCGATTACTAAGAAGTTAGTAGAGATGATGGGTGGAAGGATAAATGTTCAAAGTCAGTTTGGACAAGGTTCGATCTTTATGGTACAGATTCCCCAAAAAATTGGAAAAATGTCTAAACCACTTTCAGATACTCAAATTATTAAAACTACTGAGATAGCTTTGAAAAGTAAGAATATAGATTATACAGATAAGAAAGTATTAATTGTAGACGATAATAAATTGAATATTAAAGTAGCTAGACGAGCTCTAGATTCACTTGGATTTCAAATAGATGAATGCTATGATGGTATTGAATGTTTAAATAAGGTTAATTCTGGTAATCATTATGATTTGATCTTAATGGATATTATGATGCCAAATATGAATGGAGAAGAAGCAATCAAAAAATTGAAAGAAAATAAAGAATTTACCACTCCAGTGATTGCTTTGACAGCAGATGCAGTAGCAGGTGCTAAGGAAAGATATCTTGGATTAGGATTTACAGATTATATTTCTAAACCATTTAGTAAAGATCAAATAAAAGTAAAACTAGATTCTATCTTTTTAGAAAATAATGACAACAAAAGAGATGAAGATAGATGGAAAGATGTTCCAGCAGTCTTAGTTGATAATAATAATGAATCTAAAATTATAGATATGGAAGATTTTTTAGAAAGAGATAATCATTTATAACAAGAAATTATTAGTAAACAGAATTTAAAAAGTTGAACAGTTTAAAATAGCTTCTAATGAAAGGATTGTGTCCTGAGATTTACAAGAGACAATTCTTTTATTTTTTTTGGGCATTTTCTATTATTTAAATACAATGTCAAGTGAAAAAAGAAAACAACTGTATGATATAATTAATATATCAATAGTAGAAAATTCGGAATTTTATAATGAAATAGAAATAATAATAAAACATCAATTAAATATGCAGGAAAGTATAAAGAAATTAAAATTAGAAAGAAGGTAAGTTATGTATAGTGTGTTATTAAGTGAATATGAAAATGGAATGAAATTAGTAGAAAAAAAGTTAAAATCTCAAATTAAAGAAGATTATAAAGCTGTAATTATTGCTTGGACTTTTCCTTTAGAGATTGATAAAAAAAAGTTTGATGAAGAATGGTTCCCTAAAGGTGGGAGAAGATATGATAAATATGTTGGTTCATTATTAAAGCTAGGATTAAAAGAACAAAATATAACAGTGTTGAATTGTTATGATAAGGAAAAATTTGAAAGTTTTAAAGGTATAATAGATGACAGTAACATTTTAGTAATAACCGGTGGTAATCCTGAAATGTTATATAGTAAGGTAACACAAGAAACTGAAATTTTATATAATATAAAACATTATAAGGGGATTATTATTGGTTTTAGCGCAGGGGCTGATTTACAATTAAAAAGATATTTTATTACTGCTAAGAATAATTATTATAAATATTTTGCTTTTTATGATGGCTTTGGGGTTCTAAATGATCCTTTTTATTTAGATGTTCATTCAAAAAATAATAAAAAATATTTAGAAAAATTGCAGAGGGTAGCAAATGAAAAGAATAAACCAGTTTATGCTATTTTTGATGATGGTGCTATGATTTATGATAGAAGTTCTCAAGAACTAGAACTGTTTGGAAATGTTTTAAAATTTGAACCCGGTGACTAATATGAAGTTACTAGTTACTGATTATGATAATACATTAGAACTACATTATGATTTTACTGATAATCATTCCATTTAAAAAAGGAGCGTGTAAGAAAATCTGAGTAAGTGATATCTATCCATGATTATTGTTCCCCAAATTTCGAGAGTGAGTCTGTAAACCAATCATTTTACTTAAAAAATAATCATATAATTTATGGGTGATAATATGCTTCCTTTTATAATAACTTTTTTAGCGGGATGCTCTACTTTAATAGGCTTTTTCTTTATATATTTTAGAAATTCATCTAACAAGGTCTTAATTTCCTCTTTAGCGTTTGCTAGTGGTGTGATGTTTTTAATTTCTATCTTAGACTTGATTCCTTCTTCCTTTTCTTCTATATCTAAAATCTATTATGTAGTACCTGCTTTTTTGATCTGTAGTTTATTTGTGGTAATTGGGATTGTTTTATCTATGACCATTGATAAATATTTGCCAGACAATACTTATCAGGACTCTAATTTGTATCGTGTTGGTATGATTTCCATGATTGCGATTATGCTTCATAATATTCCAGAAGGAATCGCTACTTATTTAACTTCTAATCATGATTTGAAACTAGGAATTACTTTAGCAATTGCATTGGCTTTGCATAATATTCCGGAGGGTATTAGTGTAGCAATTCCAATTTATTATAGTACAGGAAGCAAAAAGAGAGCTTTTTTCAATACTCTTATATCTGGAATGAGTGAGTTTTTGGGTGCTTTGTTGGCTTCTATCTTCTTAGTAGGATTTAGTAATGATTTTTTTATGGGATGCTTATATGCTATGATTGCAGGAATTATGATTCATATTTCAATTTATGAATTATTACCTTCTAGTTTTAAATATAAAAAGCCAATGCAAACGATTTTATTTTTTATAATTGGAGTTTTATTTATGTTGTTTAGTAGTTTATTATTGCATTCATAGAAATTATAGAATGGAATTTTATTGTTTGTTTTATTAAAAAAAACTTCTTAAAGAAGTTTTTTTGATATTTATAAAATTCTATTCATTAGCATTTGGACTAGGACTAGGGGTAGGGCTTGGTGTAGGACTCGTAGTTGGGCTAGGAGATGGTGATGGACTAGGGGTAGGAGAAGGAGTAGGATCTGTAGGATCGTCATATACAAAGTTGTATACTGCAGGGTCGCTTTGATTTCCACTATAATTCTGGAAAGTAGTTACGACTTTATAAGTCCCTGATATATTGGCATTCGCTTCGATAGTATATGAGTTTTCCGTAGTAAACCCTAACAGAACATCTCCATAATAGACTTTATAACCAAAACTACCAAAACTTTCATTTCCGGAAGGGGTATTTAGTTTTGACCATGTAATATTAATTTTTTGAGTATTCTCATCATAGGTAACTTTTAAATTGCTTACTGTATCTAGTTTGTTGTATTTAGAAGAAGTTTCTGTTGGTTCAGTCCCTGCTTTAAAGTATTCACATGTGATTTGATCTTGTGGAGTACCAGCACTTGGAAGAGCTGCGGGCCAACTTCCATTTTCAACACAAACTTTAACTACACTGCTTGGTTGGGTAAATGTTTTTCCAGTATTCTTATTAAAAATTACATTTCCGATCGCTCTATATAATTTTCCTCTTTCAATAACAGCGGATGTTTGATGAAGATGATTTTTGCTATCTACAATTTGATATCCATACCACATAGATACTGTATATTCTGGATCATATCCTACAATCCATGCATCATTTACAGCATCACTAGAAAGATTAAGCTTATCTTTGGTTTCATCATCGAAATTAGTAGTACCAGTTTTTGCTGCTAAAGTGACACCGTTTATTTTAGCTCCGCTACTTAAACCAGATTCTACAGCAGTTATTAGCATATCACTAATCATGAAAGCGGTTGCTTCACTCATTACTTTGGTTTCTTCTGGTTTGATGGTTTTTACATCGTTATTTTCTCTAAATACAATTTTGTTGATTGTTAGTGGTTCAACATATGTACCACCATTTGCAAAAGCATTATATGCAGCAGCCATTTGTAAAACGGTAATTCCATCTACTGCACCTAGTGCACTAGATTCATAAATTTCACCTTTACTATTGGTTTCTGGTGTCAATCCTAGATTGCTAGCGAATTCGTATATTTTTTTATTTCCTACTTGTTCTTGAACTTGTTGAAAAGCTTTTAGTGCAGGAATATTTCGAGATTGCGCTAGTGCATGACGAATGCTCATTTGTCCTAAAAATTGTCTATCAGAATTGTTGATAGATTGACCAGTAGAATAGCTCCAAGGTTCATCTACAATTTGTTGATAGGTTGACCAATTTAGATATTCAATAGCAGGAGCATAGTCGAATATTGGCTTTGCAGTAGATCCAATTTGGTTGGTTTCTTGCGTAGCATAGTTTAAAGTTAAGGCTGTTGTTTTATTACGACCAGCACCAATAGCAACTACTTTTCCAGTTGCTACTTCAATTACAGCAACACCACTATTTACACTATCATTAATCCATTTGTATCTGGTATTTCCGTTCATGATTTCATCTAGACCGGCTTGACGAGAACGATCCATGTTTGTATAAACAAGCACAGAAGTAGTATTGGGATTAATTCCATGTTTTTCTTGCAATTCTTCAATTACAGTATCAATATATCCTTGATAATCTAAGGTTCTATCTTTATCTGCTAATAAAGAAGTAATTGGAATGGCATTAGCCATATCTGCTTCTTCTTGTGTGATGTAACCATGTCTTACCATTAAATTTAATACCTGAGCTCTTCTATTATAAGCATTGGATGGATTTCTAAATGGATTGTAGTAGGTTGGATTATTGAAAATTCCTACTAGTAGAGCTGCTTCTGAAAGGTTCAGATCTCTTACACTTTTTCCAAAATAAGTTTGTGATGCTTGTTCTACTCCATATGCATTATTGGACAAGTCATAATTATTTACATAATACTCTATGATTTCTTCTTTTGTGAAGTTTTTTTCTAACTTGAATACTGCTAAATAGATGTCTTCTAATTTACGAATAATTCCTTCTATACCACTACTTTTTTGTCTTAATGGATCGGTATAAGTATTAGTGATTAGCTGCATAGAGATGGTAGAAGCTCCACCAGCATCACTATTTCCTAGTAATTGCCCAATTGCCGCTTTGATAAAACGCGGTGCATCGAATCCATTATGTTGAAAGAATCTAGCATCTTCTGTAGCAATCAAAGCATCAATAAATACTTCTGGTAAATCATCATAAGTTACATTCTCTCTTAGTTCTTTTCCAACACGAGTGATTTCTTCTCCATCTTTGTCATAAAAAATACTAGCTTCTTTTTTATTTAATTGTGTAATATCAAATTCTGGAGCATCTTGAATAATTTTAATAACAAATCCGCCAACTACTAAACAAACTAGAATTGCTAATATTAAGAAAATAATTAAAATTATATTTAGCACTTTTCTTTGCTTTGGCTTTGATTTTATCTTGTCTAATAATCTAGCAATTCCTAAAATTAAAAGAATTCCTATTGTTAGAACAATTGTTAATTCAAAACCTAATATAAAATAACTAAGAATAATTAGAGCTAGGATAATGAGACCAATGATAATCATTGGTTTTTCTATTTTTAATTTTTTTCTAGTTGTTGTTGTTTTGTTAGAGTTTTTTCTTTTTCCTTTTTTGATTGATTTTGTCATTTTGACACCTCCATGTATTCTTTAATAATTTCTAAATAGTCTAATCTTGGTGCATATTTTTCTTTTATTTCATAACCTTTCTCTAAAAAATATTCATAAGGAATCGATTTTCTTTGATTGTGATCTATATAAGAAAAAAAGTCATCAGCGAATAGTAAAAAAGTTTTATGATATTCTACAAATCTGATAATGAGAAAACCAATCCCACCATGTTCTATAATGTTTCTTAAATGGTTTATTTGATGTAGATGAATATTTTCTAATGGAAAATAACTTTTATTATTAGTTTCTTTTGCTTCAAAATCAATATATTTTCCTTGATATAATCCGTTATAATCGGTAGTAGAAGGAGATTCGAAGTAAGCTTCTTTAATCGTAATTCTACCTGTCCTATTCATTTTACTAGGATAGTCGACTTTTAATATTTTGATCGGGGTAGGTTTTTTATAAATAAATGCTTGTTTTGTATCAATATAATATTGATTAGAAATATTGATATCATTTTCTAGATTCATTCCACGATTATTATGAAATACTTGCTTTTTATTTAGGATTTCCTTCAACGAGTTCCCTTTATTATATTCCATTTAATCACCTATATCATATTATACTATACTATGATATTTTTTCCAACTTTTTTATTAGAGAATTTTAATTAGAAAGATTCCTTTTTATCTTTTTTTGACTTTTTTTGTCGAAGTTATGTTTTTTTTTATTCCATATTTTATAATATCTAAAAAAGGAGGACATTATGAATTGTTTACATGTGATTGAGATATTAAATCAAATGGAAAAAAAGATTGTGGAAGCAAAATTAATCACTTATTGCCGAAATGATTCGTAAAATGCGTTATAATAAATAGGGTGGTATCATGAAAATTAAGGATTTAAAAGGTTTATATATAGCACATCGTGGAATTCAAACTGAACAGACTATTGAAAATACAATTCCTGCTTTTTCTTTAGCTCTTGCTAAGAAGATTCCTATTGAATTTGATTTACATATTTTAAAAGATGACAATATTGTGGTTCATCACGATCCTAATCTATATAGGTTAATGGGAGTAGATCGGGAAATTTCAAGTTATGATTACGAGGAACTAAAAAAATTAACTTTTCCTAATACGAATACCCATATTCCTTTATTTCAAGAAGTTTTAGATTTAGTGAAAGGCAAGGTATTGTTAGTAATTGAAATTAAAAGAACAAAAATAATTTCTTATCAAGAGTATTGTAGAAAAATAGTTTCTATTTTAGAAAACTATCCATATGATTTTGCTATTAAATCTTTTGATATTCGCATTGTAGATTGGTTTTTAAAACATACTAATTATATTACGGGATTATTGATCGCTAATAGAAAGAAATCTATTTATGATTTTTTAATGCAACGAAAATGTACTCTTTCTATATTAAAACCGGATTTTATATCGGTAGATTATACTATCGTTTCCGATAAAGTAGTAGAGAACTTTAAAAAAAGAGGACCTGTTTTAGTTTGGACCATTCGTGATGCTAAAACTTTAGGTATGGTGAAAGAGAAAGCAGATAGTTATTTGATTGAAAAGTTTTATTTCTAACTATCAGTAACTTTTTCTATTTATAGAATGGTAATTGACATTTATATTTATTTTTGTGATAATATTAGCATAAGGGATTGGTGAAGAAATAATGATGCAAGGTAAGATTTCTTTAACGCCTCAAGATATTTTAGAAAAAGAATTTAAGATTGACACTAGAGGATATCGTTTAAAAGAAGTAGATCAGTTTTTAGATGAGATTATTGGAGATTATGAACAATTTTATGAAATTATTAGAAATCTTGAAAAAGAGAAGGAAGATTATCTAAAAGAAATTATGAATTTGAAACAAGAACTTAGAAATGTCAAGATGAGTATTGATATTGCGAAAACTAGTGATAAAGAAGTTACTAATATGGATATTTTACGTCGTGTTTCTAATTTAGAGAAAATTGTTTATGGAAAAGAGGAAAAAGAAGAGGAATAATAATACTTTGACAAACGCTATATTCTCGTAATATAGAGGAAAGTCCATGCTCACACAATCTGTGATGATTGTAGTGTTCGTGCTAAGGGAAAAAATAACCTTAGGTAGCATTAGCTAACGGCGACGAGGTTTCCTAAGTCGAAAGATATGGAAATAGTAGTTGTAAAGTGCCACAGAGACGAATTTTTTTCGAAAGGAAAAAGTGAAACGTGGTAAACCCCGCGAGTGAGAAACCCAAATTTTGGTAGGGGAGCTCTGATGGAGGAAGCGAACGAAGTCAGGGATCGAGTAATCGATAGATAGATGTTTGTCACCTAGTAATAGGTACAGAACATGGCTTATAAAGTATTTATTATTGATTAGAGGTGTATAACTTGAAAGAAATTGGCGAGTTTTTAAAATCTTCAAGAATTCAAAATGGAATTAGTCTCGAAGAGGCTGCAGAAGATTTGAATTTTTCTGTTATTCAATTAGAAAATGTAGAAGATGGAAATGTACGCGCTTTTAAAGATGTTTTTACATTGAGAGAATTAGTGAAAGAATATGCTAAATATTTAGGAGTAGAGACAGATAGTATTATGGATGAGTTTAATGATTTTATGTTTGAACATACTTCTAAAATTTCATTAGATGACATCTTAGAAGCTAGAAAATTAGCAAAAGAGAAAGAATTAGAGGAAAAAGAAAAAATTTCTTCTCCATATACTAGGATTCGCACTCCTAAGATTTCATGGAATCGAATAAAATTGAAACCAGTATTGATAACGATCGGGATTATTATAGCTATATTTGCTATTCTTGGGATTTGGTCTCTAGTTCATAAAGAGGAAGAGGTAATCTCTTCGGAATTGATTGGAAGAAAGATGGAGGAAGTATATGAATTTACCTACTAAATTAACTGTACTTAGAATTTTTTTAGCACTTGTTGTAATGATTTTGTTAATGTTTCCCTTTGAAGCAATTGGAATTAGTTTTCCTGTCATTCGAGAAGGCATAGACATTGATGTCCAATATGCTATTGCAGGAGTTATATTTATTATCGCTAGTTTTACCGATTTTTTAGATGGATATTTGGCTCGAAAGAATAATCAAGTAACAGACACAGGAAAAATGTTAGATGCGATTGCAGATAAAGTGTTGGTTAATCCTATTTTGATTATTTTCGCTGCTGAGGGTATGATTAGTCCTGTTGTGCCAGTGATTGTAGTTGTGCGTGACATTGTAGTAAATGCTATTAAAATGGAGGCTGCATCCAAAGGAAAAGTCGTAGCTGCAATTCCATCAGGAAAAATCAAAACTGCTAGCTTGATGCTTGGTATGGTTCTACTATTCTTTAGTAATGTTCCTTTTGTATATTTGAATATTCGTGTAGATTTATTATTGATTTATTTTGCTACGATTATGTCTTTAGTATCTATGGTTCAATATTATGTATTTAATAAGAAAATTATATTTAGTGATTCTGCAAAATAGATAACTGAAATACTTCAATTATGAAAAATTCCTTAGGGAATTTTCTTTTTTTACTTATTTTACCGTCTAAAAAGAAATAAAACATTTGTTCGAAAATAGTCTTGCTTTTTTTGAATAAATAGGTTATGATGTATTTGTAAGCCAAAATAGGAGGGTTTTATGACAAAAAATACAAACAAGAATGAAGCGTTAGAAAAAGTATTAAATGATATTGAAAAACAATTTGGAAAAGGCGCTATTATGAAGCTAGGGGACAATAAACATATGGAATTAGATGTTACTTCTAGTGGAAGTTTAACTTTGGATATTGCGATGGGTGTCGGCGGTTATCCTAAAGGAAGGATTATAGAAATTTATGGACCTGAATCTAGTGGTAAAACTACATTTGCACTTCATGCCATTGCAGAAGTACAAAAGGCTGGTGGAAGAGCTGCTTTTATTGATGCAGAGCATGCTTTAGATCCTGTTTATGCTAAAAATTTGGGAGTAGATATCAATGAACTATTATTAGCACAACCAGATACTGGTGAACAGGCATTAGAAATTTGTGAGGCTTTGGTAAGAAGCGAAGCAGTGAATATTGTAGTTATCGATTCGGTAGCTGCATTAGTACCACAAGCTGAGATTGATGGTGAAATGGGAGATAGTCATGTTGGTCTTCAAGCAAGACTAATGAGTCAAGCACTTCGTAAACTTTCTGGTACTATAAGCAAGACCAAAACAACCGCGATTTTTATTAATCAGTTAAGAGAAAAGGTTGGTGTCATGTTTGGAAATCCTGAAACAACACCTGGAGGAAGAGCATTGAAATTCTATTCTACTATTCGTCTTGATGTTAGACGTAGTGAAGCCTTGAAGATGGGTGATGGAATTGTAGGAAATAAGACTACAATTAAAGTAGTAAAGAACAAGGTGGCTCCTCCATTTAAGACAGCCGTTGTTGATATTATGTACGGCGAAGGTGTTAGTCGTGAAGGTGAAATCATTGATCTTGGAAGTGAATGTGGAGTGCTTGAAAAATCAGGTGCTTGGTATTCTTATAAAGGAGAAAAAATTGGTCAGGGTAAAGAAAATGTCAAATTGTTTTTAAAAGATCATACAGAGCTTCGTGATGAACTTGAAAAACAGATACGTGAATATTATGGTATAGGTGAAAAGAAGAGTACAAAGGAGTAGTCTTCTTTTTTACATTCTGTCTTTTAGGAGAGAAAGACATTTCTTTTAGGAGAGAAAGACATTTCCCTTGACTTATTTTTTATTTAAACTTACAATATAACTAGATGTTAATGATTGAAAACAAATTTAACATATATGAAATGGAGGAATCATTATGAGTATATTAATCTCCATTTTACTAGTCATTGTTGGATTGATTGGTGGTTTTATTTTTACTACTATTTTTAATTCTTTACGTGAAAATAATGCAAATAAAAGAATAGAGGCAATTATTGAAAAGGCTAAAAAAGAAGCTGAAAAAACCAAAAGAGATTCTATTTTAGAAACAAAAGAAGAAATCCACAAATTAAAATTGGATTATGATAAAGAAGTTAAGGAAAAAAAATTAGAGTTAAAAGAGTCAGAAGAGCGTTTGATTCAACGCGAACAGAGTATGGATAAACGTGATGAATTGTACCAAAAGCGTGAAGCCAACTTAGATGAAAGAGAAAATAAATTATTTGATAAACAAAAAGAAATCCAAGATGAACAAGTGAAAGTGGAAGAAATTAAGCAACAACAGTTAGATTTATTACAAGAACTTTCCGGTATTAGTCGCGAGAAAGCGAAAGAAATGGTAATGACTAAAATAAAAGAAGCTATGTCAAAGGAAATTGCTTCTTATATCAAAGAAAGAGAGAATGAAGCCAAGCTTGAAGTGGATAAAAAAGCAAAAGACTTATTGGTTTCTTCCATGCAAAAGTTTGCTGCGGATGTTGCTAATGAGCAAACAGTAACAGTTGTCAATTTACCTAATGATGATTTAAAAGGAAGAATTATTGGTAGAGAAGGAAGAAATATACGTACTTTAGAAGCAATTACAGGTGTGGATTTAATTATTGACGATACTCCAGAAGCTGTCGTTTTGTCTAGTTTTGATCCATTACGTAGAGAGATTGCGAGAGAAACACTAGAAACACTATTAAAAGATGGAAGAATTCATCCTACTAGAATTGAAGAATTATATGATAAAGTTAGCAAAGATATGAAAGCAAAGATTATGGAGTACGGTAATAATGCTTTGTTTGAGCTAGGATTAACTAAAGTGGATCCCGAACTTGTGGAGATGATAGGAAAACTTCACTTTAGGACTAGCTATGGTCAAAATGCTTTGCAACATTCTTTAGAAGTAGCCCATTTATCTGGAGTGATTGCTGGAGAGCTTGGAGAAAATGTGACTTTAGCGAAACGTGCTGGTTTATTGCATGATATTGGAAAAGCAATTGATCACGAAATCGAAGGTAGTCATGTAGAAATAGGGGTAGATATTGCTAAGAAGTTTAAAGAACCAGAAATAGTAATCAATGCTATTGCTTCTCATCATGGAGATACAGAGGCGACTAGTATTATTTCCTTTATTGTTGCGATTGCAGATGCTCTTTCTGCTTCTCGACCTGGTGCTAGAAATGATTCTTTAGAAAACTATATTAAAAGATTAGAACAATTAGAATCTATTGGTAATGATATTCCAGGTGTTGAAAAGACTTTTGCTGTTCAAGCAGGTAGGGAATTACGTGTTGCTGTAAAACCAGAAGATGTAGATGATTTAGCAGCACACAAAATTGCTAGAGATATCAAAGAAAAAATTGAAAACACGATGCAATATCCTGGAACTATTAAGATCACAGTAATTCGTGAAACAAGAGCACAAGAAGAAGCTAAATAATTTAGTTTTCTTTTTTTAGGTGATATTATGAATGTTTATGATTTTGATAATACTATTTATGATGGAGAAAGTTTAGTCGATTTTTTTGTCTTTTGTATGAAAAAGAAACCAAGTTTGATTTGGTATTTGCCTCTTCTTATATATACTTTGGTTTTATATAAATTTAGATTGTTATCTATCCCAAAATTTTATAAATTATCTAGTAAAATTTCTTCGGTTGCTATTTCTAATAAAGATCATATAGATGAATTGGTAGAACAATTTTGGAAAAAGAATCGTTCTAAATTAAAACCAAAATTTTTAGAAATGTTAACAGCCGAAGACGTTATTATTACTGGTTCTCCACGGATATTAATTTTTGGAATTATAAGTGAACTAAAAGTTTTGCCATCCAATGTAATTTGTTCAGAATTTGACTTAAATACTGGTTGCTTTGAATTTATATGTCTTCGAGAGAATAAAGTAGGAGCGTTTATAAAAAAGTATTCTGAAGCACACATTGAAAATTTTTATACGGATTCATTGAATGATATTCCTATGATGAGATTGGCTAAGCATTCGTATCTCGTGAAAAAGAAAAGGGATCCTGAATTAATCGATCCGAAAGTTTATCGTTAAAGAAGATAGTAAAGGCACTATCTTTTTTGCTTTTTTTGTGATATATTTTATCTAGAATATGAAGGGATGATTCAAATGAACTATTCTACATTTCAAAGAAAAAATCATAAGAAGGCTAAAATCATCGTGATTTGTCTTATGGCCTTTAGTGTTATTATGATTGGTATATTTGGTTATCTATTATATTTAGATATTCAAAATAGACCACTTATAGAATATCCTAAGTATCATTTATCGACTACAGATTGGACTAGTGATAATGTAACTATTACTGTAGACTCAGAAGATGGAAAGATAAGCTCTTATTCTTTTGATGGTGGGAAAAATTATCAAGAATCTAATTCATATGAGGTTTTAACCAATGGCGATTTTTATTTGATTGTGAAAGATATTCATGGCAGAACCAGCAATATGATTCCGATTTCTATTAAAAATATCGATAAAGATTCGCCAATTATTTCGTTTGAAAATACAACTACGGTTCAACTTGGTAGTAATTTTTCATTAAGAAGTGGAGTAAATGCTTATGATGAGGGTTCGGGATTAAGTAGTAATTATGTTGTTACTCCTGATTCTATTGATACTTCCATTGCAGGTGAGTATACTGTTCATTATACTGCTTTTGATAAAGTTGGTAATTATACCGAAAAAGAACGCAAGATTATTGTTTCCGATATTCAAGGAAGAACTTACTATCGTTATCGTACTGCTACCGTTGAGTCTTATCAGTGTGAACCGTATATGTGTAATTGTGTCACTTCTAGTGCTGCTTTACAAAGCCAAACTTGTCCAACCGGTTTTACTTTTAATGAACCTGATAAATGTTGTCAAACTTGCTATAAAACTTGTAAAAGAACGGTTTGGAGTGAGTGGAGCGAATGGAGTCAGGAAAAGGTTACTGCTACAGCTACTCGTGAGGTAGAAACCAAGGTTGAATAAAAAAATAAATCCATAATACTTGGATTTATTTTTTTATATCAATAATAACTGGTAAAATAATTGGTCTTCTGCCAGTTTTTTGTTCAATAAAAGGAATTAATTCACTAATCATTTTGCTTTTGATTTCGTTGATTCCATCATTGGTATTATCTAACTTATCTTTAATGATATTATAGGAAACATTCTCAATTTCTTTAATTAACTGTTCATTTTCATTTACTAAGATGAATCCTCTGGTAGTAATATTTGGCTTGATTAATAAATTCCTTTTTTCCATATTAATATTAGCAATTACCACTAAGATACCATCATTTGCCATTATCTTTCGATCTCTTAATACAACACTGCCAATTTCTCCAATACGATTTCCATCTACATACACATCTTCCCCAGATACTTTTTCTTTTGATTTGGTGATAACATGATTTTTTAAAGTTAGAATATCACCATTTTCAATTACAAAAGTATTTTCTTTCGGAATTCCGCATTCTACTCCTAGATTTGCATGTCTTTTTAACATTCTGTAATCACCATGGAAGGGCATTAAATATTTTGGATTAATTAAACGAATCATTAATTTTAATTCTTCCTGATTAGCATGTCCTGATGTATGTAGTTCGCTTAGAGAGGTATTCGTAAATACTTTAATTCCTTTTAAATATAATTTATTGATAGTTCTAGCAATACTTACCGCGTTACCAGGAATAGGACTAGATGAAAAAATCACAATATCATCAGGTCGTAAAGAGATTTGTCTAAATGTTCCATCCGCCATTCTTGATAAAGCAGCAAGGGGTTCTCCTTGACTACCAGTACACAAGAAGCACACTTCACTAGGTTTTAAATTTTTAGCTTCTTCTGGAGTAATGATAATTTCTTTATGATCAATATATCCGCCTTCAATCGATATTTTAATGTTATTATCCATACTTCTACCAAATACACAAATTTTTCGATTATGTTTGAAGCAAGTTTCTACAATATGCTTTAATCGATAAATGTTAGATGCAAAAGTGGCAATAATAATTCGACTGGATGTATAAGTATCAAAAATATCGGTTAGGGCGCTGTCTACTTTGGATTCACTAATAGACATTCCCTCATTTAAGGCATTGGTAGAGTCACTAATTAATAAATCGACTCCACGAGAACCTAGTTCAGCCATTTTATGCAAATCGGCCATAGGTCCGATTGGAGTTAAGTCAAATTTAAAGTCACCAGTTGTAACTATACTACCATTTGGTGTTTTTAGGTAAATTCCGTGAGAATCTGGGATTGAATGAGTTGTTCTAAAAAATTCGATTTGAAAATGTTTAAACTTTAATATATCTTTATCTGTATAAGCATAAAGATGATCATAGCGAATATTACGATCCTGTAATTTAATTGCAATCAATTCTTTTGCTTGTTTTGGAGCATAAATAGCTGGTATATTTACCGTTTGTAGTATAAAAGGAATAGCTCCAATATGATCTTCATGCCCATGAGTAATAATTAAACATTTAATTTTTTCCTCGTTTTGTTTTAAAAAAGTATAATCAGGTAGCACATAGTCTACCCCAAAAAGTTCTCCCTCTGGAAAACGAATTCCCGCATCTATAATAACAATCTCATCTTCATGCATTAAACAATACATGTTTTTCCCAACTTCTCCTAAACCACCTAAAACAATAATCTTTGTTTCAGTGTTAGGTCTCATTTTTATATTTTCTCCTTTCTTAAGTTCAAGTAAAAAGAACTAACTGATATGAATTATACTATTTTTTTATTCTTTTGTCTATCCTTTCTTGATAAATTCCATTTCGATTGCTGATTTATAAAGTTGCTTTTTATCTTGAGAAATAGTATAATTATTTTGTAAATAAAGTATGTTTTATGGATGGTGATGAGATGGATTTCTGTATTTCTGAAGTAGATGTTATGGAACCTTTTGAAAAAGAAAATACTCATTTCTTTACTCGAAATTTCATTACATTTGTTGATTTCAGTGCTTTTGGAGCAGCTTATAAGGCTTTTTCTTTCATTTCTAGAAAAAGATATCCGTTTACTTTGCAAAGAAAGCAGATACAGATAGGTTTGTTTTATTCTAATAATGAAGAAATAAAAATGAGATAAAAAAGACTATGAAATAGCTCTTTTTTTGATATTCATCCATTTATGATAGGAGAATTTTATGGGATTATTTAATAAGATAAAAAATATTTTTGCCAAAGAAAATAGTGAAAAAAAAGAAAATTTAGGTGAACACGTTGAGGCTCACCAAGAGTCATTAGAAAATGTTCATACAAAACAAGAGAAAACTATTCAAGTTTATGAAAAAGGTTTATCTAAAAGTCGTAAGGGATTTGTTTCTAATTTGATGCAGCTTACTTCTCGTTATCATAAAATAAATGAAGAGTATTTTGAGGAATTAGAAGAAATCTTAATTATGGCGGATATTGGTGTAAATACCGTTATGAAGTTTATGGATCGTCTACGTGAACGTGTGAGACATGAAAAAATAGAGGATCCTAATTTATTAAAGGAAATTATTGTAGATGAGTTGTTTATTATTTATGTGGATGACAACATTTTAGAAAGTAAAATTCGATATAATGAAAATGGACCTACTGTTATTTTATTTGTTGGAGTAAATGGGGTAGGAAAAACAACTACGATTGGAAAATTAGCATGGAAAATGGTTGAAGAAGGGAAAAAAGTGTTGCTGGTTGCAGGAGATACTTTTAGGGCGGGGGCTTGCAAGCAACTAGAAGAATGGGCTCATAAGGCTGGTGCTGGTTTTTGTGGAAAAGAAGAAGGATCCGACCCAGCTAGTGTAGTCTATGATGGTTTAGAGAAAGCTATCCAAGAAGATTATGATGTTGTGATGATTGATACTGCTGGAAGACTGCAAAATAAAGTCAATTTAATGAAAGAATTGGAAAAAATAAATCGTGTGATTGGTACACATATTCCAGATGCTCCGCATGAAACATTGTTAATTATCGATGCTACTACTGGTCAAAACGGTATCAGTCAAGCTAAGAGCTTTCAAGAAATCACTAATATTACGGGAATTGTCTTGACTAAATTAGATGGTACTGCTAAAGGTGGAATTGTTTTGGCTATTAAGGAAGAAGTTAATATTCCTGTAAAATATATTGGATTAGGAGAAGCAAAAGAAGATTTACAGTCATTTGATATTGAGGCTTATATATATGGACTTTTTAAAGATATGATGTAGGTGGTATTGTGAATAAAAAGATATATTTTAATAATTTGTATGATTATTATTCTCTGTTATTAACGGAGAAACAACGTGATTATTATGAAGCTTATTATTTTCAAGATCTTTCGTTAGCAGAAATTTCTGAAAACAAGCAAGTTAGTAGAAATGCCGTTCATGGTCAAATAAAAAATGTAGAAGAACGGTTAGAGTTTTACGAAAAAATTTTGGGTTTATATCAAAAATCATTAAAAATAAAAGAATTGATTTCTGATTTAGATCCTTATTTAAAAAAGAAAATAGAAGAGTTCATTTAATTCTGTAAAAGCAAATGGATTAGAGAGACTAAAAATAGTAATTAGGAATAGGAAGGGGAACTATTATGTTTGAAAAAATTATTTATATTGGGGATACGGATGTTGATATTAAATTGATTACTGGTAGTAATATACAAGGAGATATTATGAATATGCCAATTGTACTTCAGGATCGTGAGAAGGCTATTTTGGCAGAAATCAAGGATATGCATCCAGATTATGTGAAGGCAAAAATGCTAGGCGAATTAGTCGATGGAAAATTTATTGGTGGAATTTTAAGAAAACCAAGTTTAGATGCCACTATCCGCTCTTTAACGGATGATGAACTTAGATATATCGTGGGAGAAGAAAAAAAAGGTCATTTATTACTAGGTGTTAGCCCATTTTATAATTCTAAAAATATTTATGTAGATATGAATGAATTATTTAGTAAACATATTGGTATTATTGGAAATACTGGTAGTGGTAAAAGTTGTGGTATTGCTAGAATTATTCAGAATATTTTTAACAATCCGAATTTTATTCCTTATCGTTCTAATTTTTTTATTTTTGATTCTTCTGGTGAATATTATTCTGCTTTTTCAAATATCAACACAATCAATCCTAATTATCATTATCGTTTTATTACTACGAATACCAATCATGTTTATGATGGAGAGTTGCTTCGTATTCCTATTTGGTTATTAAATGTAGAGGACTTGGCTTTATTATTATCTGCAACTACTCATACTCAACTTTCCATTATTGAAAAAACTTTAAAATTAGTAAGGATTTTTTCTCAGTCAGATAGTTCGGCCATTGATTACCAAAATCATTTGATTGCCAATGCAATGATGACAATTCTCTATTCTAATCAGAGTGCCGCTAGTAAAAGAGACGAAATTTTCTCTATCTTAAATACTTGTACTACGGAAGCTTTTAATTTGGATGCTACTGTTCAAGGAATTGGATATACTAGAAGACTTCAA
>CALVSR010000023.1 GCA_944359075.1 uncultured Bacilli bacterium
TAGATAGATGGATGGTGTTGAAATGAAAAAGGTAATCATTTTACTAATGTTAGTAGTAATGTTGTTTATGCCTTGTGGAGTAAGTGGTCTTTCTTTAAGTTGTCGCAGTTGTGTTTTAATGGACAGTGATTCAGGACGCGTTTTATATATCAAAGATGAAAATAATCCAAGACTAATTGCTTCTATTACTAAGATTATGACTACATAAAAGAAATATTTGATTTCCTGAACTATGAAGAATACTTGTATCAATTAACAAAGAATGTTGGCTGTAAAGTGGATGTAGTATTACATGAATAAAAAAGTTAGAGTTTGTTGATTTTGTGAATTCTAATTTTTTCTTTTTTATGTAATTTAAAAACAATTTCTATGTTTCTTAGATTGTTTATATATTTCATCACACGAGTATTGCATACTGCTAATCATAGCATGTATTTTTATAAAAGTTAAATATGGTATATTTATATATAGTAAAAAGTACTATAAATATATTGACAATCAACTACATATAGTATAATATACTATATGTAAAGGAGGACAATGTCAGTATTAAATGATTGGGTGAATTTTAAAATACAAAAAAAGCTATAAAAAATATTATATTAGTTGATAAAAATTTACTTTTAGTATGATATATAAGCTTCAAGGAGATGATGGAATTATACCAGGATATTATGTTCATTTAGCGACTGTTAATCCAAAAGTAAGAGAAAATAGAAGTTTCATATATGGCGTTGAGATGCCTGATCTTTTAAAAAAATACTTTAAAACATATGGACTTAATGGAGCTAAAGAAAAATATGAATCTATAAAGACAAATGAAATGCCAGACTTTTCAACTTTTAAATTGAGAATTCAGCAAACTGAAAAAAGTAATTGCCGCGATGGATTGCATTATGGCTTAAGTAGTAATCCTGATTTTATGTATTTTTGGAATAATTTAAATGAAGAACAAAAGAAGAATCCATTTTATATAGGTTACTTATGGCATCTACTGACAGATTTGCTAATGTATACATATTTAGATATAGAAGCAAAAATTGACAGATTTACTAAAGTACATACAGATGCCGAAAATTTGTTCGAATTAAAAAATCTAGAGTATAAAAAGCTTCATAATGATTGGAATAAAACAAATTCAAAAATATGTGACATGTATCCAGATGTTATTTTGCCACCAGAGATTCAAGAATTAGGAATTGTAAAATTTGTAAATGAGGGTCAACTTAGTTATGTTGACTGGAAAGTGGTTCAATCGTTAATTAATTATATGAGAGCATTTAATCCTTTAGAAGAAGACATTAATGCAATTATAGAAAACTTTATCAATTTATTACCACAGGTAAAAAGTGATGATTTTAAAGAACCATTAAGTAAAAAATTAGTTTTATGCCGAAAAGAGAATAATTAAATTTATAGAGGAGGAGTGAATTTATGAAAGTAAATCTTATATGTTGTTTATTTATACTAGCTAGTGATAAGAATGATAATATCAGAAAAAAAGATATAAAAAAAATAAAAGTACTAACTACAAAAAATAATGAATTACCAGAAATTGATTTTTGTGGTAACGATATGAAAAAACAAGTAAGAAAAAAAATATCAACATCAATTGGTACAGAAATTTTTCATTTAGAACAAGTCATTACAATGGATTACAAAAACTTTTTAGATGTAATATACTTGGGCATTACCAATATAGATAATATCAAAAAATTAAAAGATGATTATAAGTTAATCGATTTTAAGGTAGAAAACAATAATACCGTTCAATTTGGTGATTATATATATAAATATGAAACCGTTGAACTAGAAGAAAATAGCAATATAGAATATATTCATGAAATTGAATGTCAAGATGAAAATATAAAAAGAAATATTTTGAATCTTTTAATTAGTTATAAAAAAATAAGAAGTAACATAGATACTACTGATATTATATTTAAATTTATGGGAAGTTCATTTGTGTTAGAAGATGTTAGAATGGTGTATGAAATAATAAAAGATTCTAAAGTTGATAAATCTAATTTTAGAAAAAAAATAAAAAAATATTGTGAAAAAATAGATGAAAAAGAAGATATCAAAAATGGGTATAGACCTAGTGAAAAATATAGATTTAAGCCTTTAAAAGGTGATATCTGGTTATAATGAAAAGAATATGATAAGTTAATCATACAACATAGGTGTATAAGTTATGATGATCTAACTTATGTGTAAATTAGTAATAGAATATTGCACCCAATATTCAACTTTAAAAGCGCCATTTCTTTGTCAATAAACACCACCAATATAATAAAAAACAATATGTAATATTGAATTAGAATTTAAAATTTAACTAAAATCACTTAGTCATTACTGAGAGGAGTAAGAAATTATAATGAATTATAATAAAGAGGTATGCAGTAAACATAGATTTTCTATTCAAGATTTAGAAAGCTGGCATGCTGACTTGATTGTTACGCATGCTTGTGGGGTTGGGTGTAAATTTTGTATCGATAGTTTCGTAGATACTAGCGATAATGTGACAAGTTTAACGGATGTAGAGGAATATTTAAGATTTCTTGCAGAAAAAGAAAAAAAAGAACATCCTGATATGTCGTCAGTTTTAATTTTAGGAGGAGAACCAACCAAAGCACCATTTGAATATTTAAAAAAAGTTGCAGATTTAATACATTATTATGGATTTAATGCTGCTATGACCACAAATGGTCAATCAGGAGAAAAACTATTAGAACTAGATGGATACATTGATTTTATAAATGTATCGCATTATGGAAGAAAAGCTATAATCGATAAAGATTATTTATATAAATTTAAAAAAACAGAAATTACATTATCAAAACTTATAACAAAAGATTCGTTTCCAACTTTTGAAAGTTTTAAAGAATTTATTAAAGAGGCAAAAACAAATTCTTTAAATTATAGATTTTCTACTTTACAAGAAAATACAGTTGATTTAAATGAATTACATCCAAAATGGGTTGATGAGGAATTATTGCCAAATTGTAAAATAACCCCTTGCTTAGAGTGTTTAAATGCTACAGAATATGAAGGCTATATTATAAAAATCATGCATTATCATAATGAAAATGATAACATAGATTTCCCGCCATATCCAAAACTATATCCGAATGGTAATGCAAATAGAGATTTTTCACATGAAGACAATACAATTGATTATAAAGTAAATTATAAAGATGATAATATAGAATATCATAAAAAAATTTTAAAATACCTTGATTATTCTACTAGAAATCATTGGCTTGAAAGAAGTTATACCAATCATAAAATGAATATTCCCAATCCGATATATAGTACAGTAATAGCGGAAAATGATACTATGGTTTTAATGAGTATAAATAAATGCTTTGTTCCAGGAACTGTTAGTATAGCATCAAAAAAGTTTCACTTATCTCCATTAGAGTATAATAAAAAAGAAAAACAGGATTTTTTTGAAATGTTAAATAAAGTTTCAACTTTTTTAGAAAAAAAACTTGGATTTAAACCATTAGTAAGTGAACACGCTGCAAACCAATATGAGCATATAAAAAGGGAATTATCTAAATTTATGGAAATCGTTCCCGAATCTGATAAAGAACAAGTATTTATATCATTGATAAATGCTTGGAAAAATATAATAAAAGGTGATAGTGGAATACACTCGCATACTTTAATAATTCCTCACGAATTATCAGAACAAAATATTAACAAATCCATAACTGAAATGGGATTACATAAAATAAATGGATATGATGAATTTTTTAAACAAGATATTAGTAAAAAATATGACTATTTTATTGATAACGATGGGAATTTCTATTTTGGAAATGATGATAATGGAACTTACTATTATAAGAAAATGGTAATCAGACATTGTGTTGCAGAAGAAACCGGTATTCCATATTTGCCAAGTAAACCAAAGGAAAATTTAGAAATATATTATCCTATAATTGAAAATACACTAAAGTTATTTGAGGATTTTGATTATAGTTCATTATAGGAAAGGAAGAGTATATGATGGAAAGAAATGAAGTAAAAGAAAATGGTGGGATTAATCTTCAAAATTGGAATATACGAAGAGCGCAAATAGTAGTTACATATGATTGTAATATGAATTGTTCATTTTGTATTAATTATAAGTTGGGAAAAAAAAGAAAAGGTTTTATTAAAATTTCAGATGTAGTATATTTTTTACAGTATTTAAAATATGTTGAGAAACTAGAAGAGGCAATCATAGTATTTCTAGGTGGAGAACCGACATTGTTACCGATAGAAAGTTTAAAAGAAATATCAGATTTAACACACAATATGGGTTATAAAACAGAATTTTATACAAATGGAACATTAAAGGATAAAATATTAGAATTAGATGGGTATATTGACTTTATTACATTTTCTAACTATGGAAAAGGTGTCTTGCCATTTGACAATATGGATTATTTATATCGATTTAAGAAATCAACAATAACCATTTCTAAACTTATAACGAAACAGTTTTTTAAAACATTCGAAGATTTTGACAAATTTGTAGAAGAAGCTAATAAATTACCATTTAATTATGACTTTTCAACAATTCAAGAAACTACACCCGATTTTAATAAATACCAACCAGAATGGGTTGAAAAACAGTTAATACCTCTGTGTGAGAATCAAGATGTTCGTGGTAATGTTGGTGCAGCAATCTATAAAGGTAGACTTATTAAATTACCACATGTTCATTTACAAAGAAAAGAAGATATTTGTACATTAAAATTATATCCGAATGGTAATTTGAATACATCCTGGAAAAGTGATGATATGGAAATTGATTATAAGAAAGTAATTAACCAATTACTCGCAAAAAATATTTAGTAGGGGGAATTTATGAGAAAAAAAATTTATTTTGCTGGACATATGGAAATTGATTTTGAAAATAAGGAATTATCAAATTTAACTAAAGATTATAGATGTTGTATAGTTGATAGTGAAAAAATACTTATGCCATTTGAACCAATTGAACTTAATGATAAATATGCTTATGGCTGGCCATCATTCTATTATGCAGATGAAAATGGTAATCCATCTTTATCTTCAAAACTTATTTTGGAAAGGGAATATGCAATTATTCCAACAATTGATGTGTTTGTTGCTTTTTTACAGGAAAAAATAACAGCAGGCACATTAGGTGAGATTATGTATGCAGCTCAAAATAAAAAACCAATGTATATTTATTATATGCCTTCTCCAACGGAATCTGATTTATATAATACAAATCAATGGTATGCAATTGGAATGGCTGAAAAAATTAATCCAGGTAATGTTCATGTAAAAGAAGTAAATGGTATTACTGATTTATTAAATCAATTAAATAATGACTTTCAAATTAAGCCATTAAGATATCCAAAAGAAGAAAGGAATGAATAATAGATGGGTAAAATTTATATGGTAGAAGGATATGACGGCTCAGGGAAAACATCAATATCAAAAAAAATAGCAGAGATTATTGGAGCAAAATATGTTCACTTTTTCTCCGAATACGGAGTTAAATACTCTATAGAACCGTTATCAGTCACTGATGACGAACTTGTTGATATGACAAAGAAAGCATTAGATAAAGCATTGGCAGATGAGCAAGATATAGTGTTAGATAGAGGATTAATAACTCCAATTAGTACTTTGCCAGAAGAAAGATGGGAAGAATTTAGAGAGTACTTTGAAAAAATTCCAGTGGTATTATGTTATGCAACTTTAGAAGATACAATTGATAGATTAAAGACTAGAGATGAAGATGAGTCAAATTGGTATGATAATGAATACTGGATTAATATTAATTTAAAAATAGCGGAGAAATTTAATATTCCTATTGTTAACACATCAACTAGTGGCAATGTTGAAAATTCTGTTAAATATACTATGGAATATTTTGGATTGAGCAGTAAATTAACGGAGAAAAAAAAAGAACTACCAGATCTAAAAAAAAAAGAACCAGTTGATTGTTTATTAATTTATCCTTATTTAGAGGATGCTAATTGGAAAAATGAATTGCGTTCTAAAGATAATCTTGCTTTAGGATATTTAACTAGTAGTGCAAGAAATGCAGGATATACTGTGAAGATAATTCATGCAGAGCATAATAAATATTCTCCTAACGATGTACAAAAATTAGTAGAAAAATATTCTCCAAAAATGATAGGAATTTCTTTAACAGCACAAAGGGCATATCCAGTGGTAAAAGAATATGTAGAAAAAATAAAAAGTATATCTTCTGCTCCAATATATTTAGGAGGGATTTTTCCATCAATAGCATATGAATTGATTATGAAAGAATGTAAAGATATAGATGCTATTTGTTTAGGAGAAGGTGAAGTGTTTATAGTAGATTACTTAAATTCAATTGTAAAAAAACAAGGGGATTACAGAAATATAGCAGGTATAGTATATAGAGATGAACAAGGTAATATATGTGTAAATGGAAGTAAAAATGTAATTGAAAATTTAGACGAATTACCATTGCCTGCAAAAGATTTTTTTGAAGATATGAAAAAAGAAATAAATTCAGGATTCTATTATGCACATATATCAGCTGGTAGAGGATGCTACGGAAACTGTAGTTTTTGTTCTATGAGTTGCCTAACAGATAAACATAATCGTAGGGTAAGAAGTCCTAAAAATGTTGTAGAAGAAATTAAGTATTTGCAAGAAAAATATGGAATTAATTGTTTTTACTTTGTAGACGAATTATTTATCGATAAAACAAATTTGCAATGGACATATGAATTTTGTGAAGAAATGAAAAGGCAAAATGTTAAAATACTATTTCATGCTGAAGCAAGAGTTGATTCTATAAGTGAGCCGGTTATAAAAGCCTTAAAAGAAGTAGGTTTAGATAATTTATTTATTGGATTTGAAAGTGCAAATTTAGCAACACTAAAAAAATATAGAAAAGGACATACTCGAGAACAAGCAGAGGATGCATTGAAAATATTAAAGAAGCTAGATGTAACTGCTGAATATGGTTATATTATGATAGATCCAGAATTGACTTACGAGCAATTAACTGAAAATGTAGAATGGATATTAAAAATTGGTGGATATACAAAACATAATTTATATAATAAATTAAATTTGTATTATGGAACTGATTTATATAAAGCAATAAAGGAAGAAAGTCCAGATGACTTACCATTCTATGAAAGAAAAATTACAAGATTTAAAGACAAAAGAGTTGAAACTTTTTCCTTTATAATTGATATAGCAAAAGAGTTGTTTTCTGACTATAATGAAAGAGTAAATGATTTTATATTAGCCAAAGTTAAAGAATATTCTACTAATCGTTTATGGCAAGATATTGCAGAGGAAATAAATGCTGCTGAAATCGTAGTTTGGGAAGAAATTATACTATCTGCTTTAAAATTATCTGCAACTCCCAATGATATTGCGCTTGAAGAATGGAGCAAATATATAAATAGTCATAAAAGAAATTTATCTTTAGTTCTAAATCACATTATAGAAAAGACACAATCTAATTTTGATTTAGCTATTGAAAATAGTGTGGCTAAAAAGAAAAGATTTAGACCATTATAAACACTTTATTGGAGGATTATAAATGTATAATATTAAAACAAAAGATAGTGATTATTTTATAATCATTACAACACACGAATGTGGACGCAGATGCCCGTTCTGCATAGATAAATATAGAGGAAGAAACGAATATATTAGTTTAGAAAATGTAGAAATAGCTTTGGATTATGCTAAAAAATTAAAGGTTAAGGATATCTTTTTAACGGGTGGCGAGCCGACAAAACATCCAGATATAGTTGAAATTGCTAAAAGAGTTAAAAAAAGAAATTTTAATTTAGTAATGACTACAAATTATGAAAATCCAGCTGTCATGAAACAATTAGACGGAATAGTAGATAGTTTTAATGTTTCATATTATAATCAAAAAGATTTACCAGATCAAAAAGATTATAAATCCGATATAACATTATCTACAATAATATGGCAAGAAAGATTTCCAACACAAAAAGATTTAGATGATTTTATTGACAAATTTGAAAAAAAATATTATTTAAAATTTTCAACACTAAATAGTGCTAATAATTGGTGTGTTGAAAGAAAATTTGTAGATTATCTCGACAATCTTCCTAATGCAGAATATGTACGAGTATTTGAATTTTATCCAGCTCAGATATATAGAGGACACGTTATTATGAGGGCAGATTTACCTCATATTGAAAACAACGTGAGACCTTGGAAAATGTTTCCAAATGGAGAAATATCAGATTCTTGGACAAGAATTGAAGATAAAATAAAAGAAGGAGAAAAGAGAAAATGATGAATTATGATGTAATAATTGTGGGAGCAGGGCCTGCCGGATTATTTGCAGCAAATCAATTATCACCACAGAAAAAAGTTTTACTTATAGATGCAGGAGTGGACCTATCAGAAAAAGAATGTAAGGTGGAAACAATCGGAAAATGCAGATACTGTAAACCAACTTGCCATATTATTGGAGGATTTGGTGGCGCTCAATTTTTTGAAGGAACAAAATTAAGCATATATCCAGCTGGAAGTGGACTATTAAATTTTCTTGAAGATGGAATTGATGTTAAAGATGTATATCAAATGGTTGATGAAATTTTAGAAAATCATGGAAAAAGTCCTAGGCCCAATCCTGCAAAAGAAGATATTACTAAATTAAAAGAGGAATTTGCAACACAAGGTATAGAAATGAAATATTATAATGCTCAAAAAGTTTCAAAAAATACAATGAATAAAATTGCGTTTAGTATGAAAGACGAATTAATATCAAAAGGTGTTGATATTAAAGTAAGAGAGCAAATAATAGACATTACCAACAATGAAGACGGAACCTTTACATTAGAAACAAAAGAAAATAAATATGTTGCAAAAAATGTATTGTTTGCAGTTGGAAGAATTGGAAGTAGACAATTAACAAAATTTGCAGATAAGTTAGGCATTGAATACGAAGATGAAGAACAGGAAATGGAAATAGGTGTCAGAATCGAAATGCCATATAGCGTTTTTGATAAAGTTAATAATATTCACAATGATTTGAAACTTAAAATGAAGCTTGAGGATGGTGGAGAATTAAGAACATTCTGTCAAGATTATAAAGGATTTATTACTAAATGTGTTTATAATATGACTGGTGATAGATTAGTATCTTCTTTAGATGGTCATATTATTGGAACCGACGAAGAAGGTGGAACCCTTTCAAAAGTTGTGAATTTAGCTGTTCACCATAGATATAAAGTGAGTTTTCCGATAGAGCAAATTTACGATATAATTGATAAAATGTCAGTAAACAAAAGACCAATAGTTCAATCTATGAAAAATTTTATGAATAACTCAAACGAAAAAAATGTTTTTAAAACTAGTTTTAGTATGCCAGATGTAGTCGAAGCAAATATAAATGATTACATTCCAGAAAAAACTTTACAAGTGTTAAAAGATTTTATTAAAAGAATTGATAATGTTTTACCAGGATTTGCAGATGATGAAAATACTGTATATGCACCATCATTTGAAATGGGATGGAAAAAATTTATATTAAGTAGAAATTTTCAAACAAATGTTGATGGTATTTATATAATCGGAGATGCAACAGGACATTTTCGTGGAGCGATGCAAGCAATGGCCTCTGGAATTTTATGTGCTAATGAGTTATTAAAAGAAAATATAAAAGTAAAACAAAAATAATTCTTAAAATGTGAAAGGAATATTATGGAAATTTTATTTATAACTGGGAATAAAGAAAAAGTTGCAATTGCTAATACTATTCTTAATAAAGAAGATATAATGGTAAAAGCTATGAAAATAGACTGCCCAGAAATTCAAAATGATGATAATGAAAAAATTGCTAGTGAATCGGCAAAATATGCTAGTAATTTTACAAAATCGAATATTATAAAAGTAGATACTGGTTTTTATATTGAAGCATTAGGTGGATTTCCAGGCCCTTATGCTGAATATGTTGAACGAAAACTTGATGCTCAAGATATTCTTAAAATGATGGAAAATAAAACAAATAGGAAAGCTTACTATAAGGAAGTTTTGGCATATTGTGAATATGGTAATGAGCCAATCACTTTTACTACTTATACTTATGGAACCTTATCAGAAGTGCTATCAGGAAATGAAGGATATAATTTTGATAGAATATTTATTTGCGATGGGGATGATAAAACAATAGCAAATTATGAACAAAATGAAAGAGCAGAAAAATACAGTAATGATAATTGGAAAAGTCTAGTGAAGTATTTAAAAAAATGAAGGAGTTGGGATTTTGTGGATAATGAAAATAGTCATTGGGGAGAATTGTATCAAAAAGATGTTGATAAAAAAGGTGGTAATCTACCTTACGTTTTAGGTAAAATTAATAAAAAGAAAAAGCTTATTAATTTAATTAAAAAATATGCGGATAAAAGTGTAATAGAATGTGGCAGTGGTACTTCCGTTGTTTCTATTTATTTAGCATCTTTGGAGTATGAAACAACAGCAGTAGATATAGAAGATGATGTGATTAGATTGTCAAAACAATTGGCAAAAGCTTATTATAATACATTAGAAGATTGTAATCCAAAATTAAATTTTGAAAAAAAGTCTATCTTTAAATTAGGATATCCAAGAGATTCGTTTGATGTTGCATTTAGCAATGGAGTATTGGAACACTTTACTGATGACGAAATTATTGAAATAATAAAACAGCAATTATTTACCGCAAAAATTACCATTGTAGGTATACCAACAAAATATTTCTCTTCAAAAGAAGCAAAATACGGAAATGAAAGGGTTTTAGAACTATCCTATTGGAGAAGATTAATAAAAAAATCAGGCGGAACAATAATTGAAGAAGTTGGCATGGATAGGGAGCCTTTATCAAAAAGACTTGTAAATTTTAAAAAGTATTTTAAGCCAAAACCATATCACTTATTTGTAGTAAAAAAATCAAAGTAAATATAAATTAATTAATAAAAGACAGTTTACTATTAACTATAAAATTTCCTAAATTAAATAAACAATAAAAAATAACGAATAATAATATATGGAGATGTAAAGTTATGATTGTTGCAACTAATAATAAAGGTAAATTAGAAGAAATAAAAAAAATATTAAGCGAATATAAAATCTATTCATTAAAAGAAAAAGGTATTAATGTTGATGTCATTGAGGATCAAGATACTTTTTTAGGTAATGCTAAAAAGAAAGCTATGAAAATATATGAAATATCTCATGAAGAAATAATAGCAGACGATTCAGGCTTATGTATTAACGCTCTAAATGGATATCCAGGAGTTATGACACATAGATTTTTAGGTAAAGATGCTACAGATAGAATGCGAAATGAATATTTAATAAATGAAATAAATAAACATACCGATAGAAGTGCAGAAGTTATTTGTAATCTGGTTTACTATAATGGTAGTGACATTATAATAGGTGAAGGTATTCTAAAAGGATTTATCGCAAAAGAGTGTAGAGGACTTAATGGATTTGGCTTTGATGAAATATTTGAACTTCCTAATGGTTTAACTTTAGCTGAGTTAACACCAGAAGAAAAAAATAAAATAAGTGCAAGAGCATTAGCAATAGAAGATTTAAAGAAAAAGTTAATAAAGTTGCCAAAATATATTAATTCTTATAAAAATTAAACTTATAGTCAGCTGATAAAGTAGACATTTGTTCATCGTAAAATCATAAATGGTATCGGATTAGAGGGGTTATTAAAAGATATGGAAAAAGTAGAAGATAGATACTGTTACTTTTTAGAATGTTTAACATATTATGATGGGGAAGAAATACAAGTATTTTATGGAAGAGCAGAGGGAATTCTTTCTAAAAATATTTCGCAAGTAGATAATGATAAAAAGTGGTCATCATTATGGAAAGTTTTTATTCCTTTGGGGTATGATAGACCACAATCAGAATTAACTGAGGAAGAAAGAAATAATCGACCTAATGTAACGCACGCATTTTTAGAATTCAGAAATTGGTATTACGAGAAAAACAAAGAATTTGTGAAGGTAAAAAGACTGGACTAAACCAGTCTTTTTTTTCATATACTTTTTTAGATAGATGGATGGTGTTGAAATGAAAAAGGTAATCATTTTACTAATGTTAGTAGTAATGTTGTTTATGCCTTGTGAAGTAAGTGGTCTTTCTTTAAGTTGTCGCAGTTGTGTTTTAATGGACAGTGATTCAGGACGCGTTTTATATGCCAAAGATGAAAATAATCCAAGACTAATTGCTTCTATTACTAAGATTATGACAGCTATACTAGCAATTGAATCGGGACGATTAGAAGAAGAGGTAACCGTTGGAGAAGAAGTACTTACTATGTATGGTTCTAATATTTATATAGAACTTGGAGAAAAAATGAAACTTTTAGATATGGTGTATGGTTTGATGCTAAGAAGCGGAAATGATGCTGCAATTGTGATTGCTACTTTTATCGGTGGAACGGAAGAAAAATTTGTGGAAATGATGAACGAAAAAGCTAAAGAAATCGGCATGACTAACACAGTATTTCATAATTCTCATGGGTTAGATGAAGTTACACAAAATAAATCTACTGCTTATGATATGGCATTGTTGTCTAGTTATGCCTCTCACAATGAAACTTATATGAAAATAGTAGGTACAAAAAAATATACCGTTCAAACGGATAAAAAAAGTTATCTTTGGACAAATCGTAATAAATTATTAAGTTTATATGAATATGCAACGGGTGGAAAAACTGGTTATACTCCTAGTGCTGGTAGAACTTTAGTTACCAATGCTAGTAATAATGGATTGAATCTAACTGCCGTTACTTTAAATGATGGCAATGAGTATGTATCGCACGAAACAATGTATGAATATGGTTTTGAAAATTATAGAAATTATACCATTTTAGATAAGAAAAAGTTTAAAGTAGATAATGCTTATTATCCGAATCAGATTTATATTAAAGAGAACTTTACATATCCTCTTACAGAAATCGAAAAAGAAAATATAAAAGTTTTAGTGAAATTAACCAAGTTAGAAAATGTGAAAGATGGAGACGAAGTAGGGGTTGTGATTGTGAAACTAGCAGGGGAGGAAATTTTTAGAGAAAAGGTTTATGTAAAAGCAAAAGAGGAAAAACAGGGCTTTTTCAAAAAGATTTGGATGTGGTTATTTGATTAATAAAATATGGGCGAGTTTCATCATGATTGGAATTACATATAGTTTTTTGACGGGAAGAGTAGATATAATCAATCAGGAAATTATTAATTGTGGAACCACTAGTTTGGAATTGTTTTTAGCTATGTTTCCAATGATGGTTTTATGGAGTGGAATTATGAATGTAGCCAAAAAAGCAGGAATTTTAGATTGGCTTGCTAATAAAATGAAACCCTTTTTTCGTATTATTTTTCCAGAATTAGATGAAAAAGATGAAGCTTTAGGTTATATTGCTTCTAATCTAACAATTAATATGCTAGGAATTCATAATGCATCTACTCCCTTTGGCTTAAAAGCTATGAAATGTATGCAAGAAAAAAATAAAGATAAAAAAACAGCTACACGAAGTATGATTACTTTTTTGGTACTAAATACAAGTGGTGTTACTTTAGTGGCTACTGATATTATTGCGGTACGCTCTATGTATGGTAGTAGCAATCCAACTGATTTGATTTTTGTAACCATTATTGCAACCATCGTAAACACGACCTTAGCTCTTTTAATGGATCGCTTTTTATGGAAGGTGGAGAAACGCCGTGAACATATCTAATATTGGTAATATGTTAATTCCTGTTGTAGTATTTATGATTATCATTGTTGCAGTTACAAAAAAAGTAAATGTTTATGATGAATTTATAGAAGGAGCTAAAGAAGGACTCGGCATGGGAATTAGTATTTTTCCATATCTGATTGGGATGATTTTTGGCATTAACATTTTATTAAAAAGTGAAATTTTAAATCATCTATTCGTTTTTTTAAAACCAGTTTTTGATATAATTAAAATACCTGTAGAAGTCCTTCCTATGGCAATTATTAGACCGATTTCCGGTAATGCTAGTTTTGCAGTTATGATAGATATGATAAAAACCTATGGAGTAGATTCTTATTTGGGTAGAATTGTTGCTGTGATGCAAGGAGCAACGGATACAACCATTTATGTCATTTCCTTATATTTTGGTAGTGTAGGAATTAAAAAAATTCGTTATGCTTTAAAAGCAGGGCTATTTGCAGATTTAGTAACTTTGATTATGAGTGTGCTACTAATCAGTATTTTTTTCGGAGTTTCATAAACCTTAACCAAGGTTTTTCTTTTATTTATGATGAATTCTTTTTTTATTTATTACTGCATTAAAATATATTTTCCACCTATTCTTTTATTAAAAATTCAGTATAATAAGAATATATAATGGTAATAAGATTACTTGAGTATTTATAAAAAAAATGATACAATATGCAAGGATTGTGGGGTGTAAAGGGTGGAAAATAGTATTTGGAAACAGGATAAAACAAATCCTAAAAATGATGAAAAGTTATTTTTAGAAATCCAAGATTTTTTTGATCATATAGAAGACAGTCAATTTCTACAATATCGTGATGGGCAAAGAAACATGGCATATAGTGTAGTGGATACGATTAAAAATAAACAGGTTTTATTAATTGAGGCTGGCGTTGGAATAGGAAAAAGCTATGCTTATTTGATTCCTTTGATACAATCTATTAAAGATGATGAAAAGTTTCAAGGTTTTATTATAGCTACTTCGACTATTGTTTTACAAGAACAATTAATTCAAGATGTGAAAGCAGTTATAAAAATGCTAGGGTTAAAAGAAGATTCTATTCCAATTGTGCTCGCAAAAGGAAAAAATAATTATATTTGTAGAAAAAGATTAAATGATTTTTTACAAACGACAGGAAATGGAAAATATCGTTATATTTTGGATGAGGTATTAAAATCAGAAACCATTGATCGTAAAGATTTTGATAATATTAGTGATAAAATGTGGAAAAACTTTAATGTCCGTGTGTGTTCTAATATGGCATGTCCTTATTATGCAAATTGTAAAATAGCACATGAAAGACCAAATTATAAAAATGCTAAAATTATTATTACTAATCAAGATTTACTTGTTCAAGATTTGAAAACCGAAGATAGCGAACGCTTATTTCAAGGAAACCGAGTGATCGTGATAGATGAAGCTCATAATTTAGAAGAAAAAGTCCGTAACTCTTATGTACTGGCTATTGATAAGAGACATATTGAATCTTTATTGTATCGTTTATATGCATCAGTTTCCAATTATACAGAAGATTATTTACCACCCCAATCTTTTTTTGACCAGTTGACAGAATTGTTTATGAAACTTAGAGCTAGTGCTAAAAATGAAATTCGTAAAACAGACGATACAATTGATAATTACTTGGATTGTAACCGTGTTCCATTTAAATGCGGGTTTAAATTAGAAGAGATTATTAAGAGACTTATAGTTTCTATTGAAGATATTCTTAAGGAAATACAAACTAAAAACTTAAACGGAATTTATAAATTAGATAAAAAAGCTTTTGATGAACTAAAAAATGTTCAATTCATTCTTAAAGATATGATTCTAAGGGAAAACAGTCAAAATATCTATTGGGTCGATTTTGTAGATGTACAAGGCAAGTATTTAAGACTGACTTATGCTCCAAAAAATGTATCTAAATTATCTGCTAATCTATTAACTAGAACTCATGCCGGTGTGATTTTAACTAGTGCTACTTTATCTACAAGTGAAGATGATTATCATTATTATTCGTCTTCCGTAGGGTTGGATAAGATTGTTGGAAAACAGGTATTAAAAGAATTTCCGCAAACCTCACCATATGATTATGATAATCATACTATTTTATATTGCCCACAAGATATTGCTTCTCCAAAAAATAGAAATCAATATTTAGAAGATATTGTAGAAAGGATTCGTGCTTTGATAGAAATTACTCAAGGAAAAACTCTAGTTTTGTTTACTTCTAAAAGTGATATGAATTATGTTTACGAACATATTGGAACTTATAACTTTGATTTTCCTATCTATATTCAAAAGGAAAATATCGACACAAAAACGTTAAAAGATAGCTTTGAAAAAAATATTTCTTCTTGCCTGTTTGCTACTGGGTCTTTTTATGAAGGCATTGATATTAAAGGAGAGTCTCTAAGTCAAGTGATTATTGCTAAACTTCCTTTTCCAATTGTTGATCCGGTGATCGATTATAAAGCAAGTCAGTATCAAGATGGATTCTTACAAGTTTATTTGCCAGAGATGATTTATAAATTAAAGCAAGGGACAGGTAGAGCAATTAGAAGTGAATCGGATACTGCTGTTATTTCCATTTTGGATTCCAGAATCTATGATTATAATTTGAAATATGATGACCTAATTTTTAAATCTTTACCATTTCATAACATAACAGATGATATGGATGAAGTGAAAAAATTTGTGAATCAGAAAATAAAGTAGGAGGGCCTATGGAACGTTTACAAAAGATCATAGCTAATAGTGGCTATTGCTCAAGAAGAAAAGCAGAAGAATTAATCAAAGCAGGTAAAGTAAAGGTAGATGGTAAGGTAATTACTGAACTTGGAACTAAGGTTAGTGACAAAAGTGTGATTGAAATTAATAATGAAAGGATTACTCGTGAAGAAAAAGAATATTATTTATTAAATAAACCACGTGGTGTTGTGACTACAACTAGTGATGATAAGCATAGAAAAACTGTAGTGGATCTTATTGAAACCGATAAAAGAATTTATCCAGTTGGTAGATTAGATTATGATACAACAGGAGTAATCATTCTTACAAACGATGGAGAATTTGCTCATATGATTATGCATCCTAAAAGTGAAATTGACAAAGTTTATATCGCAAAAGTAGAAGGAATTATAAATGGTGAAGCAATTCGCAAATTAGAAACAGGTGTAGAATTAGATCAAGTAGTAGTGAAAGCTAGTCGGGTAAAGGTACGAAAAATGGATCATAAAACCAATCATTCTTTGGTAGAAATCACAATTCACGAGGGGAAGAATCATCAAGTGAAAAGAATGTTTGAAAAAGTAGGTTATAGAGTGGACAAATTGAAAAGAGAAAAAATTGCTTTTTTAACAACGAAAGGCCTAAATTCTGGTGAGTATCGAAAACTTAGTGGTAAGGAAGTCAGCAAGCTTTATGTATTAGCAAATAAAAAAGAACGAGAAATATGATTACTCATGTTCCTCGTTTTCTATTACTTCGATTGCACCAGTTGGGCAACTTTCAGAAGCATCTATTACATTTTCTTTTTCTTCATTGGGAATGTTAGCAATTTTTTCACTTTCGTTCTCGATTGGATGAATTACTTCTGCTAATCCATCATCCCCAATTTGAAAAACATGATCAGCAATTACTGTACATGCTCCACAACCAATGCAAGTATCTTTTTTTACTTTTACTTTCAAACTTATTCCTCCTCAAGTAAATTATAGCAAAAAAAAGAAAAATAACAACACTACTGCTAATTTTAATGAAAAACTTTTGCTTTTCTTTATTTTATGATATGATAATAGTAATTATGATAAGGAGTGATATTATGGTAAGCAGAATGGATAAATATCATATAAACTCTGCTCAACCTATTCGAAGTCGTTCCCAAAAAAATGAGCGTTTATATGAGGATTTGTATACCAATAGAGTTTTAACAGAATTTACTCAAGTAGAGAATAATAATGTGATTGATTTAAGTGATGCTTCGAATTTCAATTCTTCTAATAAAAGAGAAAATTTTCAGAGAAATAAATTATTATTCTCAGAAAGTAAAGAGCCACAAGGGGCAAATTCTCTAGAATCAGGTAATCAAACATCAGATGAAGAAGATATCACAGAAAAAAATTATAATATTAATGATGTGCTAGAAGAAGCTCGAAAAAATCGTAAGCTTACAGATGAAATGGATAAAAAGAGGCATTTGAAAACAGTAGAATATAGTATTTTATCCGATTTGAGTCAAGAAAAATTAAAAGAATACCGCGAAAAAAAACAGAAGCTCACAAAAGATGAGGAAGAAAATTTAGAAGAATTAATTCATACCATTACCTCTAATAGTTTAAGAAAAAAGATTGATGATGAATTATTAAGCGATTTACTTCCCTCTGAAGAATCAGAAACAGTGATTTCTAAACAAATGTTAGAAGATATAGAAGCGGAAAAACAATCAGCTACCCAGGAAGAAGATTTTGATCGTGATAATACGAGTGAACAGAAAATAGATCAATCTTTTTATACAAAGTCCATGGAATTATCAAGAAAAGATTTTGAGTTCGATGAAGAAGATGAATCCTTTTTGGAAGGTACCAAAATGAGTCTAGCCAAAAAACTCGCAATTATCTTCTTTGTATTAGTTGTGGTTGGAGTGATTGGATATATTATTTATCGTTTTATATAAACTATAAAATATGAAATCCTAAACCAAATAAAAGGAAATAGATTGTTTATTTTAAGTAGAATTTTTCTACTTTTTTTTCTTTTACATATAATGAATTAGAAAAGAAGGATAAAAAGATGAAACGAAGAATTCATTTAAAAAAACGCAAAAAATTGAAAAAAGTTAATATTTTAATGATCACTTTCCTATTGTGTTTGGTTGTAGTAGGATTCTTTTTGAATTTCATGAATAGCCGATTTACGCCTATCTTATTAGAAAATGCAGAGTTAGAAATCAATAAATTTTCTACTACTGTAATCAATAAAGCCATTGCTCAGGTACTAGAAAATGAAATTAATGTAGAAGAACTCTTTGATACTATTATGAGTGATAATGGAGAAATTCAAACTATTGACTTCAATCCTGTGATTGTAAATCAGGTTTTAAATATTGCTACTAGCGCTGTTCAAAATAATTTAAAATCATTAGAAGAAGGGAATCTAGATACGATAGGGATATATGATATGGATTTATCAGAAGAGAAGATAGAAGATTTGAAGAAAGGAATCATTGCTAAAATTCCCATTGGTGTAGTAACTGGAAACTCTATTTTATCTAATATCGGTCCTTCTATCCCCATAAGAATGCACTACGTAGGTGATGTAACTAGTAATATTACTACGGAAATTACTCCCTACGGAATCAATAATGCTTTGGTAAAGATAGGAGTAAAATTAAAAATGACTGCACAAATTATTTTGCCTTTTTTAACAGATAAAATGGTATTAGAATGTGATATTCCCTTGGCTATTAAGATGATTCAAGGAAGTGTACCTAACTATTATGGAAGTGGTTTGGTAAGAGATTCCTCTTTGTATTCCATACCTTTAGAAAACTAGCAGTTTGCAAGTTTTTATATTTTTTGCTATAATTTCTTTAGACTAAATAATCTATGAATAAAGAATAGAAGAAGAGGATACGATGAAAAAGATAGTGTTAAACGAAAGTGAGTATGAATTAATTAAAAATTATAAAAATGCTTTTGAAACAAATGAATTAATAGAAAAGTTTACGGATTATTTTGATGACTATGATTATATTTTAGGAGATTATTCCTACGATAAATTACGCTTAA
This sequence comes from uncultured Bacilli bacterium, assembly GCA_944359075.1. Taxonomy (GTDB): domain Bacteria; phylum Bacillota_I; class Bacilli_A; order RF39; family UBA660; genus Alloscybalousia. The sequence goes on from CALVSR010000023.1 coordinate 19,556, forward strand.
AAGGATTTTGTAAGAAAAAGAATAAAAACTGTAGAGAGTATAATGATTATGAAAGAATAGAAGACTACTTGAAAGAATTTTGTAGTTATGAATGCCGATACTATATATTAGAAAAAAAAGAGAAAAAATCTTAAAAGACTTGAACTAATTCATAGAAATATGCTACAATATCCAATAGATAATAAAGGGAGGATGTGTAAAATATGGATAACAAAGAAATGGATAAAAAAATACTTTCTATTATTAAAGAAGATGGGACAACGGAAGAGGTTGACTTATTAATTTGTTTTGAGTTTAATGATACAAAAAAGGAGTATGTTGTTTATACACGTAATGAAAAGGATGAAAATGGTAATGTTACTATTTATGTATCAAGTGTAGACCGTAGTGGAGAAATGCCAAAGATGGGTGCCATTGAAAGCGATGAAGAATGGTCTAGAATTAAAGATGTATTAAGAGAACTTTCAAAGAACGACTAGAAAGGTGGTAAATTATAAATGGAAATTACACAAGATAAAATAGATCAAATTTTGGCTAATCCAGAAATTGAATCAAAGATCAAACTAAGAAGATTAAGCCATGCCAATTTATTAGAACATGTTAAAAACATACCATATAAAGTAGGAGCTGCTCCAATGATAAAATCTTCTAAAATTCATTTACCAGAGGATCAAAAACAGTTGCATGTTTCTCCTAAGAAGTATATTCAATTAGTTACAGGAAAAGATCGACCAATCAATGTGAAAGAAGATAAAATGAAAAACATAGAAAGAAAATCTAGTGCATTAATCTCTGAAGCAATTCAATTAGGGAAAGATCAATTAGGAATGGAGACAAACACTTCTACTCAAACTCCAAGTATAGAAGCTGAGCATCAAGATCAACAAACAGTTATTCCTAGTACTAATAATGAGGTGGTTTCTGATGAGATAAAAGAAGAATCAGTTCCTACAGTTTCATCATTGATGGCGGAACAAAATAGTCCTATTCGTCAATCAGAAAGTTCAGACTTGTCTAATGGCAGTAACGAAATAAATTCCGATAAAAACAATAGTATAATAGATATTAATACATATATGGCAAAAATAGACCAAGAAACACAGTTAGTAAAAAGTGTAAAAAATGAAGCAACTCTAGCACAAGAACAAGCATTAGTTTCAGACGAGAATTTAAGTAAAATTAGTGTAGAAGTAAGTGAACTAGAAAAACAAGAAGAAGAAGTAAAAAGAAGAAATAGCGAACTGGATCGACAGTTGGTTGCAGCCTATGAAAATCAAACAAAAACTTTAATGCTTGTCCGAAAAGAATATGAAGGTGTAATTGAGGAAGCAAATAATAGAAGACAGGCAAATGAAAATAAAATCTTACAATTTCAATCTAGAATCAATGACATTAGGGAAAATATTACAGGAGTTAATGAAAGTATTGCTAAAAAACAGGAAATCCTTGCTGCTTTGCAACAGACCGAATTTATGAGCAACGATAATACTACTTCATTTGATGATAGTTTAGAAGAAAAAGTAAAAAGAATAGCCTAAACATAGAATATAAAACACTAATATTTTTAGTGTTTTTTTCATATTCTATTATAGGTAGATAATATGAAAAACTTTATTAATTACTATTATGGTTTTAATATTCATAATATATACTTTAGTAATGAAAAGTATTTTTTTTATAATGACCAAACAAAATACGTATTAAAACCTTGTTATAATTCTAGTATATCCATTTATTATCAAGAGTTAAGTTATCAATTAGAAAAATATCGCTATTTTTTTTCTATTATTTTAAATCGTGAAAATAATTATATAACTTGGATTGAAAATAAGCCATATATACTTTTGAAATTAAGTAATATTGAAAATGAAAAAATTAGTATTTTTGATATTAAAAATGATATGTTTTTGGACATTGGAAATAAAATTTCCACTTTGAATAGATTTCCATGGACAAGATTGTGGGAAAATAAAATTGATTATTTTGAAGAGTGGCTGTTTATCAAACAAGATGGTTATAAAAAAATATATCCATTATTTCACTATTTTATTGGTATTGCTGAAAATGCACTATTATATCTAAAAGAAAGCGAAAGAGAAGAGCAAAAAGAGCCAAGCGACCAATTGGTAATTTCTCATGATAGAGTAACAATTAACTATGAATTGTATGACTATTATGATCCTGCTAATATTATTATCGACCATGCTAGTAGAGACATTAGTGAGTATATTAAATCGATGTTTCTTCACAGAGTTTGGGATTTAGACCTTGTAAAACAATACTTAGAAAATCATTATTTTTCTAGGTATGGAATTAGAATGATTTTTGCTAGAATTTTATTTCCTAGTTTCTTTTTTGACTATTTAGAAGAAATGATTACCAATAATAGAGATATCGATCTTTTATATTTAGAAAGTAGAGCGGATGAGTTTCAAACATTTATAAAGGATATTGGATTATTCTTTCAAGAAAATTATCATATTCCAATGATTCCTTGGATTATAAAAAAAGTATAACATGAAAATAAAAAAACGTATCATAATACGCCTTTTATAACACTATATTTTTATTAGATAGATTCATCTATGATATTTTGTACTTCAATTACCTCTGGTACTTCACTAGTGATTGCCATTTCGATACTTTCTTTTAAAGTTACATCTAACATAGGGCAATTACTACAGTGTCCCATCATCTTTACATATACGATTCCGTTTTCAAATTTAACATATTCAATATCCCCACCATCGCTAATTAGAAATGGTCTAATCTTTTCTATGACGTCAATAATTTTTTGCTCTGTTTCTTTCATAATATCACCAGCATTATTATATGATGAATTTGATTTTATTGCAACAGAAGTTGAATAAGTTCCCATCTTTTGTTATAATAATCAAAGTTAGTGATGAGGTGTTATTATGTTAAAATATGAAAAGGGTAGAATTGTAACGGGACAAGTTACAGGAATAGAAAAATATGGAATATTTGTTAGCTTAGATGAGTTTTATAGTGGATTGATCCATATTTCTGAAATTTCTGATGGTTTTGTAAAAGATATCAATGATTATGTTAATATTGGTGAAACTATCCAAGCAAAGATTATAGAAGTGGATGAAGCAGTATACCATGTGAAATTAAGTATCAAAAATATGAATTATAGATTACCTACTAAAACTGATTTTAAATTAAAAGAGGTTTCTAGAGGTTTTACCCCATTAGAAGAAAATTTGAATAAATGGATTTCCAAAAAATTAGAAGAAATAGATGGACATTTTGAATAGATTATATATAAATTTTCGAAAACTTGAAAAAAAACATTTAATTATATTGACAAATATATTTCGAAATGATATATTTGATACTGTCAAGTCGTTAGTTCGTAGCAATTTATATTCGGGCGATTAGCTCAGTTGGTTAGAGCACCTGCCTTACAAGCAGGGGGTCATAGGTTCGAGTCCTATATCGCCCA
>CALVSR010000024.1 GCA_944359075.1 uncultured Bacilli bacterium
AAACCAAGTAACGAGAGAATATTAGAATTTATTACAAAAGTAAAGAATCCATACATATTTAAAGTAAATGGAAAATTAGTTAGAATTAGTTTTGCAGATACTGATAAGACTGCTGAAGATTGTCTTACGAATGTATTGAAAAATCTATATAAATAAGAAAGCGGTGTAAATTATGATTATTAATTATTCTGACCAAGAAGTTATAAAAGGGGAAAAATCTATATTTTTAGCTGGACCAACTCCACGAGGAGAAAATATTATTTCTTGGAGAACGAAAGCTTGTGAAATTTTAATGCAATTAGGTTTTGATGGAGTAGTGTATGTTCCTGAATATTCTACTTGGAAACCTAAAGATGATTATGTAGATCAAGCAATGTGGGAAAGAATCGCATTGACTAATGCTACAGTAATTTTATTTTGGGTACCTAGAAAATTACCAGATATGGGAGGATTTACTACTAATGTTGAGTTCGGTTATTGGTTACATAGTGGTAAAGTTATTTATGGGCGTCCTAATGCTGCTTCTAAAATTAAATATCTTGATTGGTTGTATGAATTAGACTATGGTAAAAATCCTTATGAAGATTTACAGTCATCATTAGAAGTATCGATAGAATTAGCTAACAATTTATATGATGGACAAGTGAGTGAAATATTACCATTAGAAGAAAGAAATATTGTAAAAAAAATAAGGAAGTGAAAAATTATGGAAAATAATCGACAAAATCAGGTAAATATAAATTGGTACCCTGGGCATATGGCAAAAACCAGAAGAGAAATTAAAGAAAAGTTAGATTTGATTGATATTATATATGAAGTAATTGATGCTAGAATGCCTATTAGTTCTAAAATTATAGATATAAATGATCTGGTAAAAAATAAACCTCGTTTATTAATTGTAACTAAGTACGATATATGTGATAAAGAAGAAACTGATAAGATATTAGCATTCTATAAAGAACAAGGTTATGTAGTAATTCCTGTAGATTTAGTAAATGGAAAAAATGTAAATCTAATTATCAAAGAAAGTGAAAAATTACTACAAGAAATGAATAATAAAAGGAAAGAAAAAGGATTGAAACCTAGAAATATTAGAGCTTTGGTGGTTGGAGCTCCCAATGTCGGAAAAAGTACTTTGATTAACCGTTTAGTTGGTAAGAAAGTAGTAAATATTGGCAATCGTCCAGGTGTTACTAAAAATTTAGGATGGATTCGTATTCATAAAGATATCGATTTGTTAGACTCTCCTGGAATATTATGGCCAAAACTTGAGAACCAATATCAAGCATCTATTTTAGCCAGTCTATCATCCATTAAAGAAGAAATATTGGATAGTCAGGAATTAGCCATTTTTATATTGAAAATTATGAACGATTTATATCCAAATAGATTAAAAGAGCGTTATAAACTAGACAATATTGATTTTGAAAATATAGAATTTACTTTAGATGAAATAGCGAAAAGAAGAGGGGCTTTGCAAAAAGGGGGTACCATTAATTACGAAAAAGTGTATAATATAGTTATTCGCGATTTAAAAGAAGGGAATTTAGGTAGTATAACGCTAGATCGTTTAAACTAATTTAAGGTATATTATAATGGAAGTATTACAGAATGAAACAATTGATAAAAAAATAGATGGATTTCTAAATTATTGCGAGATGGATACTAGTAATCTAAATAATAAAAAGAAACTTTCCGCACTTCGAGAAAAAAAGATTGCATTAGAAGTCGATATGGATATTTCCTATGATAAGGCAACCCATACTACTGATGAAGCTGAACAAGATGACTGCATAAAAAGAGTAGAGGCTGATCAAAGAACTATTTCTGAATTAAATATATGTATAAATTACTTAAAAAAAGTTGTAAAAAGTGAAAGGAAAATATCTCTAAAAAGAAAAAAAGTTCAATCTTCAAATATAAGACTAAGATTATCGCAAAAAGTTAAAACAATATTTAGAAAAAAATAAAAAAATCATTTGTATTTTAAACAAAAGGAAATTTTTGGAAAATTATACGGAATCGCATATAGTAGTAGTGAGGGATTAAAATGGAAAAAGATATGGAAAAAACACAAATGTTATCAGTAGAAGAGTTTTTAAAAGCACAAGGTGTTGAACAAGAAAATTTAAATGATAAAGAGAAAGTGAAAGCTTTAGAACAAATTATACTATCAGCCGATGTAGATAAGGATTGGGAAGAAGATAGTTATACTAAAAATAAAGATTCACAAACAAGAAATGAATATGTTTCTAAAATTCATAATTTAACTTTGCTTCAAATTCAAGCACAACACTATATATTTAAAATAAAAAGGATTCAAAAAGAGCAACGTAGATTAAAAAGAAAAGAAGGATTCAAAAAAGTGATAGGAGTTTTTAAAAAATAAAAGTAGTTATTATTTCTGTAGGTGAAGTAAAATGGATTTATATCAATATGAGAAACAATTATGGAATAATGGAATCGACTATGTAGCTGGAATGGACGAAGTAGGGAGAGGCCCACTAATAGGACCTGTTGTTACAGCATGTGTTATTTTACCAAAGGATTTTGTATTAGAAGGACTAACAGATTCTAAAAAACTTAGTGAGAAAAAAAGAGAAGAATTTTATGATTATATTGTGGAACATGCTTTGAGCATTGGAATCGGAATGATGGATGAAAAAGTAATTGATGAAGTAAATATTTATGAAGCAACAAAATTAGCCATGTATCAAGCCGTAGCAAACAGTAAAATCAAACCACAGCATATTCTAATTGATGCGATGAAATTAGAAAAATTAGAAATGCCTAGTACTTCTATCATTAAAGGCGATGCCAAAAGTATTTCGATTGCAGCTGCCAGTGTGATTGCAAAAGTAACTCGTGATCGTATGATGATGGAATTAGATAAAAACTATCCAATGTATGGCTTTAAATCCCATAAGGGATATCCTACTAAGAAACATATAGAAGCAATTGAAAAATATGGACTAATTGATGGATATAGAAAAACATTCAAACCAATCTCAGAAATGATAAAAAAATAACAGTGACTCTTATTAATATTTTTAGTTAATACTAATAAGAAAATCAACAAGACACGATTACGATCATTTCTCCTCAATATAAGAGAAGAGAGCATATATTCATTTGCAGAAGGGAAACTAATTATAATTCCTTTCTTTTTTTCATATATATATTTTTAGGAGGAATGTTATGTATCAACCATATATTTTAAAATATGATTACAGTGCTCTAGAACCGAGTATTAGTAGAAAGACGATGGAAGCTCATTACCACAATCATTATTTAAAGTACTTAAGAAATTTAAACACTATACTAGAAAAAAATCATTTCCAATTTCAATATCCCTTAAAAGATTTGTTTCAAAATATCGATGTCTTTCCTATAGAAGATAGAAATGAAATTTTATATAATGCTGGAGGGGTTATCAATCATGAATTATACTTTGATAGTATGAATCGACTTCAAACATCCAATATTCCAGAACCGCTCTATAGTGCTTTGGTATCTAAATTCGGTAGTATTGAAAACTTTAAAAGACAGTTTATTAACCTATCTAGTACTTTACCGGGATCTGGTTATACTTTTTTAACAGTAAAAAAGGATCATGAACTTTATATTTTGAATTTAGCGAATCAAGATAGTCCTTATAGTTTAGGTATGGAGCCAATTTTAGGAATCGATGTATGGGAACATGCTTATTATTTGGATTATGGAAATAATAGAAAGGGTTATATTGAGAATTTTATGAATCCGATTGATTTTGAAAAAGTTAATCAAAAATATCAAAAAATTTTAAAAGAAAGTGAGTAATTTTCTTTATTTTTTGGTATAGTATATTAGAAAATCAAATTGACAAAATAGCAAATAGCTAGTATAAATTTAATGAAGGATGTGATTTTGTGGGGAAGAATTTAGTAATTGTAGAATCTCCAGCAAAAAGTAAAACGATTGAAAAATATTTAGGAAAAGATTATAAAGTAGTATCTTCTAAAGGTCACATTAGAGATTTAGCGACTACTGGGAAATATGGACTTGGGGTAGATATAGAAAATAATTTTGAACCAAGCTATACTTTTATCAGTGGCAAGAAAAAACTAGTAAACGAATTAAAAAAAGAAGCGAAGGCTGCTAATAAAGTATATTTGGCTACTGACCCAGACCGTGAGGGAGAAGCGATTAGTTGGCATTTAAAAGAAGCTCTTGGTATTCAAGAGAAGGATTATGATCGTGTCCTTTTCCATGAAATTACCCATGATAAAGTACTAGAAGCATTCCAAGAACCTAGAAAAATTGATTATGATTTGGTAAAGAGTCAAGAAACCAGAAGAATATTAGATCGTATTATTGGCTTTCGCTTATCCAAGTTAATGCAATCCAAAACTGGTGGTAAAAGTGCTGGTCGTGTACAAAGCGTAGCTTTAAAATTAATCGTAGATAGAGAAAGAGAAATTCAAGCGTTTGTACCAGAGGAATATTGGACGATTACTTCTATTTTTGAAAACTTTGAAGCAGAGCTGTTTGAATATCAGAATAAAAAATTAGAAATTCATAATGAAGAAGAAGCAGATTTGATTTTAAGTAAGCTAACAGATACTTATCATCTAGTAAAAGTGGAAGAAAAATTAAAAAACAAAAAAAGCAAACCGCCATTTATTACTAGTACACTACAACAAGAGGCTTCTACCAAATTGGGGTTTCCTGCAAAGAAAACGATGAGTATTGCCCAAAAGTTGTATGAAGGAATTGATTTGGGAAGTGAAACCGTAGGTTTGATTACATATATGAGAACGGATTCTATTCGTCTATCAGATGAATTTATAAAAAGTGGGAAAGATTTCATCCAAAAGAATTATGGTAAAGAATATATAGGATATCAAAAACAAGACAAAAAGAAGGAAAATGTACAAGATGCCCATGAAGCAATTAGGCCAACTAGCATACTTAGAACTCCAGAATCTGTAAAATCCTATTTATCAAATGATGAATATAAATTGTATCGTATCATTTTTTATCGTGCTCTAGCTTCCATTATGGCAGATGCCAAAGTAAATCAAACAACCGTTGTTTTCAATAATCAAGATTATTTGTTTAAAACAACTGGTCAAGTATTGGTCTTTGATGGGTATTTAAAAATATATGCAGATTATGAGTCTAGTGAAGATAAAGTATTACCAGAATTCAAAGAAAAAGAGTATATTACGGATCAAGTAGAAAAGAAGCAACATTTTACGAATCCACCAGCTCGTTATACAGAAGCAAAATTAATTCAAGAAATGGAAAAATTAGGAATAGGGCGTCCATCTACTTATGCAACGATCATTAGTAATATTCGTGATCGTGGTTATGTAAATGTAGAAGACAAAAAATTTATCCCGACAGATATTGGCTTTGAAGTAACCGACAAACTCCAAGAATTCTTTAGTGATATTATTAATGTAGAATATACTGCTAATATGGAGACAGATTTAGATAAAATTGCTTCTCATGATGCGAATAACATTACAGTCTTATCAGAGTTCTATCAGAAGTTCGATCCAATTTTACAGAAAGCATTTGGAGAAATGGAAAAAGCCAAACCTCAAGAAACAGGAGAAAGTTGTCCTGAGTGTGGGAATCCTTTAGTCATTCGCAAAGGAAGATATGGTGAGTTTACAGCTTGTAGTAATTATCCAGAGTGTAAGTATATCAAAAAGGAGCCAAAAGAAGTCAAAGAAATTATGCCTTGTCCTATTTGTAAAACGGGAATGATTGTGGAAAAGAAAACAAAAAAAGGAAAAGTTTTCTTTGGATGTAACAACTATCCAAAATGTAAAGTTGCTACTTGGGATATGCCAACTGGGGAAGTATGCCCAGAATGTGGCAGTTTACTAACTGAGAAAAATCATAAAGTAAAATGTAGTAACTTAGAATGTAAGTATGAAAAGTAAGAAAAGTTATTCGAGTAGAAACTTTTCTTTTCTTTTTGTTCGTGGTATTATTTTAATAAGAGGTGAAGTATATGGCTAAATACTGTTTTAAAGTTTATACAGATACAAGTACAAGTGAAAAAATGTTAACATTAGAAGATTTTGAGAAAGCAACTTTGCAAGATTTAGATCGTTTTAGTATCCAAAGTACCACTTATTATGACCTTGTTTATAAACTAGCAAATAAGCTACAACTATCTAATTCCGAAATAAAACGAGTGGTAATTTTGGATACTAGTAAAGGAAGAGAATTTTCCGTTGTTTCTGACAACCATTATATAAGAAAATTATTAGAAGAACTTTCTTCTGTCAAAACAATCAAGGATACTACAAGTTATCAAGAAATGAAACAATATTTATTTGACCAATTACATTCGCCTAACTATTCTTCTTTTTTTGATGAAGTATATACTTATAAGAATCGTTTTCAAACTTTATTATACCAATATACAGTAGGGTATCATCAAGGTGTTTATAAAGAGGAAGAAGAAAGAAATCTGGTAGAGCTAAAGGGAGCAATAGAAGAAAGTTTACAGAATTACAAAAATTTTAGAGGGCTTTCTATTTGCCGCCAAAAAAGTGAAAATTTATTTAGATATCCAAGAAAAGGAACTAAAAATTCTGCAACAAAAAATATTCAGGTTCAATCTCCCGCTATGGTTGCTAATCCTTACTATCTGAGCCGTGAATTTGCAACAGTTCAAGAACGAACTGTTCAGTTCAATTTAGAAAGAGATGAATATCTAGACCCAAGTGAATATGAAAGCATGTATGGAGAAGATACGGAAGAAGTATCTCAAAAGGTTAGATTACAATGAATTTTATAAAAGAGTTTGTTGAATATTTAGAACTAGAAAAAAACGATTCTAAATATACCATTCAAAATTATCAGTTGGATTTAGAATCTTTTTTAAAATATTGTGAGGATAATCATATTGATTATTTGAAGATTTCCTATATCCAAGCACGAGGGTATCTAAATTACTTATATAATGAAAAATCAGCCAAAGCTTCTTCTGTTAGTAGAAAAATTTCTTGCCTTCGTAGTTTTTATCGTTTTCTCGCCAATCATAATATTGAAAATTATTCTTTTCATTTGTTAAAACTCCCTAAAAAAGGAAAAAGATTACCCAAGTACTTAGAATACAACGAAATTGAGGAAATATTTGAAATTCCAGATTTAACTTCTCCCTTAGGACAACGCAATGCCTTAATATTAGAAATGCTTTATGCAACAGGAATGAGAGTAGGAGAATTGGTTAGTATTCGGGTAGCAGATATTAATCATACCCAGAGAACGATTAAAATCTTAGGAAAAGGAAATAAAGAACGAATCGTTTATTATAATCCCATCACAGAGAAGCGATTAAAACTCTACTTGGAAAATGGTCGAGGTCACTTGAATCAAAAAAATAGTGAATACCTGTTCTTAAATTCATTGGGTGGTCCTCTAACCACTAGAGGAGTAGAATTTATTTTAAATGAAATTATGAAAAAATCGGCTTTAACGAAACATCTAACTCCCCATATGCTTAGACATAGTTTTGCAACGCACTTATTAAACGAAGGATGTGATTTATTAAGTGTTCAAGAATTACTAGGGCATGAGTCTTTATCGGCAACGAATATTTATACTCATGTTACCAATGATCGCATTAAAGATGTCTATTTAAAAACACATCCAAGAGCAAGAAAATAAAAGAGTCATATGTGACAGAAATAGAAATAAACTGTAAAGTAGAGCAATAAAGAACCAAAATCAAATAATTGTCAAGTAGTAGCAAAATTACTAATTTAAATTGTTTTGATGGTTCTTTTTTGTTATACTTTAGTTACAGGTAAAATGAAAGGGATGATGATATGAAATACGTTTACTTGTTTAGTGAAGGAAATAAAGATATGAGAGAACTCCTTGGTGGAAAAGGTGCCAACTTAGCCGAAATGACTAGTATTGGACTACCTGTTCCTCGAGGGTTTACCGTTACAACAGAAGCATGTACTAGATATTATGAGGATGATAAGAAGATTGCTGATGAAATCGTTACGGAAATTTATGAAAAAGTGGCAGAACTAGAAAATATAACAGGAAAGAAATTAGGGGATAGTCAAAATCCACTCTTAGTATCCGTAAGAAGTGGAGCACGTGCTAGTATGCCCGGAATGATGGATACAGTTTTAAACTTAGGACTAAATGATGAAGTTGCAAAAGGCTTTGCTGATGTGACCGGAAATCCTAGATTTGTTTACGATTCTTATCGCCGTTTTATTCAAATGTTTGCAGATGTGGTAATGGGTTTTCCAAAAAGTTCTTTTGAAAGATTATTTGATAAGATTAAGGAAGAAAAAAAGGTAGAATTTGATACAGAACTTTCTGCAGAAGATTTAATGGAAGTAGTAGACATTTATAAGCAAGAATATTTAAAACATGCGGGAGTTCCATTTCCACAAGACCCTAAGGAACAATTATTAGAAGCAATTAAGGCGGTATTTAGAAGTTGGAATAATGACCGTGCCATTACTTATAGAAGATTAAATGATATTCCGTCTTCTTGGGGAACTGCTGTAAATGTTCAAGAAATGGTTTATGGAAACCGTGGAGATACTTCTGGAACTGGTGTTGCTTTTACTAGAAATCCAGCAACTGGTGAAAAGAAGTTATTTGGCGAATACTTAATGAATGCGCAAGGAGAAGATGTTGTAGCTGGAATTAGAACACCAAAGTCTATTGATACTTTAAAAGAAACGATGCCAGAATGTTATGAAGAGTTCGTTCGTATTTGTGGTATCCTAGAAGAGCATTATCGTGATATGCAAGATATGGAATTTACCATTGAAGATGGGAAACTGTTCATGTTACAAACTAGAAATGGTAAAAGAACAGCAGCAGCAGCACTTAAGATTGCGGTAGATTTAGTAAATGAAGGTATGCTCACCAAAGAAGAAGCTCTTTTAAAGGTAGAACCAAAACAATTAGACCAATTATTACATCCCAATTTTGACCAAACTAGTTTAAAAGAAGCTACTGTCATTGCCAAAGGTTTAGCGGCTTCTCCTGGGGCAGCAACCGGGAAAATATATTTTACAGCAGAAGATGTTGTAAAAGCACATGAAGATGGAGAAAAAGATCTTTTATTAGTCAGATTAGAAACTTCTCCAGAAGATATTGAAGGAATGAATCTTGCGCATGGCATTTTAACCATTCGTGGAGGAATGACTTCTCATGCTGCAGTTGTTGCTCGTGGAATGGGAACTTGCTGTGTGTCTGGCTGCGGAGAACTTAGAATTGATGAGGAAAAGAAAATAGTAATCACAAAAGATGGCAAAGAATATCATGAAGGGGATTGGATGAGCTTAGATGGTTCTACCGGAAATGTATACGGAGAACAAATTAAAACAGTAGACCCAGAAATTGTTGGAGATTTCGAAACATTTATGGGTTGGGCCGATGAGGTTAGAAAGTTAAAAGTAAGAACCAATGCTGATAATCCGAAAGATGCCAGTGTTGCTCGTAAATTTGGTGCTGAAGGAATTGGCCTTTGTCGTACAGAACACATGTTTTTTGAAGCAGATAGAATCTTTAATTTCCGTCGCATGATTACAGCTGAGACAACAGAAGCAAGAGAAGAAGCACTCGAAAAAATCCTTCCTTATCAATGTGATGATTTTGAACAATTATTTAGAGTAATGGAGGGATATGGTGTTACCATTCGTTTCTTAGACCCACCACTACATGAATTTTTACCACATACGGATGAAGAAATAAAACCATTAGCAGAGAGCCTAGGTATGACCTTTGAAGCTTTAAAGGCTCGTGTGGAATCTTTAAAAGAATTTAATCCAATGATGGGACATCGCGGATGTCGTTTGGCTATTACGTATCCAGAAATTGCTAAGATGCAAACTCGAGCAGTAATCGAAGCAGCTATTAAAGTAAATCAAGATGGTATTCAAGTAAGTCCAGAAATTATGATTCCATTGGTTGGAGATGTAAAAGAATTAAAATATGTTAAAAATATCGTTTGTGAAACAGCAGATCAAATCATAAAGGATGCTAAAGTAGAGTTGGATTATCATGTGGGAACTATGATTGAAATTCCACGTGCTGCCCTAACAGCAGATCAAATAGCAGAAGAAGCAGAATTCTTCTCATTCGGTACCAATGATTTAACGCAAATGACCTACGGATTTAGCCGTGATGATGCTGGTAAATTCCTAGAAGATTATTATAAAAAGGGTATTTTTGAAAGTGATCCATTTGCTCATGTAGATCAAGAAGGAGTAGGATCTTTGATGAAAATCGCTGTAGAAAAAGGAAAAACCATTAGAAATGATATCAAGCTTGGTATTTGCGGAGAACATGGTGGAGATCCAGTTAGTGTTGAATTTTGCCATCAATTAGGATTGACTTATGTCTCATGTAGTCCTTATCGAGTACCAATTGCAAGACTGGCTGCTGCCCAAGCTGCAATCAAATTTGGGGGGCAAAATTAGAGCAAGACATAGATGCGTTCTTAACTCGCATAATCATTACACAAGATGATATATTAAGGTATGCAGATAAATACCCGAATGTAAAAATGTAAGGTAGAACCTATAAAATTAGATGTTTATTTCTAAATTAGACTGGAATTTTAAAAATTCTAGTTTTTTTTATGATAAAATATAATTAACTAATAAAAATAGTCTTGGATTGGAGGTTAATTATGAACAATAAAAATTTAATGTTAAGACAAATGATGGTAATATCTGATATGGTTCCATATATGAAAAGTAAAAATATTAAATTTGAAAAATGTTCAGAGAAAGATGCTGAAATATATTTGAGAGAAAATAATAATTATTATAATGTAACATCTTATAAAAATAATTTTATTAAATATCAATGTGGTGAACAACGAGGAAAGTATATAGATTTAGATTTTGCATATTTAAAAGATTTATCTATTATAGATTATAGGACTAGATTAGTATTATTTAAAATGATAATTGATATAGAGCATTATTTAAAAATAAGAATATTAAATACTATAGAAGATACAATAGATGAAGATGGTTACAAAATAGTTAATCTATATTTAGAAAAAGATTTTAATGATAAAGAATGTCCTAAAAGAGTACACGAAAGTATTAGAAAAAAAGTTACAAACGAATATTATCAAAAAATATTTTCTAAATATGACCTAGATAAAGATACTAAAATGGAAAATATACCAATTTGGGAATTTCTTGAGATAATAACTTTTGGAGAATTGATTAACTTTTTTGCATTTTTTACTAAGTATTATCAATTAGAGGATAATAAATATATATTTATTTTAAGGGAAGTAAATAAACTTAGAAATGCAGTAGCGCATAATTCGTGTGTACTATCTGAATTAGATAAAAAAGATAATACACATAGAATTGATACATTAGTTATTAATTATTTGAAGAATTGTGGAATAGGAAAAGAAAATAGAAATACTAAACTTTCTAATTCGAGAATAAGACAAATTACTTATACTTTATATATATTTAATATTATAGTAAGTAGTGAAGGTGTAAAGAATAATGTTAAACACGATATTACAAAATTATTTTATGGAAGAATAATTTTAAATGAAAAGTACTATAATAATAATGAACTATTGAAATCTATATATAATTATTTTGATAAAATTATCAAGAAGAATTATAAAGAAAATTTGGACCAATAGTTTGACATAGAAAAATATTTGTGATATATTATCTATGCAAGGAAAAAATGTTAAATCATTTTTGTAAGGGGTCTATTTTTGGATAGAGCCCTATTTTTTCGCAACAAGTAATCAAAAGAAAGACATAAAGTCAATTAGTGTAAATTTCATATAAAAGCATCCCTAACTTGACTGCAACACAAGCAAAAGTAAAAGAAAGTATGAATTAGTCATGCTTTTTTTCTTGTTTAAATTTAAAAACTAAGTTCTTGATTTTATCTGTATGTTCTTTTATAATGATAGTATAGGAGGATAATATATGAAGAAAAAAGTGAAGAATAGTAAAGATAATAAATCCAAAATACGAGCTTTTTTAAGTGGTTTAGCAGATAATACGCCTAAGCTAAATAGAAAAGATTGGATTATAATAGCAGTTTTAGTAATCTTTTATTTGATTATTTCATTCTATCGTTTGGGAACTTTAGAAAATCCAAAAACTTATTATCAATTTACTTATGCAGGGGAAAGTGCTGATATCACTCTGGCCGGAGATAGTCAAGAAGTATCCAAAATACGTTATTATACAGGACCAGAAGTAGGATCTTTTTCAATTTTAGCATCTACTGATGGCGAAAATTATACTGAAATCGCTACTTTTGAAGAAAAGTATGTATTTGCTTGGGAAGACCTTACTATAAATCAGAGTTTTAAATATCTTAAATTTGTTGCTCAAACACCTGGAAGTTACTTAGGAGAAGTACAGTTATATGATCAATATGGGGAGAGATTATTAGCAACAGCTTCTGATGATCAAAGCACTGTCATTGTGGATGAACCGGAAACCGTACCAGCAAAGATTAGTTATCTAAATAGTACTTATTTTGATGAAATCTATTTTGCAAGAAGTGCATATGAATATGCACATGGTATTGATGCGATGGAATGGACACATCCACCACTAGGAAAGTTAATTATGATGATACCAATTTTATTGTTTGGTATGAGTACCTTTAGCTATCGTTTGATGGGAACTTTAGCTGGATTATTAATGATTCCAGTAATCTACATATTAGCAAAGAGAATCTTTAAAAACCGTAAATGGGCTATTTTAGTAGGAATATTAATGACTTTTGATACCTTTCATTTTGCACATACTAGAATGGGAACTGTCGATAGCTTCCTAGTACTATTCATCATGTTATCTGCTTTGTTTATGTATCAATATATATCTTTAGATAAAAAAGCTAAATTTAGTGAAAAATTGAAAAATTTATTTCTATCTGGATTATTTATAGGATGTAGTATTGCTACCAAGTGGACAGGACTATATGCAGGATTGGCTTTAGCCATTGTCTTCTTTACAGATTTAATCTACAAAGGATTCAAAGAAAAGAAAAATCAAAAAATCGACCTTAACACCATTCTTTTGACAGGTTTGTTTTCTCTTTGTATCATTCCGATTGCGATTTACTACATTACCGCTTTAATTGCATCAGCAGAACTAGCAATGCAACTTACTATCATTTACTACATTATTTTAATAATTGCAGGACTAATTTACTATGTTTTAAAAATAAACAGAGAATCATGGAAAATTATTGTAGCATGTATTTTATTCTTTATAGTCATTCCAATCATTATTTATCTATTATGTTATCTATTATTTCCAAATGTATATGGATATGATCAAAATAGTATTGGAGGAATTATCAATCAGACAAAGAATATGTTTGATTACCATTCCCAATTAACCGCAACTCATGATTTCTCTTCTGAATGGTATACTTGGCCTATTATGACAAAACCAGTTTGGTATTATGTAGGATATTATGGTGGAAATATTAAATCAACAATAGTAGGAATAGGAAATCCAGCAATTTGGTGGTTTGGAATTTTGGCAACATTATTTGTACTTGTTTCTTCTATTTTTAAAAGAAAGAAAGAAATGCTATTTATCTTAGCATTCATCTTATGTACCTATTTGCCTTATATATTCATTGGAAGGGTAATGTTTATGTACCATTATTTTCCAACCTTACCATTTGTAATGCTAGCAATTGTAGCCTTTATGAAATGGATTACAGAGAAATTAAAAAATAACAGCTTCTATATATTCTATGTTGCTTTGGTTATATTATTATTTCTTATCTTTTATCCAGTTGTTTCTGGAATGCTAACAACTAGTGATTATGTCGATAGTTTAAAATGGTTTTCTAGTTGGATTTTTTAAAAACAATAAGAATTATCTTTTAAGATAATCTCTTTTTTGCTATAATGTTGGTAGGTGGTAAAAATGGTAAAATATAAAGCAAGAGATAGTATGCCACGAACGAATCATCTACCAAGCATTGATTTGCATGGAGAAGATAGGAAATCGGCTGAAATACTAGTAAAACAGTTTATAGACGATTTATGGAAATTAAAATGTAGTAAGGCTATTATTATTCATGGAATAGGAAGTGGCGTTATCAAAAAACAAGTACATGAAGTACTAAAAAAAGATAGAAGAATAGAAAAATATTATATAAATTTCTTTAATGTAGGTTGTACGATTGTAGAACTTAGAGAGAATATTTGACAAAAAATTTGTTTTATGCTATAATACACGGCATAAAACGAAGGGGGAATGTATATGTATACAGAAGAAAGAAAAAATAGAAGTCTACTTGTTGACTTCATCTTAAAGCTAATTTTAATTATCATATTTGTATTACTACTAATTTGGTTAGTACCATGGCCTAATATGGATTCTTTAAATCCATTAAAAGACCAAATTTTCAATGCTAACTTACAAACCATGAAGGAAGCAGGTATTACTTATTTTACAACAGAGAGATTACCAGCTGAAGTAGGAGATAAAACTACTTTAACACTTCAAAAAATGTTAGATTTGAAGTTATTAGTTCCATTCACAGATAAAAATGGGGATTCTTGTGATGTAACTGCTTCTTATGTTTCACTAGAAAAGAAAGAAACAGAATATCTAATGAAGGTAAACTTGAAATGTGGGGAAGAAGAAGACTATATTTTAGTACATTTAGGATGTTATTCTTACTGTACTACTGATATTTGTGAGGCACAACCAGGTAATACAGAAGAGCCTTCTACAACACCAAAGCCATCATCTTCAAGTAAACCAACTACAAGCCCTACAACTAGTCCAACAACAAGTCCTAGTCCTACAAGTAATCCAACTATAACACCAACGACAACACCGACAACCACACCAACAACGACGCCAACAACTACACCAACGACAACTCCAACCATAACACCAACGCCAAAACCTGATACAGAGTTTGAATATGTGAAAAAAAATTATAGCGATTGGACTGACTGGACAAGACATGTGAAAAAGACTAATGATGGAGTAGTGTTTGAATTAACAGATACCAAAGAAGTAGTAGATTTAGGTACTATTCTTACACAAATTGGAACAACGAATCCAGTATATCAACAAGTTCACATTACCAAAGATGTATTATATCAGATAGGAACTTATAAATATAAAGTATGTACAGATTATACATACACAGCTGATTCAACAACGATTTACAAAGTAGAATCAGATTGGGCTTATGTAGATAATTGGTATAGAGGATATAATCCTCCTGCTGATACGATGACATCGCGATGGATTTATCAAGGAGTAAAATTTTCTCAATGTGGAGAAGATTGTGTAAATCATCCATATGTAGTTTATAGAGAACAGACAAGAAAAGTAACTGCTTATACAGAATATTCTAATGTAACGGCAGATTGTACTAATATAGAGGAACGCTCAATACCTTTATATGGAACAAGAACAATTTCTGAATATAAAACAGAACTAAAAGAACCATCAAAACCAGTATATGCTTACGTCAGATACTATAAAGTAAGAACTCGTACTTTGCTGCCTTCCTCATATAAATGGTCTAGTTATAACGATCAAACATTATTGTCACAGGGATATACTTATACAGGAAAGACAAGAACAAAATAGACGGAGGTTAAAATATGAATACAAATGATAAAATTGTAGGTGTAGCATTTGAATTAGATAAAGATAAATACTATAGATTGTTAGAACAAACTGGAGATAAACAACTTGCTTCCCAACTGGCAGCTCAAACCGCAATTGTATTTAAAGCAGATAATACTAAGCATGAAATTATAGATTTGCATGCTTATGCAGACAATGCAAAAATAAGAAAAATAAAAGAAGTTATGTCTCAGGCTGCTAAGGATGGTGCAAAAGCAGAAATAGCTAGTTATTTTAGTGACAATCTTATATTAAAGGATTGCTTAGATAGAGCAAAGAAATACAAAGACTATTTAACACTAGCTGAAGTAGATAATGAACTTAAGAAAATTATGAAGCAACAAAGGATAAAAACTGGTGCTACAGTTGGTAGTATAGCAATGGCTATAGCTCTAGGATTGGCAGGTTGTAGCATTCTTCGTAATAAAGATAATTCAGTAGAAGATCAAACAGCCATTGAAATACAAGTAAAGGATCAGACCTTACCAGAAGACTGGCTTTCTTATGTAGAAGAAGCAGTTAACAATGATCAGAAGCAGTTTTTTGTAAATAATATAGCAGAATGGTTAACTTCTGTTAATGGACAAGAAAATTGGGAAAAAGTATCATTAACAGAAGATCAAATGAAGGAATATAGTTATATCGATTCAGAATGTTTATTTGGATTTACTGCAGAAGAGGCGTATTCTTTAGCTCTAGCATTCGGTAATTACACTAATGAAGATTATTTAACCATTACTGGCGGAAATCAAATGGATATTGTTGCTATTAGGAATTCCGCACACAGTATCAGTAATGGTGCTTTAGCAAAAATTATCGCTTATTATGTTAATAGCGATGAGTGTAACTTACAGATTGAAAAACTAATTAATTTTAATGAAGCAGAAGACGAAAAAAATAAGGAATTTGAAGCTTTATTTCAAGAGTATCATGCTTTAGATAATGAAAAAGGGAAAGAGCAAGCAGCAAAAGAAAAAATGCAAGAAATTAAGAAAGCACTTGTAAATTATGCTCAAGATGTTGATTTTGAACAGGATAATGCCAAGTCTTATATTTTAAGAACATTTGCAGTCGCTGCATCGACTATTTCACAAATGCATCAATATCAAGATACTATTGAAATCAGCGTATATGATACAATAAATGATGAAAATACGACAAAGGAAATTAAAACAGATCTATTTGATGAAATTACGATGAGAACTTTAGTTCTTGGCTTTAACGAATGCGAAGGAATTGCTGCATTTGATGCGGAATCTTTCTTAGAAGAGCATAACATATCTAAATCAAGATATAATTTATTAAATACAGATGTAAGTGAAAGTATTGCCGATCAATCATATAGTGCTCAAATAGAGAAGTTGGAAGAAGCTAATACTTATATTGCTACTATGAGAACTGAAGACAGATCAATGGAAGTAGCATTTGCTGGTGGAGCAGGAATTGATTTAAATACAGTAGATGTAAATACATTAAATAATGTTCCTTCTACGTATGATGCTGCTACAGATAATACTTATGACCCAACTGTAATTATAGATTTATTAGATGGCTATTTACTAAATAATAATATCTCTCCAAAAAATGTAGATTATTTTACTAAATATGCAATTGCTGAAAAATTTATAGCATATAAAGATACTCATGGAGCTACAAAAGGAAAACCTGGAGATATAATTGCTACAACATCTACTAGTCAAGGTGCAGTTACAGAGCAAAGTTTATCTGCCACTAATACAACAGTAAAAGATCATGCCGGAAATACAACAACAGCCGAAAAAGCTACGGAAGAAGCAAGACAGGAAGATGCCCAAACATCTCCAGAATACGATTATCCAGCTTCTACTCCTGAGGAAAGTCAAAAAGCAGAAGATCAAGCTGAACAAAGCCAAGGAGCAAAAGATAGAGCAGCTTTATTGCAAGGTGTTTATGATGCTACTTATAATTACTATGCGGGTCAAACGGTTCGTTCAACAAATGTAGGTTATGATCCTGCCTGGGCATATTCTAGTGATGCAGAAATCGTATCTCAATATAATATAGGTAAAGCAGATGGGCTTAAATGGAAGCAAGATGAAGAAACATATCAAAATAATGGTGGTCAACCAACTTATGGTGGAGGAATTGTAATCGATCCTGGTTATGAAGATGCTGAAATATCTAACCAACCACAGGCTCCGGTTGAAAGTGTAGACAATACTACACCACCTTCAACCGATAATGGTGCTGTAGTAGTTCCACCAGAGGAAACTCAACCAGAACAGCCTTCTAATTCAGGAGATAGTAATAACCAAAATCAATCGGATGACAATATTAATTATTTACCAGGATTTGATGAAAATACTGAATATGAGGGCGGCATTATAATAGGAGATCCTACAAACGCATCTGGATCAATTTCAGATAGCAATATTAATTATTTTTCAGGATCTGAAAATGCTGAGATTGTAGGAGATATTATCATAGGTAATGAACCATCATCAACTACAGTAGATTCAAATAATGTAGAAAATTATATTGATAACATTGATAGCGTAATCTCTAATATGTCTGATGAAGAATGGGAAGCACTAATCAGCGATGGTTCTATTACATACGATGAAGTTAGTCAAAAAACAAGATAAAAAGATTGACAAGAATGCATAAATTCTATATAATGGAATAGAAATTAAAAAGGAAAGAGATTTATAAATCCACCTGACGAAAGCGAATAGCCGTAGGTAAAGAGCCGATATAATAAACTTATTATATAATTAGGTTTTTTAAAGGTGGATTTATAATCCATCTTTTTATATTTTATGGAGGTGTTTTTTATAGCAAGTAACAAGAATAATCAGCTTATCAATGAGCAGATTAAAGCAAGTAATGTTCTAGTAATTGGACCAAATGGGGAGCAAGTAGGAGTAAAATCAATTCAAGATGCTTTGACTTTAGCTAATTATGCTGGTTTAGATTTGGTAATGTTAAACCCAAATCAAGACCCACCAGTATGCAAGGTAATGGATTATAACAAATATCGTTACGAAAAACAAAAGAAAGAAAAAGAAGCTTTAAAGAGACAAAAAGCAAATAGCTCTGAATTAAAAGAATTTCGCTTATCTCCAGTAATTGATGTGGGAGATTTTGAAACGAAACTAAGACAAGTTAGAAAATATCTTGAAAAAGGAGATAAGATTAAATTATCTATCCGTTTCAAAGGTAGACAAATGGCTCATACAGAACTTGGTCGTGAAGTATTAGAAAAATTTGCAGCTAGATTAGAAGATATTTCTATTATCGAACAAAATGCTAAAATGGATGGTAGAAGTATGATTATGTTATTAGCACCAAAAAAAGAAAAGTAATATAGGAGGAACTTATGGGAAAAATAAAAACACATAAAGGAATGAAAAAAGTACTTAACGTTAGAAAAAGTGGAACAATTACCATTGGACATCCAGGAACAAGGCATAATACAGGTAGTAAATCAGCATCTTTTAATAGAAAAGGAAGAAAGAAATCTGTGTTAAGTAAAGCGGATCAAAATAGATTCAAAAATATAATTTAATACAAATTAGGAGGGAACAATTATGGCAAGAGTAAAAAACGGAGCTACAACAAAAGCTCGTCATAAAAAAGTATTAAAACAAGCAAAAGGATACTTTGGTAGTAAACATAGATTATATAAAACAGCCAAAGAACAATTAATGCATTCAGGACAATATGCATTTAGAGACCGTAAACAAAAGAAAAGAGATTTTAGAAAATTATGGATTACTCGTATCAATGCTGCATGTCGTGAAAACGAAATTAGCTATTCAAGATTCATCGAAGGATTAACAAAAGCAGGAGTAGAAGTTAATAGAAAAATGTTATCAGAAATTGCGATTAATGATCCAAAAACATTTAGTGAATTAGTTCAGATAGCAAAAGATGGTAAAGCTGGAAAGATTACGAAACAAGAAGTAGTAAAAGCAGAAAAAAAGGTAACTCCAAAAGCAGAAGTTAAGAAAGAAGAAAAAAAGGAAGTTACAGAAGAAACAACAGATATTTCTAAGTTAACAGTAGCAGAATTAAAAGCTATGGCAAAAGAAAAAGGAATTGAAGGATATACTTCTATGAAAAAAGCTGAATTAGTAGCAGCTTTACAAAAATAAACATATTAATGAATTGATTAACCTAGTGCCTAGTATTTAGGTGGTTAGTTTTAGAAATTAGTAGAAGAAAAACGAAAAGGAGAAAATGATAATGACAGTAGTTTCAATGAATTATTTACTAGAAGCAGGTGTACATTTCGGACACCAAAAAAGAAGATGGAATCCAAAGATGAAGGAGTATATCTTCACAACAAGAGATGATATTTATATTATCGATTTACAAAAAACAGCTAAAAAGATTGAAGAAGCATATAAAGCTTTAAAAGAAATTGCCGAAAATGGTGGTAAAGTTTTATTTGTAGGTACTAAAAAGCAAGCACAAGAAGCAGCTGAAGAAAGTGCTGTTAGAACCAATATGTATTTTGTAAATGAAAGATGGTTAGGTGGAACCTTAACAAACTTTAAAACAATCCGTTCTAGAATCAAAAGATTAGAAGAAATCGAAAAAATGGAAGCAGATGGAACATTTGAAGTTTTACCTAAAAAAGAAGTAATTCAAATTAAAAAAGAATACGAAAAATTAAACAAAAATTTAAGAGGAATCAGAGAAATGAAAAAAGCTCCAGATGCTTTGATTATTGTGGATCCTCGTAAAGAAGAAATTGCGATCAAAGAAGCACGAATTTTAGGAATTCCAGTATTTGGTGTTGTAGATACAAACTGTGATCCAGATATGGTAGATTATGTAATTCCTGGAAATGATGATGCTGTAAGAAGCGTTAAATTGATGATTGGTGCACTAGCTAATGCAATCAGTGAAGCAAATGGATGCGAAATGATAGATTATTTAACAGAGGAAGATAAGTCAAAAGCTACTAAAAAGGAAACAAAAAAAGAAGAGTCAGAAGTAGTAGAAAAAAAAGAAGAAAAGAAAAATACTCCTAAACAAGAGGAAAAGAAAGAAGAATCAACAAAAGAAGTTGAAGACTTTAGTAAATTAACAGTAGCAGAATTAAAAGCTATGGCAAAAGAAAAAGGAATTGAAGGATATACTTCTATGAAGAAAGCAGAATTAGTAGATGCTTTAAATAAATAATATTTTGGGAGGAAAAAATATGTTTAGTGCTAGTGATGTAAAAGACCTAAGAGAAAGAACCAACGCTGGAATGATGGACTGTAAGAAAGCTTTAGAAGCATCTAATGGTGACATGGATCAAGCAGTTGAATGGTTAAGAAAAAACGGTATGGCAAAAGCCGCTAAAAAAGAAGGAAGAATTGCTGCAGAAGGAATTACTAAAATGGTAGTTAGTGGTAATCAAGCAATTATCCTTGAAGTAAATTCTGAGACTGATTTCGTAGCTAAAAATGAAAAGTTTGTAGAATTTGTTGATAAGTTAGCTAATGTTATCATGAACAGCGATGCCAAGGATATGGATAGTGCTTTAGCACTTACTACTAGTGAAGGAACAGTAGCAGATATGGTTGCTGCAGCTGTTGCCCAAATTGGTGAAAAGATTTCATTTAGAAGATTCACAAGACTTACTAAAAATGATAATCAAGTATTTGGAACTTATTCTCATATGGGTGGAAGAATTGCTTGTTTAGTACTATTAAATGGAACCAATGAGGAAGTGGCAAAAGATGTGGCTATGCATGCAGCCGCTATGAATCCATCTTATGTAAAATCTAGTGAAGTTCCAACTGAAGTATTAGATAAAGAAAAAGAAATTATGAGAGAAGAACTTCTAAAAGAAGGAAAACCTGCTGATAGAATTGATGGCATTCTTGTTGGAAAAATTAATAAATACTATTCAGAAGTTTGTTTAGAAAACCAAGTATTTATTAAGGCTGAAAACAAAGAAACAGTTAGTGATTATGTAAAAGCTAATGGTTGTGAAATTGTTAGCATGATTCGTTATGAAGTAGGAGAAGGAATTGAAAAGAAGCAAGAAAATTTTGCTGAAGAAGTAATGAATCAAATTAATGGATAATGTGAAAGGGAGGCATCTAAAATGGGTGACATCTCAAAGTAAAAGCACGCGCTTTACCTAGTAAATTCAAGTCTCAAATTAAAAACACTAAAAATGGCG
>CALVSR010000025.1 GCA_944359075.1 uncultured Bacilli bacterium
TACACCTCCTTTCGAAGGTGTATTCTATCATAAATTAGACCTTTTTTGTATGTCTACCCTAAGGGGTGCATTTCATGGTACTTTTCAAGGCAGATTAGTTCAAGAATTAAGATTAAATAATATTACTACCATTGGAGAAGCTAATAATTATTTATTAAATGTCTTTGTACCTTATTTTAATGAAAGATTTGCCTTAGATTTTAAAAAGTTTGAATCTGTTTTTGAATCTTCTCCTAGTGAAGAAGAAATAAACTATACCTTAGCTATTTTAACTCCTAGAAAAATAGACAATGGTAATTCAATAAAATATCAAAATCATTATTATCAACCATATTTAAATGATGAATTAAAATGCTTTTTACCTAAAACTGAATGTTTAGTTATTAAAGCCTTTAATGGTGATTTACTTGTTACAATAGATGAACAAATTTTAGAATTAAGAGAATTATCTAGAAATGAAAGATTTTCTAAAGAATTGGATGAACCTATAGAAGTGAAAGAAAAGAAAAAATATATTCCTCCAATGTCCCATCCTTGGAAATTAGAAAGTTTTAAAAAGCAGCTACAAAGAAGTCATTATCTACATCAATATGCTTGAGTTTGATATTCTTGTTTGTTAGTTATCAAATATACCTTAGTGATATTGATGTCAATAATGCGAAGCACGAATGAAATGAGCTAGTTATTGATATCAATATAGTAAGGTATAAAATCACAAACAAAAACGAAAATATTTTCCCGTTAATGTTTAAAAATTTTTAGGACATTTTCCTAAGTTACTGACAGGAATATAACACTTTTCTAAACTTTTTAATTAGTTTTATTATTAAAATTTAAAATAACTATACTTTGAATTTATTGATTCTTTAATTATTTATTTTGATAAATCGTAAATCATTGTACTCATTTTCATACTATGCTTATCTTCTTACTAAATCCTTGATAAAATAAACCACCGTCAAAATCATCCTACTCAAAAAGGCTGTTGTTTTTAGTAAGACTTTTTCTATCCAATTAGCGTGATTATAAGTAGTTTGGAAATAATATTGACTTTGTTTCTGAATCTTTAGCTTTTTAATCTTTTTCATATTTTTATCGATAGAAATAGAATGATTATGAATAATTAATACATCATTACATACTAATAAATATAATTTTTTATCCTTTAATTTTTTTGCTAAAATATTTTCTTCATAGTATAAAAAAGTATTTTCATCTAAAAAATCAATTCTTTCTAAGTTTTTAGACTTGATTAAAAAGAAGCAACCACTTACCACATCTACAATACTAGTTTTTTCTTGGTAATATTCTTCTTTATAAAAGACATACTTCTTTCGAAGCAGACGATGAATTCCAACCAAATTTAACATGCTATCTAAAAAAGGACTAGGTTGCTTCCAACCTCTATTTAAATGATTATTTTCAACAATTGTTGGTGCTACTACCCCAACTGTTCTTTTATTTAGCTCTTTGATTAGTGCTTTGATATCTTCTTCTTTATGAATGATAATATCTGCATTGGAAATTATAATATTACATGGTCCTAGTTCTTTTATTAAAGCTTTGCTACCAATATTGATAGCTGCCGCAAATCCTTTATTTTCTTTATTTTCAATTAACTTCACTTTTCTAGAAACTAGTTCTTTCGCTTTTTGTTTGATTTCTTTTTTAGAATTATTGTCGACAATGATAATTTTACTGATGACAGAATACCCTTTTACATTCTCTATTAGATCTCTTAATGATTCATAATCATTATAATGAATAATTACCATACCTGTTTTCACAATATCACCCACTTTTTTCCATTGTACCTTGTTTTTTTAATAGATTCTAAGTTTTTTCCTTCGCACAAGCTATAGCAAAATAAATACTAGCAGCAGGATAGATAAGGACATGACCAGATGTTAAAGAAATTATCACTAACAGTAACATCGATATTTTATCCGTTTCTTGTAGCTTTTTCCATTCTAATGACATCCCAATTACTCCTATAAAGACAAGCGCTCCAATTACTCCATAACGAAAAATAATATCAAAAATATCAATCTCTACCATTTTAATCTGATAGTTTTCTATTCCTATTCCTAATAAAATTTTCATAAAATTCTGCTCTTTAAAATAATCAAAGTTATCCATTAAAAAAGTCAATCGGTCATTATAAATCACTCTGTTTACAAAATCAAAAGAAAATACATTTTTTACTTGAAAGAACTCTTGCTGTACCATCATGTTCTGATAGGTTCTAGTTTTAGTAAATAAAAAACATCCTACTAATGCAATCACTACTAGTGAAATTAGAATTCCAATTTTTATCTTTTTAGGTCTTTGCCAAAAAAGAAAATTTCTTTCTTGCCATAGTAAATATAAAATACTAAATAAAACTCCTCCCATTAGAATCTTAGTACCAATGAATAAGCTACAAAGCAAGGCTGCTATTAGCAAAGCCACTAGCCAAAAATATTTCTTATTCTTTTTTAAATATGTTGTAACAATCGGTAATAAACACACAATAATAGCACTAAATTCATTGATAGAAGAGAATAATCCTTTAAAACCACTTTTCCCATCTGTTTCTAAATAAGCATCTGCTCCTATTTGAAAAACATAAGATAATAGATAAATACTAATATAAGTAACTAGAATAATCAACAACACTTTTGATTTTGTTACAGAAAAGTAAAAATGTTTAAAAAATAATATCGCAACGGGTAAATATAAAAACTTGAAAATAGCAGATAGGGCTTTTAATAATCCAAAATGTAAATATAAGTACTGGTACCCTAAAATAATAATGGCAAATATTAACAACGGAATTAAAAGTTTCCATTCTTTTTTTTGATATAATAAATAAAATATCATACCGGCTAAAAAGGCTCCTCTTACGAGAAGGCTAAAAGGAAGACCTAGAAAACTAGCAACATCTAGAAATGGTCCTAATAGTAAAATGATAATAACGATATACTCTTTTTTCATTGGTCTTGCTCCTGATATTCTACATAATGATAATATAGTTCGGTGCCGGTGATGGTTTTATCTATTTGGTATTTTATATTATAGTCTTTTAAATTATAAATAATTCCATTCATTCCTTTTGTATTCACAATGATTTCTTTTTTTGATAGATCCTTTAAATTTTTGTGGATTTGAATACTATTGGTGAAAGTATAATAACTATTTCCAGCCAAAGGAAGTAATGTATTGATGCCAATTATCCCTATATATATCCAATTTATGATAGTATGTTTTCCATATTTGAAAAGAATGTATACAGATAACAAAATAAATAAGTAAAAATGTGGAGTATAGCGAGCCCACCAAGATTCACTCATTACTAATAATAATAGTACTGTGATTCCTAGGGTATATAAAATCCAACTTTCTTTTTTATACGCTTTATAATATTTTATTAGAATGATCATACTAATTATTAAGAGACCACTAAAGAAGATTCCCCAACCACTGATTCTTAAATCGTTACTCATAGCAGGCGTAATTTCCTCTTTATAGAAAGTAAAAGGAATCTTTAATTCTGTTTGATCATGTTCTCTTAAGTTATTGGCTTTTGAAAAAGTTGCATAAAACAGCTTTTCAATATTATTCATTTCTAAAAATTTCTTTGGCTGTTGCTGAGTAATAATATCTTCCCCATTTTCATCATAAAGAGGAAAGAACGGATTTTGATGATCTATTGTATTTTTTATATAAGTTGGATAGCCAATGATGACTATACCAACAACCAATAGTGGTATAAAGATACAACATAGTTTTTTAAACACCGACAAGAATTCTTTTTGGCGATATGCTTTATATAAATATCGACATACAAATAGAAAACTAAAGACTAAAAGATAGCCTAAACCATTAAATTTCATATTTGCTAGAATGATAAATGTTAGAGAATAAATACCCCAACTTTCTTTATCTTTCAGATTTTGATCTAACTTAATCAAACAAAAGATAGCTAAAAATAGAAATAAACATACTAATTGATCATTATAATAGGTAAACATTTGGGAGACAGTAATTGGATTCATTGCAGTTATCAAAGCAAGGATACATGCTTTTTTTCGGCTAAATAATGTTGCCAGTTCGGTAAAGATTAAACTAAAGACAATGTAGATACTAATTAGATTCATTGCTTTTCCAGATTCGATATGATCTGTAAAAGCATAAAAATTAGCAGCTATAATCCAATTGGCTTTGGCATAATGATCTATCCAAATACTATATTCTGTTAAATCTTTACTGTCATCTTCTCTAGTTTGAATAAAATCTTCGCTAGATCCATAGATAGGATTCCATCCTTCTTTTAATACTCCAATAGCATCTTTATGATAAGTATTGCCATCACTAGAACGATCAAACATAAAAGTAGAAATCAAAATACTTACTATAATAATCCCTAAGGATAGTAGCAAAACAAAAGCTTTTTCTTTTTTTGAATCTTTTCTTTTATAGAAAATATAAATGATTCCTGTTAGAAAAAAGAAAATTGGTAAATGAAACTTTGAAATAGTTACTCCACAAAAAAATAATAAAACACTACCAATTAATAGAATACTTAACCATAGTAATAGAAAAATTCCTGTCTCTCTTAATCTTTTCATATTATCATCACCATCATTCTATTATCATTTTAACATGAAATCTCGCAGAAGCATAGAAAAAGAAAAGATCCAAAAATTCATGGAATCCTTTTCCTTCTATTTTTTATTTATCTTTAAAGTAGTCACTGATAATAAAATTATTATTCAATTCGATTTTGGTTTTAATTTTTTTCATGATTTCATCCACATCTACCGTGGCATTCTTCACCCCAGCATTACTATCATAAAGTGTTTTTCCATCATAGAATACATCATTCGAAAAGTAAACAAAATTTTCATGATTCTCACTAAAGACATCTGTTCCTACATAATAACTAGGATGATAAGAAATTCCTAACATATTGAACAAAGTTGGCAAAATATCAGCAGTATCCATAATAATATCTATGTCTTCATGTTCTAAGTCAGGGCTCCAAATTACTAGTGGTACATTCTGTAATAAATAAGTATTATTGGTATTCTTATATTCTTCTATCAGCGATTGATCTCCATAACCATAGGCATAATGATCTGTTGCTAGCACAAGAACAGTGTTTTCAAGCAAATTATCCTCTTCTAATCTTTCTATTAAAATCCTTAACATTTCATCTGTTTCTTTGGCTAAATTTCTAATACAAGATAACTCTTTGTTTCCTTCTACTTTTAGCTGATATGGATTACTCACACATCTATCATTGGTATCATCATAAGGGACATGAGCAGAATAAGTAATGATAAAACTTAAAAAAGGTTCTTCTCTTACTATCCAATTATAAGTTTCATCATTTTTGATTAAGCTACTATCGTTATAGTAATTATAATCTACATCATTGATATTCTTTATATCATCTAGGGCATAGTGAGCATCATATCCAAGCGCTTCATGAAAGTAAGTTCTGTTATAAAAATTACCACTATTCGTATGAATCGAGATGGCACTATAGCCATTATCTTTCAATACATTGGCTAAGGAATTGGAGAAAGTATTCTTATCATAATTATAGATTGCCTTACTATTTTCCACAGCATATAATCCTGTATTCATAGCAAATTCAGAGTTGATGGTTTGTCCGCCACCAAAACTTGGGGAGTACCGATTGGTAAAATTTAGGCCCGTTGCTTCTAAATGATATAAAGTAGGCATTACTTCCTCAGTTACTAGCCAAGAATCGATAGACTCCATTAAAATGTAAATGACATTTTTTCCAGATAAAATTCCTGTGTAATCATTGGCTTTATTTTCTGATAGATTAGCATTATTTTCTAAATACTCATCAATTTCCTTTCTTATTTTACTTTGATTGGTAATGATATTATCTTTTATATACAGATAAGTACTACGAAATAATAATTCATAAATTCCACTTACTTCTAAACTCTTATTTTGATTATTAAAGTCCATATAAATGTTCTTTGGTTTATAGGAAGCTTCCCAAGTCAAAGGATCTACTGAAGAACCTAATTTATAGTTTGCAAATATTCTAGTTCCACCTACTAAAATAACCATTACTAGAATCAAACCAATATAATAATATTGATTTCTTGTCGTTTCCTTGGTTTTCTTCATAACAATTAAAGTGATGATCATAAATGATAGTGATAATACCAAAACCACAATCATTTTAAGACTGGTTTTGCTAATAGCATATAAAAAGTAATTACTACCCTCTTTTGCTAATAAAATATCACTAAAAGTAAAAAAGCGTTTCAAGATACTAAAATGTAAATATTCTGCGTAGATTAATAAATTACTAATGATTACTAAAATACTATAGACAATCATTCTAATCTTTTTAGGAAGTAAATATAGAATTCCTATGATCAGAAAAATCCAACTAAAAGTAAATAAATTAGGGGCATAATGAATCCATTTATAAAATCCAACATATTGATTGGAAAAAATTCTCAAAGATAGATCTAAAATAAAAAAAGAGGAAAAAATACCTATCATAATAATCAGATGTTTTATAATTTCATTACTCCATATTTTTTTTAGTTTTGCATCTGCAACACTCCAAACTATAAATTTCTTATATCGGTATTATAGCATATTTCCTCTTTTTTCTTATTTTTTTCACTAATTTTTCATAATTTGGTTTTCTGTTTTATGCTTCTTATTATATAATATAATAAAGATATAATAGAGAGGTGATCATATGAATGATAAACAGAAATTAGAAGAAAAGGAAATCAAAAAAGCAAAAGCATTTCAAATCCTAACCTACTTTTGCCTATCTTTATCATTGATTTCGACAATTACTTACATGATTTATACTATTTTAAATAGTAGTAATATTTTAAATCAAGTAATTAGTATTATTAGTGTAATCGTTTTAGCGATCTTTGCGGTATTATATGTAGTTATGGGCATGTTTGCTCAAAACAAAACGGTCAAAACTTTACTGATTATTGGCTCACTCTTACTTTCCTTTTATAGTATCTTTCAGATTGTTAATGCAATGTTTTTTCCAAAAGACTATGTCTTGGATTTTACAGGAGTGGATATTAAAGAGGTAGTAGCTTGGGCGGAGGAACGAGAAATTTTAATAGAACAAGAATTTCAAAATAGCGATACCGTCTTAGAGTATAAAGTTATTAGTCAAGATGTAAAGGAAGGTACTCTTACTAAAGATTTAGATAAAATCAAGGTAATTGTGTCTAGTGGTCCTGATACTTCTATTAGTACAGAAGTTACCAGTATGGTAGGATGGAATTTGGATGATGTAATTGCTTTTGTAGATGAAAATCACTTAACCAATGTTACTATTGAATTTGAATTCAGTAATACTGTAAAAAAGGATATTATTATCAGCCAAGATGTTATTCAAGAAATCAAAAGAGATGACCCTATTAAGCTAGTTTCTTCTTTAGGAAAAGAAGACGAACTAAAAAATGTTACGATGGATAACCTAGTGGGTTTAGATACCTTTCATGCCCTTGTTTATTGTGGTAGAAACGCTTTGAATTGTTCCATTGAATATGCTTATAGCGAAGAGAAAGAGGAAGGTATTGTCTTAAAACAAAGCATCAAAGAATGGGAAGTAATCGATCCAAAAGATGAAAATCAAAATAAAGTAATCTTAACTGTGGCTAGAAAAAATGCCATTACTGTTCCTGATTTATCGAACATGACTGCTACTGAAATTACGACTTGGGCTACCAACAATCGTTTAAAAATAGAATTTACAGAAGAATACGATGACTCTATCAAAGCTGGAAAAGTAATTTCTAGTAACTACATAAAAGGAAATACAGTAGAAGTTGGCGATACCATTCAAGTAGTTTTATCTAAAGGTCCTATTCATATGATTCCATTTACTACAGTAGATGAATTTGTTCAGTGGGCTGATGAAAATAAGATTATTTATCACATCGATTATCAATATAGTACATCTGTAGAAAAAGGAAAATTGATTTCTTCTTCTCATAAAGAAAATCAGCTAATTAAAAACTCAGATACTATAAAGCTAGTGATTTCACAAGGTGGTAGTACGATCGTTCCTAATATCGTTGGTATGACAAAAGAAGAAGCAACGAATCGTTGTAATCAGGCTAATATTATTTGCAAATTT
This sequence comes from uncultured Bacilli bacterium, assembly GCA_944359075.1. Lineage (GTDB taxonomy): Bacteria > Bacillota_I > Bacilli_A > RF39 > UBA660 > Alloscybalousia. The sequence continues at coordinate 8,162 of CALVSR010000025.1, forward strand.
ATTTATGCAGATGATAATACTTCTTATAATATTGTAACCAAACAGTCTATGAAAAGTGGTAGTAATGTACCAGTAGATACTACTGTTACTGTTACTTTAGGAAAATAATAGATTTTTATATAAAAATAAAAGGTGGAAATCATTTTTTCCATCTTTTATTTAACACTTTTACTTTTTTTCTTTGACTTTGCTTTGGTATTTCTAGGTTTTATAGTATCCTGATTCACATCCTCAGTTGCTTTCTTGTCTAATATATCTTGCTCTGAGGTTTGGCTAGTTGTCTCTTGTTTATTTGCCTCTTTCTCTTTTGTTTCTTGATGCATCTGTATTTTTTGAATCCACTTCTTCTTCATCTTATTCTTAGAGGCAATTTGAATCACAATGATTAGTAATAAAAGTAGCGATAACCCTGCTAACCCTAATAACACTATTTTATATTCTTTCATTTTTTGATCAAATTCTGTTTGCATATTATCGATTATGTCACTCATATAACTTTGAATGGTTTGTTCTTTTATATTATATAGATACCAAGCTTTGTCACCTGTTGCTATATCCATACCATAAATCAAAATATAATCTTCATTGTATTTGGACTGATAGGCAGAATATTGTTGGTTTTCTATAGTTACTATTTTTTTTTCAAAACCATCTATTTCTTCTTCTGTATTCTCGAAAATAATGGTTTTTACAGTTGAAGTTAAAGATTCAAATTTAGAATAAGAATCGTTTTCTTCATTGTATCGATATAAAGAAATAACTCCTTCTTCATCTTTTAAACCAATCAATGTTAGCTTAGTTATTTCGTTATAAAAAGCAGGAATTTCCATATCTTGTATGGTTACAGTAGTTTCTTCAAATAATTCTGGTTTATTTAAGGCACTCGCTCTTTTTACTACTGTGTAAGTTTTTCCATCTATTTGCTTTTCGATGGGATTACTATCTTTGACAACTGCATTAATTGTATAAACTTTACTAACTCCTGTTTCAGAAGTGACAGTAATTTCAAATTTATTATCTCCTTCTTGTACTTCCTTCTCACCATCTCCACTGATACTAGCATAGCCATCTTCTTTGGTTGCATTAATCGTAATTTTTTCAACATTTGATTCTAAATTTACAGTATATTCTAAAGTATCCTTATTAAATTCCGGACTTAATGTATAACCATCTACTGATAAACTTTTCAAATTATTATTGGTTGATTTTTCTCGGGGCTTCACAACATTTACGGTTTTACTACCACTAACTGTTTTATTGGTACCATCTGCACTTGTAATATCTCCGCTATAAGAAAATGTAATGGTTCCTATTTTCGTTGCCTTACATGTTAAACTAAAACTTTTAGTTGTATCCTGGCCATCTCCGGAATCTCCTACTTGTTTTACACTACACCCGTTGGTAGCGCCGCTTCCTGTAATCTGAATATTCCATGCAGCCATATTCTTTAACGTAACTGTTGCCGTGATATTGTTTCCATTTACTACACTACTATTAGCAGATATGCTAGCAGTACCAGCAGCATAGACATTAGTGATAGGCAATAAAATTAATGTTAACAAGATTCCAATCTTTATTCTTTTCATTCTAAACTCCTATTTTTGATCAATATCTGTTTGTCCTAATAGATATTGCCTTATTTTTAATAAATTTGCTGAATTAATTGTGCTGTATTCCATATAAGCAGCTTGTTCATATATACCGGTTAACTGAGTTCCTAACAAGTGCTGCCTCATTCTTAATAAATCCGCTGAATTAATTAATCCATCTCCTGTTAAATCTCCCTTGATTAAAACATTTAATGTTTCGGTAACACCTGATGTAATATTTACTTTATCTCCGGTTCCAATATTTCCCGTTTCTTTTGTGTTACCATTCACATCCGTAATGGTAATGATTCCACCTGTACTTGTTAAATTGTTTTTTATTGTTTCAACACTAGTACCAGGACTAATTCCGTAAATATTACCATTTCCATACTGATAACTTGCTTCTGTGACAATAGCAGAGATTGGTTTAGCAGATGGTGTTTCAGGAAGAGACGAATCAGGATAATTGTTATCAATAGCATTCAATTTATTAAAGTAGGCAGCCGATACATATACGATGTTGTTATCCCAATTATAAGTTACTCTAGGATTATCTTTTGAACTTCCAATAATGTTTAAATTACCATCCAACATAGCATCTGCTTGAATTTTATACCATATGGTATTTCCATTTACTGCTGGGCCTTCTACTTCTGCTAAAATTACGATAGGAGATCCTTTTTGCTTATATTGATAACCAGAAATATTCTCTCCACCTGGTGTTTTTTTAGCATAAACGGTATTGGAATAATCATTATTTAATACGGCAACTTGATAACTTTCGTAATCTTGGAAACCAAACATACTATCTAAATCATAATAGTAATGAGCTGCTTTTTCTGCCCAGAATGGATCAGAAGCATACTTATAATTTAATCCTTGATATTTATTTCCAAGGTTTGCACCATAATAGCGATAATCACGAGGATCTAAATATCCATAAGCCAGCCATACATAACCATATTCATTGATACAATCTTCTACACTCGCAAAATAATTTGCTGATTCTCCTGGTGACTGATCAATTGCATTTAATCCAAATAAATTATTTTTAGTTTTAGCAATTGTACTCGTTCCTCTACCCGACTCATTCATTCCAATTGCCATCATTAAAGCAGCATTTACTCCATATGCATTTTGTGCATTTATAAAATAGCTACCTGTTGATAACATTTTGGATTCTTTATCACTTGTTCTACTGGCAATATATTGATCAATATTTTCTGCTGTATAATTGGTTTTTGTCCTAAAGCCAATATATTGATAATAATTATAATAAGGCTGGTTTGGATTTACTGCTTGATTATAATTACCATTTTTATAATCTTGAAGCAATGATTTCATAGAAGTGTAAAAATAATGGCCATCATAGCTATAATAAGTTCCATTATTTAACATCACTGGTTTTTTATCAATTGCATATGAAATTTCACCTTTGGTACCGTAAACATTTCCTGGATAATAATGTACTAAGCTACTATCTGTTACTTGATAATACTGTGGCGTTTTTACCCAAACTAGTGGAACGATGTCATATAACTTTAAACTACCATCATACTTGTTGATCCAACCAGTAATTTCTGCAATTTTTATCTTCACTCTTTTGGTATTATAGTCTACATCAATCATAGCAGCTTCATCTGGTGTGCCACCACGGATATAACCATTGGTAGCACTCCCACTAGAAGTAGTGTAAATATCCATATATCCTTTATGTCCCGATGGATAATCAATATCATAATCGACAACGGCATATTTTGCATCAATAATTACTCTATTTTCTAAAATAACCAAATTATCTAATGCTGTAGTATTCATGGCATTCTTAGCCTCTTGATAATTTCCATAACAGGCAATTGTTACTAATGATCCATCTTCTTTTGCTTCTGCTAATTCTATTTGAGGACATTCACTTGCCCTATTTAAAATTTCAGCAGGAGATAATGCTTTTGCATAGAAAGGCATGAAAGCAAGGAAGAAAAAAAGAAACAAAAAAGATAATTTTCTTCTCATAACTTCACTTCCTTCCCATTCTTATTCAATTATATTATAGCAATAAATATATGAAAAGTACATGAATCGACCTTTTATTTTTGGCTATTTTACATTTTTCCTACTAATAACTGTAAAGTCTTTGAATTAACCCAATTCCAAATTGTATAATTTCGAAAAAATGGCTATAATATTGAATAGGGATGATGATATCATGAGTACAAAGAAGAAGAAAAAAAGAACCTTCAAATTCAACAACCTCTTAATATTATTAGTATTAATTAGTAGTTGTTTTTTAATTTACCATATTTTACTATTAGGACCTATTGAACCACTTATTCGTTATATTATCATTGGTGTGATTGTTATCATCAATATTTTATTTTTTCTTTTTAAAAAGAAAAAGTCTAAAAATATGGCGATGATTATGATGATTTTATTTATTAGTTTAAATGTCATTCTATGTTTTTCTATTCGTAAAGTATATGGAATTATAGACTCTATTAATAAAAATAAAATCATATATTCTTCTAGTTTAATTGCTTTGCGCAATGCAGAAATCGATACAATCGATGATGTTAGTGACAAAAAAATAGGATTGATTGATGACAACCTTTCCGTAGATAATTACATTATCGCGAAAGAAATGATTGAAGAAGAGCATTTAGAAAACGATAATGAAATTGTTTTATATGATGATTTATTGGTTATGTTACATGCCTTATATGATGGTAAAATTGATTTGATGTTTGTTTCTAGTAATTATGATGTGATGTTTCAAAATGCGGAAGGTTTCGAAAATATTAATCATGATGTCAAAACTATTTTAGAAAAAGACAAAACGATTCAAAAAGAATCTTCTAATGTTTCTATGTTAAATAATGCTTCTAATCTTAAACCTTTCTCTATTTTATTAATGGGTGTAGATTCAGAAAAGGATGGATTAAAAAAGAATGCTTATGCCAATGGAGATGGGTTAATATTAATTACTTTTAACCCTCAGACTTTCAATATTACTATGATGTCTATTCCACGAGATAGTTATGTTCCTGTTAGTTGTCGTGATAATACAAAAAATAAATTAACACATGTGGGATGGTTTGGAACAGATTGTATGATGGAGACCATCGAAAATGTATTTGATGTTGATATTCATTATTATGTCAAAGTAAATTTTAAAGGTGTTGTGGGAATTGTTGATGCGTTAGGTGGAGTTACTGTAGATGTGCCTAAAAAGTTATGTACAGATGATTCTAATCGTCAAGGTGAAATTTGTATTAATCAAGGATTGCAAACTTTAAATGGAGAACAAGCTTTGGTTTTAGCTAGAAATCGTTATGATTTGAGGTTGGGAGATATTGATCGAGGTTATAATCAGCAACTTTTAATTAAAGCTTTACTAAATAAAATGACTAGTGTTCGCAATGTAAGTACTTTATTAGATATTCTAGAAACCGTTTCCAATAACTTAGATACGAACTTAACTACCGAAGAAATTCTATCCTTCTACAATATATTCAAGGATATTTTAGCTTCTCGTGAATATCAAAGTAATGATGATCTTATGAATATCGTGCAAATTAAATTAGCCGGTACAAGTAAAAATATTTATTTTGAAAATTTAAATAGTAGGTTATCATGTTATTTGTTAGATGAAGAAAGTGTTGAAAATGCTAGTCATGAAATGAAAGTTAATTTAAATCTAGAAGATCCAGAAATGATAAAAAGTTTTCAATTTGGACCATCATAAAAGAAGCTCAATGTTGCTTCTTTTTCTTTACTTTATTTCTACAATTGCCAATTTATTTTCTTCATGAATTATTGTTAATACTACTTTTTCTGGATAATCATAGTCATCCACATATCCTACTTTTACAGTGACCTGATATGCAGAATCATCTTGATAGTCTCCTTCTTGATATTCAAGTTGAGTAATTTCTTCTATCTCTACATCATTTACTTCCGGAAGCTTTTGCTTTCTGTTACCATATAAATTATTTTTAATATATTTATAAACCGTACTAGAAGCCTCATCTATAAAACTATTTCTTAGATTAGCGTGGATAAACTGAGTTCCTCCAATATTCTTATTGGTTACTTTATTGTTTAGCGTATAATAATCAATCACAAATAATTTTGCGATCAATGACGCATAGTTTTTTTCATCTATTTTATTATCTTCTAATTCCTGTTCCAATTCTTTGAAGTACTTTTTATAGATTCTTGTAGCGTTGCTTTCTAAAGTATAGTTATAATGATCGATTTCTGATACTACACTAACTACTTGTAATTTCGTTCTTGTTTTCATATAGAAGAGTCCTAGCAAAATTCCTATTACTAGAATTACTGCTAGAACTCTTCCTTTTCTGATTTTCATCTTCTTATTCTTTTTCATGTTCTCACCTATTCCTCAACTACTACTTTTTCTTCAATATAATCAGAATCTGATTCTTTGGTTTCTCTTGCTTTCTTGATCAAATCAAATACAATGGTAGCGTTGGAAGCACTTAATAATTTTTCTGAATATTCAATGCAATCTTCAATATAGTTAGCCGGAAGTTCTGTCTCCTTTAAAATGAGTGATGAACCATTTTGGGCATTATAATAAACTTTATTTGTTACCCAGTTTCCATTTGGGAATACTACAATATTATCATCTGTTAAACTGAAAATATCATGTCCCAATTGATATTTATTATAGAAACCAAACATGTTCCCTAAGGTAGGCATTACATCATACATTCCCATTACAGTTGTCACTTCTTGGTGTAGACTTTCTTTGGTTTCTTTACTATAGATTAATAAAGGAACTTTCCTTAATAATTCATACGTATTACTATCAATTGTAACACAAGTATCATCGCCTTCTTCACAAGATCTAATACCATCTGTTTCTGGATCATAGTTATAAAGTTTTCTATAATCTGTCTTTGGAAGTCTAGCATCATGATCCCCATAAATAATCAATACGGTATTATCTAAAATGCCTTCTTCTTCCAAAGCATTAATAAACTCTCCTAATGCTTCATCTGCATAGTGGACAGATTTAAAATAATTACCTAATTTTGTTCCCTCTAAGTATGGATATACAACCTCTTCTTCTTCTCCAGTCTCTTCGTTATACTTGGTAGTTTTCAGGCTAACATCAAATTCACCATATTTATCGGTATCTGAAAATGGAGTATGATTCGTTAAAGTAATAACGGTTCCATAATAAGGTTGCCCTTTGGCATTTATTTCTTTTATTTTTTCGATGGATTGTCTATAGAATGACTTATCAGATAGCCCTAGACCAATTACTTCATCGATTTCGTAATCTGTTTTGCTATAAAATCTTTGATATCCTAAAGTTTCGTGCATAATATTACGATTCCAATAAGATCCATTATTGGCATGCATACTAAATGCATAATAGCCTTTTTCTCTTAATAATAATGGTATGGTTACATATTCACGATTAAAATAGCTAACAAAAGCAGTACCAGTATTAGTAGGCATCAACGAAGTATTGAAAGTAAATTCTGAGTCACTAGATGTACCTACACTTACTTGTGAATAAAAATTACTAAAATAAATAGATTCTTTGGCTAGTTTATTTAGGGTAGGTGTTACTTCTTCTCCATTAAACGTTAAGCCAATATTTAAGTTTTGCATACTTTCATAGTGAATGACCAAAATATTTTTCCCTTCAAAAATACCAGTATATTCGTTGGTCCAAGTTTGTTCATCTGGAGCATCTTGATAATATTCTGTAAATGTTTTTAAGGCTTTATCATAACCAAATAGACTAGTTAATTGTGGCTCAATACTTTTGATAATATCATTTAGTTGATAAGCATATACACCAAAACGCATGACGATATATTCACGATTCCATTGTTTGGCATAACGACCAATTTCCAGTGCCGTTAAAGAAATTAAGAAGCAAAATAGTACAATACCCGCAAAGATAAAAGTAGTAATCATTTTTTTGGTATCTCGTCTTTCTTTTTCTTCTTTGGTTAATTTTTTATGTTTACGCAATCTAATATAAGTAATCGTTAATAAAATAGGAGATAAAATATATATAAAATCTTGGGCTTTGATTACATTTTCTACTATTGCATCTCCTACTTGAACTGCATATCTACTAGTAGAAATTAAAGAAACTGATACAAAAGATGTATAAAAAGTATAATATACAGAATTAATCACACAAATTAAAGTTAAAATAATACTAACTGTTAGTAAGTAAGGAAAACGATTTTTTTCTTTTAAGAAGAAATTAATTCCTCCTAAAAATAAAACAATGGCTAAGTCTGCCAAAATTGGCTTTAATAATAATAAATTTTCCACAGTATGAATGGTAAAAAATCTTAGCAAAATACCGATAAAAACGTTCGTAATTACAAATACAAAAAATAAAGTATTATTTTTTATCATTTCTATCAATGTATTTAATAATGATAATAGTGTTACCTTAGGACTTTTTCTGAAATCCCTATATAATTTTTTTATTCTATCTTTACATATTTTCCATTGTTTTTTCATTTTTTTCTTCATTGCCACAACCCTTTCTCCTTAACATTATATCACTACTATTTATTTTTTTCAAATTCTTCTTGGCTGCTCGCATTTAGAGCCATTCCGAGTACAAAAATATAGGATAGTAGATAAAGCCATAAAAATAGTACTAATAAATTAGCAACACTTCCATATAACAAGTTATATCTAGCAAAATAACTGACATAAAAGGAAAAAATTTCGGTTGCGATGATCCAGCCAATCGTTGTGAAAATTGCCCCAGTAGTAGTATCTCTACTTTTGATGGTAGTATCCGGAGCCATTGTATATAATATTTTTACTAGAAAATAAATAATTAGGAGCGAAGTTGGATATTTTAAAATACTATACCCAGTTTGTATTGCCGTTCCGATTTGCATATTAGGAATAAAATCTACAATAAAAGCAACAATTCTATCTCCAAAGGCAGGTACTGCTAACATAAAAATGAATAGCATAATTAAAATAATAGTCATGAATATTGATTTAATTCTTCTGGTTAAAAAGTCTTTATCTTTTACTTTATAAAGAAGATTAGAAGCAATAATCATAGAATGTGGACCATTGGATGCTAAAATAAACCCTGATACACAGAAAATCACAACATTTATATTGAGATTTTTTCCATCGATAATCTCTATAATAAAGTCAGCAACTTCTTGAGGAAGATTTTCATCAATTGCTTGAATTAGCGATTCTATAGATAGTGAAAATTGGCTAGCTACAACGGCAATAATCGCAAACAGAGGAATAATAGAAAGCAATAAGAAAAAAGCCAGTTGTCCAGGTAAAATACGCATTTCTGGCTTTTTTATCATTTGAAATACTTTTTTTGTGAATCGGTTTAATTTGTCCTTCCAAGTAGTCATAAATATCACCCACTTTTATTTCAATCCTTCTTTGACCGTTTTCATTTCTAAAGTTGCTTCATTAATAGCATCATCAATTGTTTTAATATCATCCATAATCATACTATACCCAATTGCAGCTCCAAATCCATATGGTAACTCTTTCAACTCTTTGTTTAATTTCTTACAATAAGTTTCAATTTGTTTTTCTGTATATCCTACTAGATAAACTAAAAACTCATTTCCATCTGTACGAACAATTTCACTATTTTCCAGTTGTGTGTTTACTAAAGTAGAAGCTGCCGATATGATCAAGTTATCTCCTGCTTCATGACCATAATTATCATTTACATACTTAGTGTTGTTTAAGTCGATAATAATGATCGTTTGTGGATAAATTTTACTTTCTTCCCAGATAGGAATATTTAAATTTAAATAATTTCTATTCTTTAATGAGGTCAAAATATCTGTGTACTTACGTCTATCTTCTTTTCTTACTTTTGTTTGTCTTTTTCTATTTTTTAAGATCAAATATAGTGCTAATAAAATCAATAATGGCAATAGAACTATTCCTAACACAATTAAATAAAGCTCTTCAAATGTGGCCCTGTCTACCAAAGATAAACTTAAAGAATTTAAACCACTAATGCGATAATTATAATATGAATTGGTTGTCATAATATAATTCCACAATTGATATAGGTCACTATTCGTACTTAGTACTCCAAAATTATAATCATTGCTCATAGAATTATGATAAATAGGTTCATACTTACTAAATTTAGTATTACGATAATATAAGTAAACTTCTTTATCTACTACAATTAAATTATTATCCTTCGTGAGATCATCTAAATTAGATATTTCTACTACATTGGCTTTAGAATTTGCCTTAAAGTACTTTGCCAAAGTACTACTAGCTAGCATGTTAATGGTTTTTCCTTTTAATTCCTCAAAAGTAGTAACATTCTCTTTATTTTTGTTATTACGTAAAACAACATATTCTTCGATAAAAGGAGACGTAGTCATACTATATTCTGGATTGGTTACATCAAAATAGTTAAAATAGATATCTACTTCTTTATTATTAATTGCTTGTTGTAGCTCTGCTATAGATTCATATTTTTGATAAGTAATATCTATTCCTGTTAAGCGCTTTAATCTAGCAATATATTCAGAAGCGATTCCAGATGGAACATCATCTACATTGGTTTCATATGGTGCATTTTCTATGTAACCATATACATAATTTTTAGATAGCATATCTGCTTTTACTTTAGCATTTATATTTTTAGCTGCGATATAGTATTCTAAATACTCTTCATTATAAACAGATACAAAATAATCTTTTCTCCATTTTTCATAATATTTTTTAACAATGTTATTTAATTCTTGATTATCATCACTTAGTGTTAATACAATTTTTTTAGACATCTCTGTAAAATAATAATTAATATAGTAATTATCATTACTTAGAGTCTCTTCTAAATACATAATATGTGGAATCACAATCATAGAAATGGTTCCTGCTTCTAAGTCTGTTAGCATGGTTTCTATATTCTCATATGATTTGTAAGTTAGATTGGTAGCTGTTTTTAAAAAATAACTAACTTCTCCGATATCCGAAGTAAAAGCTCCTACTGTATGAGTACCAATATCGGATATTTGATCATATCTATTTTGTTCTTTACTAATTAATACATAACCATCTTCTGCAATTAGTAAGTCATTTTCTGTTAAAGATACTTCATTATTTAAGATACGAATTCTTAAACCGGTTGTAGTAGGCTGGTTTTCTTTTAAGTAAGAGATTTTATTAAATTCCAAATCCGTATCCACTTCAAAGTTATTAATAAAATCAAAGATTACTCCAGTACCATCCATGGAATAGATAGGTATATTATTTACTATCTCAAAATCATATTTTTGATCTGAGTTATTAGCAATCCATTTTTTTTCTGTCACGGTTAAACTGGTCTTGGCATCTTCGTGATTAAAATATATATATACTCCTATAAATACTGCTAAAGCAATAACAATAGGAACTATAATAATTACTTTCTTTTTCATTATTATCCTTCCTCTTCTGTTTTCTCTCTATCTTTGGTCCAAGAAAAATCGGAACTATTATGATGTTTATATCCAATAATTGGAAAGTCATTCTCACTAGTAGAATCTTTTTTGATAAATACTTGAAAATCATAGTAACCAATCTGGCTTTCTGTAAAAGGTTCCATCATGTCAGCTATTAAGTTTTTAGCACTCTCTTTGCTCATATCATCTTCTACTGTAATTGTAATATCGATGCGTCTTCCATTTTCGCGCACTGTTACTGATTTTACTTTTTCTTTCTCACTCAGATTTTGTTTTAATGTATCATAAGTAGATTGTTCTACTGCTACCTTGCCTTCTAAACGATCCCCATAAATGGCAGTTCTCTGATTTGGGAAAAAAACCTCTTTTATTTGGAAGCCAATAATCGCAAGTACAACGAAAATAATAATCGCAATAACAGTAAACTTATTCTTTTTTATCCATTTCATTTTTTCAAGCTCCTTCTTAGTTTACATTATACAATAGTTTCTAAATAAGTCAATCAAACGATTGTTCACTTAATTTCTGTAGCAGTAATTGATTGGCTAAAGCAGGATCTGCTTTTCCTCTTGTTTCTTTCATAATTTGTCCCATTAAGTATTTGATGGCTCTATCTTTTCCTTGTTTATAATCTTCTACACTTTCCGGATTTTCTAAAATTAATTTTTCCACAATGTTAGTTAAATCTGTTTCACTTAGAGCATTTGCTTTTTGGTTTTCCACAAGTTTGTTGATATCTTCCTCTGTTTCCATCAAAGTATCTACAATCTCCTTAAAGATTTGATTGTTGATTTCTTTACTATCTAGTTTATTCACAAGTAAGGTGAATTTTTCTTTCGATAATTTTGTTTCTTCTAATTTTTTGCCTGTTTTATTTAAATAGGCAGAGATTTCACCTAACAACAAATTACTAGCAATTACTAAATTGCAGTTTAATCCTAATAGATAATCACTAAGTTCTTTATTTGCGATAATTTTTTCAATGTTAACTGGATGAATGCCCGCATCTAAATAAGTTTTTCTTCTAACATCTGGTAATACTTCCATATTTTCTTTTACTCGATTAATAAAGGAATCTTCTAAAATATAAGGAGGAAGATCTGGTTCTGGAAAATAACGATAGTCATTTCCAGTTTCTTTGACACGCATTAGAATCGTACAATCTTTTTTTTCATCAAAACGACGGGTTTCTTCTAGAATCTCTCTACCTGCTTCTAGTTCTTCTATCTGTCTTTTAGCTTCCGCAAGGATAGCACGTCCCACACTGCTAACAGAACCAATATTTTTCGTTTCTGTACGAGTACCTAACTTATCTGTTTTAGATACCGATACATTGACATCGCAACGCATACTTCCTTCTTCCATCTTACAGTCTGATACATTCGTATAAAGAAGTAACTCTCTTAATTTTTCTAAATAGGCCATTGCTTCTTTTCCATTAGACATATCTGGTTCCGATACAATTTCAATTAGTGGTACGCCATTACGATTAAAATCTAGATAGGATTTGGTCTCAGCATGTGTACTTTTACAAGTATCTTCTTCAATATGAATATCATGAATTCCGATTTTTTTCTTAACTCCATCCACTTCAATTTCAACATATCCATTCACACCAATAGGATTTCTTGCTTGGGTAATTTGATATCCTTTCGGAAGGTCAGGATAAAAATAATTTTTTCTATCGAATACCACTTTTTTATTGATTTCACAGTTTAAAGCCAAAGCAGCTTTTAATCCTAGTTCAATCCCATATTCATTCATACATGGAAGTGTTCCTGGTAAGGCAAAATCCACTTCATTGATATTCACATTTGCTACTCCCCCATAGTTATTAATGGAATCAGAGAACATTTTAGAATTCGTTTTCAACTCACAGTGTACTTCAATTCCTATGGTTGTTTTGTAGTCATTCATTATTTTACCTCCAATCCATTCGCTAATTTTAAATATTTTAGTGCTGAGTTTATCTCTTTGTTTTGTGATTGTTCATTATTTGCTTCCAATCCATTCGTTAGTTTTAAATATTTTACAGCTTGGTTTATATCGTCATTGGTATCATC
>CALVSR010000026.1 GCA_944359075.1 uncultured Bacilli bacterium
GTATTGTTCATCATCTAGAATTTCTATATCACATTTCTTTCCCGAAGCTTCTATTATTTCTGGAATATTATCTCTTACAAGTTTATTATATTCAATCATATTAACACCTCTATATAGATTATAACATAGAAAATGAACAATTCTTATTATAACTATTTTATTATTTTATTTTCTATTTATTAAGAATACTATTATATATATTTAAAAAATATGTTTATAATAAAACTCTATACTAGAATATAATTTTATTATTACTAACATTAAAAAAAACAGAGCAATATAATGTCCTATTAATATTTAGTTTTTAAATAAAATATTTCTCACATTTACAAATATTTCTCTTCTAGGAATGCTTGATTCTTTTTTAGATTTTTCTACCATTGTTTTCAATAAAATCAATCCGCTTGTTTCATCAAGCAACATATTTATATAGAAATCATCAATTGCACTTAATCTTATGGAAATTATAGATTTTCCATCATTTTTTTCAAGATATGGTATTTTCTTTTTTGTAACATATTGAAATCCTATTTTTGTGAATTCTTCAATTATTTTATTATATGTATATGCGATACAAATTGTCTGATTCAATCCTTTTTTCATGCAGTCTGATGAGAGAGGATAATATAGGTATGGTATATTATTTCCATATGATAAAAAATTTAATTCAGAAAAGATAATTCTGTTTTGACCTTTAATAGGATTTTTGCTAAACATATTTTCTATTTCATTTTTTGGAATATATTTACTAAAATCAACATGTCCTTCATAATCATTATTTATTGCAATATATGAGATATCTTTGCTAACTCTAACATATGCAACACCATTTTTGTCACAATCATTAATTAACTTTTCTAAATCATTGAAGTGAAAACATGGTACTTCCTTATCAATTTTGATATTTGCATTTTTAGGATTAAATGACTTTTTCATTTCTTCAACTTGTTTTTCTAAATGACTAATCATATCTTCTGTTAGAAATGATTTATCATTGTCTGTTGTTGCGTTCATCTCTTTTGGATAGTAAATATTACTATTTTTTACAATCATGTCCATTGTTACAATCATTGAATTATTTTTTGGAACAGATGACTTTATCTCTCCTAAACCTACAATTTTAAATTTCGTTTTATCAAATATACTCACATCTCCGATTCGCAAAAAAGATGAAATGGAATTATAAATATAAAATTGAGGATTTTCTGGAACATTTATTTTTTTTAACAAATCAATCTCTGCAACAATACCACTTCCTACGGAATTAAGTCCAACTTTTTCTTTTTTTATATGTTCATCAATAAGAGCAAAATCATTTTTATAAAAAGTCCAACATAGAAAATCACCAAATATTAATATATTTCTTTCATAATATTGTAATTTATCAATACAATGAGTAAGTTTTACTTCATCAATGGATTTATCTACACCATTTCTTACATTTTTTAATACTTTTTTTAGAAGTAATTCCTCTTTTTTTTCTAAATACAATGTATCCATCAATGTATTTTGATATTCTATAAATAATTCCCATGATATTTTTTTATTAATTAAATCCAAATATAGATTAAAAACTTTATCTAAATTTTCTTTCACTTTTTGACAACAATCTGTATATCTTTTTTCTTTATATTTTTCCATTTAATCACCACAATCATATTATATCATCACATAAAAAAATTAGAGATAAGTTTTGACTTATCTCTTATTATCTTTCATATTTAGGAATGCTCTTACTATTGATACTTCTACCGGATTATTTGCATGAAGTTCACTTCTAAAGTGTTTTAATAATCTTTCTTTTTCTCTTTCAAGTTGTTTTCTCTCTTTTTTATCTAGAGATTCTGTTTCTAACATTTTTTGTATTGCCATCATATCAAAAAGAGTTTGTTTCATGTCATCAGTAAAATAGAAGTTCAAACCTTTCAATTTTTTTAAATCTTCTTCCATTTTTTCCTTTCTGACACATTTTTCATAGTGCAGCTACTTTCAAGATTGTGTTTATACCTTTATTTTATCGATAGTTTGATTATCTTATTGAGGTGCCATGAAAAGTGCCGAACCATATATTAGGTTGTATCATGTTATATCACTTTATAACACATAAAAAATATCTTGAAACCCTTATGATTTCAAGATATTAATAGCAAATCTGGTGTCCCAGACGGGAATCGAACCCGTAATTAGACTTTAGGAGAGTCTTGTTATATCCATTTAACTACCAGGACAGAACCTTTTCCTTGATAAATCAAGGAAAAATTCTAAAATAATTTTTATAAATATATCCTTAAAAACTCAGTCACACTCTTAGGAGGCGATCGCTCTGTCCTACTGAGCTACGAGAACAATTTCATTCTTATTATAGCGAACTTTATAAAAAAAAACAATCTAATTATCTTAGATTGTTTACCAAAACCATGATTAAAAAGCAAGTAGCAGTAGATAATTGTCTACGCACAATGGTACTTTTTTCATAAACAGAAGCGACATCATCAATAAAATCTACCATCCAACTTTCAAAATATTTAGGAATATGAGATCCAATAGGAAACATATGAGACAGAATAATGTCCTCTTCCATTGGAGACAAATCAAAATATTTTTTTGAATTCTCTAATGCATATTCTGGATGCTTTATCATTGTGATGATTTTTTCCTTTTTTGTAAAGCTTTGATTATCCTCTAGAAAAAAATCGTGAAGCAACGCTGCTCTAGCTACCTTTGTTGCATCCAATTTGAAAAATTTAGCCCATTTATAAGAATGATAAGAAACACGAATAGAGTGATCTAAACGATTCCCTTCATGATGAACAATATTCTCCATTTTTTTGAACTCTTCATTTTCTAATATATCACAAACTTTACTAAGATATTCTTTATCTTCATAATATTTTTTCATTCTTAACTACACCTCAGTAATTTGTAAACTCATTTTGTTACTAGTTCATAATAACATAATTATAAGAATTATGCAAGTAGCAAAAAGAGGGATCCAGAATCCCCCTAATCTATATCAAAACGCTCCTAATAGCGTTCTAATATATATTATGGAGAATTTATAAAAAAAGTTACATTTTAATTCAACTTTATTCAAATTCTTTTAAGTATATTAATAAAAAGATAGTCATATTATTTACGATTTAGAGTGTTCCTCTTCTTGCTTATCCAATCATTCTCCTTTAAATACTATGTTTTTGCTTTCTATATTATGTATTAAATTATTCATCTATACCCCTTTTATGGCACATATATTTTTATATTTAATTGATTATTTTTTTCTTAAACATAATACTCTCATCTATATCTGTTCTATAAATAATAGAATTTTCTAGAATATCTAATACTTCTTTATTGAGGTAATGATATCTATTATTTTTACTAACTGGTATTGAGTAGTTACTACATCAATTTGTTATCTAAATATTCAAATGCACATTTTTTTTAATTCTTCCATTGTTGAATTATCAGATTTATATTTAAATCTATTAAATAGTTTATTTAAGTAATCCTTTTTATTTATAAGTTCATAACTTCCTTTAAATTCTAACCCATATATAAATGCTATATATGAAACCCAAATATCCAATCCTGTTTGTCTATCTTTACTCAAAATGGTTTTATGTTCTTTAAATGTATTATAAACTAATTCAGTTACTTTAGAATTTTCTATGTCTTCTTTGGTAATATTAGCCATAGTATATATGTCATCAACAGTCTTAGCTCTAAATGAGTCAATCTTGTCAGCATCTCTAATTATTTTACAATGAAGAATTTCAGCATTAGTCATACCTGTTTCATCTAAAATATATTTACTATGATTTCCTATAGCTTTTTCAATTATCGGATAATATAATTTGTTATCTACATAATTTTTAATTTCTCCTTTTTCAAATAAAAGTTTTACTCCTAATGTAGCATGATCAAAATTTGTAATATCTTATCTAAATGTTTTCATTTCTTTTGCTTGATCAAATCTGCCAATATCATGAAGTAATGCAATTATTAATGCTAATTCTGTGTTTGTTTTATCTAATTTCAAGTATTCACATAAGTATTTTGCATTTTCAACAACATAATACGTATGATTTATTTTATGACTTATCTTTTTATCATTAATATCAAAATTCTCATGTAAAAATTTTTCAAAGTAATTTCTAGCATTATTGTAATTCATATTATCAACTCCACATCTATTTTATCATATTAATCAATATTCTGATTCTGAAGTTGTTTATTATTATTTTTTCTTTCTTTTTCTAATTCCTTTAGGCTTTTATTAGGTGTTGAAAGATTTTCTGGCATAGTACCACCATTTTTGGCTATAACCTCTCTAATATTTTTACCAATATTATAATGTGTTGTATTCGCATTATTTTCGCCTTTAATATCATCATGAACAAGTTTTTCTTCAGTTTGCGTTATCCTAAATAGATTGGCAGCTAATTCCGTACTACCCATATTATCTAAAATATCTTCGCGGTATCTAAGACCCTTTCTTTTTGAAATATCATTTGCTGTTTCTCCATTATATAATTCTTTATACCCTGAATTATGAAACTTATCAAAGTTCTTAACTCCTGCATTTCTAGCTGCAATGTTTAAAGAATAGTTTCCTTTTCTAGTTAAATCTCTCTGATATAATCTTTTTTCATCTTCAGTAAGTTCATAATACTCTTTTTCACTTAATTCCTGTTTTCATGTCTGAATTGCAAAATAAGTTTGAGCAAGTGCTATTACTTCTTTTCTTGGATCACCATTTTGAGCTATTAAGTAGCATGCATATCTAGACAAATGATAATCTATTATTCTTCTTTTACCACCATTTACATTTATTGACATTTTCCCGACCTCAAGAAATTGTTCATTTGTGTCAATATCACTATTCTCACATGCTATCATAGCATAATTTATTACTTTATAAAAATTTTCCCATTTATCATACCTTAATACTTTTTGAAGTTCTCTGGCACTCCAATATTCATTTCCATTTTCATCTATGTGTTTTATGTCTTCAAACAATTTCTCTGTATATTCTTTTATTTCATACATTTATATTCTCCTTTCTATGGTGTACATGTCTCTATTTCTAATTGATTATTTTTTATCTTAAACATAATACTCCCATCTATATCTGTTCTATAAATAATAGAATTTTCTAGAATATCTAACACTTCTTTATTAGGATGATGATATCTATTATTTTTACCAACCGATATTATCGAGTATCTAGGATGAATCTCATCTATCAACTTATTGGATGTGCTTGTTTTGCTACCATGATGCCCTACTTTTAAAATATCTATATTATTTAAATGATATTTTTTAATTATATCTTCCTCTACTTCCGTTCCTGCATCTCCTGTTAATAATATCTTAATGCCATTAAACTCAAAATAAATTACATTCGAATTATCATTTTCATTATCATATAATTTATGATTCAAAAAAGATAACTTATTATTATTTAGAATCAATTCTTTTACATTCTTATAATATGGAATCCGTTTTTTATTTAATACTTCTACAAGTTCTTGTTCTAATAGATTCAAAGAATCATGATTCAATATGACACTTTCCACTTTAAAATGATTGACTAAATTAATACTTTCTCCCATATGATCATAGTCTCCATGGCTAAGAACTAGATAATCTAGTTTTCGAATTCCTAAAGATTTTAGTAATGGCAATAAAGTAGTATCTGATAAGGATTTGGTCTGTCTTTCTTGCCACGGTTCCTTTGAATAGCTGATTTTACCACCTGTATCTATTAGCATGGTTTGATTGTGAGAATGAATCAACAAACTATCTCCTTGACCAACATCAATCATTAGAAAAAAATTCTGAGGAAACAAACTTAAGTAAAAATATTGATAACATAATAAAATTCCTATTCCTAACAAGCCAATCTTTTTTCGATAACATAGCCATAGGGTTAAACAACCATAATATAAAATAATCCAACCTATATGAGGCTTTTTCCATATTGTATTCCAAACGATTGAATTAGAAAAAAAGAAAGAAAGTTCTTCCATCAGTTGCGTAAGCCAAAAGAATACAGAATCTAAAAAAGGAAGCAGAAATGCTAATAAAGATAAAGGAAAGACTATAAACGATACTAAGGGTACAAATATTAAATTCAATCCAATACTAAATAAATTTATTTGATAAAAATAGTAAATGGAAATAGGAAAACTCACTAAAAAACTAATCATCGATATTTGAAGTAACCCTTTGACATAAGATTGAGTATTTTTTAATTTCTTTTGCATTAAAATTAGATAAAAACTAATCATAAAAGAATATTGAAAGCCAACTTCAAATAAAGAATAAGGATTAGTAAGTACCAATATACAAAATGTCATAATAAACAGATATAAAGTTTTGATTTGCCATTTTAAAAGCTTGTTGATACTAAGTAAACCAAATAATACCACTGCTCTGCTAATAGATGGGGTATTTCCTGATAGAAACATATAAAAACTTAAAAATAGTATCGTTAACAGGAAACTTTTTTTCTCATTCAAGTGTAATTTTTTTAGAATAAATAAGAGAATCCCACTAAAAAGAGAAACTTGTGCTCCTGAAATAGCTAGTAAATGACTAATACCATTATTTTGGTATGATACTACAGCCTGATTAGATAAAAGACTAGTATCTCCTAAAATAAAAGCTTTTAAATAAGCTTTACCTTGGTAACTATCTATATGTTTTAATATAGAATTTTTTATTTGATAAAATAAATTTTGATTGTCCTCAACTTTTTCGATTGTGTCTATTTGCATTATATAATAAATACCTTTTCTTTTTAGATACTCTTTGTAATTAAAAAGATTGGGAACGGTATTATTTTTAGGTAAGGAAAGAGTTCCTTTTAGATGGATTTGATCTCCTAATTGGTAATTTTCTAAAAAATTATTTTTTTCTTCTTCACTTTGAAAAAAATAATTTCCTAAAATATTTTCTTTTCCTCCTAATTCCAGAGTTAATACGTCTCCCTCTATTTTCATTTCTAAGATAGTACCAAAATAATGATTATCCTCATGGTTCAGTTTACTAAAACGTGGTAAAGATAAATAAAATATACTATACAAGATTGTGAGAAATAGTAATCCAATATAAAAATATTTAGAGTGTAATATTGGCTTTAATTTTTTCAAAAATACTATCTCCAATACCCTTTATATTTTTGATTTCCTCAATATTTTGAAAACTTCCATTTTCTTCTCGATAGCGAATAATCAATTCTGCTTTACTTTCACCAATTCCTGGTAATTGCATTAATTCTTCTTTAGTAGCAGTATTTAAAGAAATAGAATTATTAACAGGTGTATCTCCTATTTCACTTGTATTACTTTGATTATTAGCATCTGCTAAATCCTCTTCTGTAAAACAAGCACCATTGGTCATATTAGATTGATTTAGACAAGCTATTTCTACCTCTTTTTCTTTCTCTTTGGTCGTTATAAAGTTTGCTACTTGATCTTTAGAATATACAATAATTACCATTTCATCCTCTATTTTTTTGCTGAGATTTAAAACCGAAGTATCCGCATTTTCTGTGCTACCACCAGCTAAGTTAATCACATCTAAAATTCGACTATCACATGCTAACTTATATAGTCCAGGATGATAAATCTCCCCTTTAATATCCACCATCAATTCACAGGACTCCTCTTTCTCCACATTATCAGTTTCTACTTTATTAGATGTTACATCTGCTAATGATAAGCTCTGCTGGGAATGTGATTTTGAATCTTCCGTAACTTGATATAAGAAGTAACCCCCTATTCCTAATAGTATGATCACTATTACTATCAATACTATCGTTACATATTTATGTTCTACAATGAACCATTTTACATTTTCTAATTTATCCATAAAAAATAACCTCCTAAAGAGATTATTTAAACAATTTGACAAAGTACTTACTTTTTTCTTAATTTTTTTAATTTTGTTTCTTTATAAAGCTGATTTTCCACATTGATTCGTTGTACAAAAGTAAGGGCAAAAACCAAACACATGGCAAAACTACCTCCATAACTCATAAAAGGTAAAGGCACTCCTGTCATAGGGATTACACCAAAAATTCCACCTAAGTTGACAAAAATATGCAGAATAATATAAACAGCAACACCCATACAAATCAAAAATCCCCTAGTATTATAACTATCTCTACCGATTTTAATAATTCTTCCAATCAGCAAATAATATAATACAAAAATAATAATCGCACCTAAATAGCCTAGCTCTTCCATAATGATTGCAAAGATAAAATCTGTATGAGCCTCTGGTAAATATAAATACTTTTGCGTACTATTTCCTAATCCTACCCCTAAAAAGCTACCATTATTAATCGCAATATAGCCATTACAAACCTGATTTCCTGTACCATAGAATTTTTCTGTACTACAAGGATTCGAAAAATCAAATCTCTCTTTTTGTCCTTCTGTTAAAAGACTACTTCCTCCTCCAACTAAAACCAAAGCTGCCACTAAAATTCCACCTATAATAATCATTAGTACTTTATTTCTAATTTCTTTAGAAATAGGTGCTATAAAAAAAATAACAGCTACAATAAAAGTATAAATAATAGTAGTTCCAAGATCTGGTTGAGCAAAAATAAGTCCTGCAATTACAGCAGCAATTAAAATAGGATATAACACTGTAACATATTGATTGAGTCGATCCTTATGTTTATCATAATAACAAGATAACCATACAATCATAATAATTTTAGCAAACTCACTAGGCTGAATTGAAAAGAAACCTAAATCAATCCAACTAATAGCCCTATTTCTAACAGACCCATATATCAGCAATAAAGCCAGAGTAGCTCCAACTACATAAACAGCGAAATTGGCAATAATATGATAACTCTTACTATGAAAACGAATCAAAAAAATACTAGCTATAAAGCTTACCATTAAAAATAAACTTTGCTTGAAAAAATAACGATAAGGACTAGCATCATATTTCATAAAAGCCGTTACATTAGAAGCTGAAAATATCATAATTAACCCAAAGATAAATAGAATACAGGAAATAATCAATAAAGGTTTATCGATATTCTTTAAAATCTTTCTCATGACTACCTCCTATTATTTTTTCTATTTTCATTATAACATAAATTCATTTTTTTTAATAGAAAAATCATGATACAAGACATTTGTAATAACATTATTTGGACTTTTGGAATACTTTATATTAGATAACGAAAAGGAGGGAAAGTTATGTATAATTACGGAGGATCTTTTGGATCTAGCTGCGGATGTGGTGGATATTCTACTCCTGCATTTACTCCTTACTATCCATATAGTGGATGTGGATGCGGTAATAATTCCAATTATGCAATTGTATTAGTTCTATTTATTTTATTAGTAATTGTGATTGGTTCTAGATTTACTCGCTAATTTGATTTAAAGGATAGATAGGTCCACTATCTATCTTTTTTCTACTTCATATTTTTCTTCACAAAATGACTAAAAAATGATAAAATACTGAACAGAAGAAGTGGTGATATTATGTTAAAAACAAAAGATATATTAGATGAAAAAGATAAACGTTTACGTTTGGTTAGTAAAGAAGTCACTTTTCCATTAAGCAAAGAGGATAAAAAGAATATTGAATTAATGGAGGAGTATTTGGTAAATAGCCAAATTGAAGAAAGAGCTGAAAAATATCAACTAAGACCTGGAATGGGAATGGCAGCTATTCAAATTGGGGTAGCAAAACGTTATATTGTTATTGTGCAAGAGGTAGAAGAAGGCTTTGATTCTTACATTATGATTAATCCTAAAATTGTATCGAATTCTACTGAAATGATTTATGTAGAAGATGGAGAGGGCTGTTTAAGTATCAATCGTGAATGTGAAGGAATTGTCCCAAGATATGCTCGTGTTACTGTCGAGGGATATGATATGGATGGTAATAAAATTCGTGTAAGGGCTCGTGAAGAACTGGCGATTGCTTTTCAACATGAGATTGATCACTTAAATGGAATTTTATTTATCGATAAAATAGACCCAAAAAATCCATATAAAAATATCGATCAATATCGACCAATATAAAAGAAGCAACATTGCTTCTTTTTAAAATGCCAAATAATTAGGGATAATGACTTTAGCTGTTGTTCCCTTACCCAAAACAGAATCATAACGAATCATTCCTTGGTGAAGTTTTATAATTTCTTTTGACATATTGATACCAATCCCACTTCCCTTTGCTTTGGTAGTATAAAACAACTGCCCTATTTTCTTTAATTCTTTTTCGCTCATTCCATCTCCATTATCTTTGACCGTAATTTCTACAGTGTCTTTCTTGAGAAAAACATTTAATATGATTTCTTTGGCATTGGCTTCATAAGCATTTTTAATTAAATTCACAAAGACTTGTTTTAACCTATCATAGTCACCATCTATTAAAACTTCCTCTTCTATTTTCGGTAGATTTAAAACCACATTTTTATTGCTTAAAATAGAATCCATCGTAGCTCCTACATCTTCTAACAGTAGCATTAAATCCATAATATCTTTTCGCACACTTAAACGTTTTAAATTTAGAAAATCATCCATGATCGTCAATGCTCTTCCCATTTCACTTCTAATAATCGGAATATACTTATTTATTTTGTCTTTCTTATTAGTATCTAACATATCCAAATACCCTTTACAAACCGCAATTGGATTTTTTACTTCGTGAGCAATTTGAGAGATAAGAGTATCCTCATTCTTTCTAGTCTCATAATCTCTTAGAAAACGATAAGTAATTTCTAACAAACTATAAAAATATAAGAAGATAAAAGCTAAATATCCAATGGCCAAGGCACTATGCTCAAAATATATAAAATATATAAAACTTGTAAAAAATGCCTTACTAGTTAAAAAATAATGAATGGAATCTTTTCGATGATTGGTAAGAATACAGTCCATTCCCAAATATCCAATATAAATCAAATAATAATACCATGGAATGGTAAGCATCATACTACAATACACAATGTTGATTATAGAAAGTAAAAATGCTTCTTTTCTTCTTTTGAGAAGATATCCTAAAAAACAAGAAAAATCTAAAAAAATAATAAACATAAGATTGTTATCAAATATAATAAACATAGCTTGAATAAATGCTAAATATAATAGAATTGCTGTTTTTCTATTCATATTTTTATTAGAAGAAATGAATTGGTATACCATAAAACTAGCCATAATTACTAGTAAGATGAAAAGAATTGATTGAAAAAAATACATACAATAGCCCTCTTTCTGATACTATTATATGTATTTATCTTGTCGATAAATGTCGATTTTTGTAGATTCGTCTCGATTTTTGTTATTTCAAGTTATCAATATACTTCTTTAGCTGCTTACTTTCGGAACCTAAAACAATTTTTAGTTGATTATCTATCTCTACAATTCCTTTTGCCCCTAACTTCTGAATTGCTTCTTTGTTTACAATACTTACATCTTTTAAAGTAACCTTGAATCTAGATAGACTAGTCTCAGTAGCAATGATGTTATCCTTGCCTCCTAAGTATTCCACCAACTTATTTAACTCCAAGTGAGCATCTTTTTTTGTAGATTTTAAAACGGCTAATAGGATTACTAAAAATACTAGTAAAATAATCCCATATTGTAAATAATTCATTTTTATCACCACTATCATTATACTATACAACTTTTTAAAAAGAAAGTGTTTCATGAAACTAGGTAATAATAATACACCAAAAAAATAATTTTGGAATATCTTATATTAGATAATTATAAAGGAGTACATATTATTCTAGGATCATAGAATCAGTGCTTATGAACATGTATCTAAAACAAATGCCTGCCGGATGTAATTATCAATCGTTTATGAAAGGAGGTATTTTCATGTGTCCAGATAAAGATAACACTAACACAAACAATGAAAACTGTTGCTTAGCTAATATTCTAGAAGTAATCGTAAGACTACAAGACAGAAGTGAAAAATTTGATTGTTTGGGAGAAGGGTGTGACAGACCATTTTTAGGGCCTACTCCATCTACAGTATGTTTTAATACAAGACCTGTTACTTTCTACCGTTGTTCTGATGGAGAACTATGGTCATTTCCTTTTACTTTGAATGGTGAAACAGGAACTAGTACTGTATTTAGATGTGAACATGTAGAAGGATGCTGTGCAACATGTCGTGTACTTGCTCCAAACCCTGATACTAGTAATACAACCGCACCTTATGTTCCAACAGATTCATTCTTTACTATCAACTTAGAATGTGTTGGTGCTTTAAGATGCTTACCTGATACTTTTATCGCTTGTAGTTAATATGTATAAAAGATCGCTACAAGCGATCTTTTATTATGATATCATTAATCGATGCGATTGGAATCACTTCTCCATCTACAGTAACTATGCTATTTTTTACTTTTCCAGCAATCTGTGTATGATAAACCTTCTGATCTGTTTTGATTTCTACATTGATGTTAAAAATATAGCGACTACTCTTTAGTAATTTTCTGATTTTTGCTTCTACCATCGTTAAAGTATCATCCACATTCATAGTATTGTTGTCATTAGTAGCTTTCATTTTACTCTTCTCATAGTCGGAAGCATAATAAATTTTTTTATTATTGCTATGTCTAGCATCTACATTTTTTTTAAAAATTTCCGGTAATTCTTTTTTCATAACACTTTCCTTTCATTCTATTGTATTCTAAATAAATATTTTTAAAACTTTTTTCCATACTAATAGTGAGGGATATTATGACACATTTGAAACAGTTTCAATTTCATAAACCATTGATTGTTTGTATTACACTTTTTATGATTATTAGTGCAATGACCATTTATAGTGCCATGACTTATTTACCAAGCTACTTAGGAAATTTAGCCTTAAAACAATTAGCATGGTATGGGATTGGATGGATTATCGTTATCATAATACTTTTTTTATCTAATCGAAAAATCTTCCAATATGTATGGTATATTTATATTACTAATATTATGCTTTTATTACTATTATTAGTAATTGGAGACCCTATTAATGGTAGTAAATGTTGGTTTATCATTCCTGGAGTTGGTTCTATTCAACCTAGTGAATTTATGAAAATTGCCATGATATTAACGGCCAGTATCATTACAGGGAATTGGGTCAAATCATTAAAAAAACAACCAACGCTAAGACAAGAACTTTCTTTTTTAGGAAAAATATTAGGAATTTGGCTAATTCCCTCTATACTTACTTTCTTAGAACCGGATACGGGTGCTGTTTTTATTTATACTATTATCTTAATTTCTATTTTATGGGCATCTCCTTTGAGAAAACGTTGGTTTTTAATCGGTGGAGTTTTAATTATGATCCTAGTAGGAGCATTTCTAGGTATTTATTTTTTAAAACAAGAATTATTTGTAGAAATATTTGGAACTGATTTGTTCTATCGAATCGATAGATTATTAGATTGGAAAAATGGAACAGGTATGCAACTTGAAAATTCTTTAACTGCGATTGGATCTAGCGGCATACTAGGACATGGTTATAATCACACACCTATTTATTTTCCAGAATCTGGGACTGATTTTATCTTTGCTGTTTATGCATCTAATTTTGGATTATTGGGTAGTTTACTTCTTCTTCTTTTGATTTTTTACTTTGATTTTCAAATTCTCCAAATGGCAAAGAATACCTCCAATGTAACAGAAAAATTCGTAATAGCAGGTATTTTAGGAATGCTAGTTTATCAGCAATTTCAAAATATTGGAATGACTCTAGGGATTCTTCCAATTACTGGAATTACCTTGCCCTTTATTAGCTATGGTGGTTCTTCCTTACTTTCCTATATGATTATAATAGGAATTTTACTAAATATTTATCACGAAAGTCATAAAACTATCAATTAAAAAAAGTACTATTTTTTTAGTACTTCTTGGTATACTTGTTTTAATTGTTTTCCAATATTCTTTTGGTCTCTTTCTTCAGCGATTGGATATGCGTTTTTAGCAACACTTTTTAATGTACCATTTAAAAAGTGTTTTATTTTGGTTTCGAATTCATCTACATCTTTTGCTTTATAAACATTTTTCCCATCTTCTAGCCATCCTTCAAAAATAGGAATATCGCGAATGATAGCATCTGTACCGCAAGAAATGGCTTCGATAATTGGAATTCCTTCTGTTTCCTCAAAAGTTGGGAATAAATATAAATTACACCCATTCAAGGCAGCACGAATCATATCTCTTTCCACATAACCTGCAAATATCAGATTATCTAATTTTGTATTAACTGCTTTCCTAACAGGACTAGTTGCTGCCACAAGAGGACTATATCCAAACCAAATAAATTTGTATTCTGGCATTCTTTTAGCAAGCTCTACAAAATCCACAATTCCTTTTCGTTCAATATATAAACCAATTCCGACAATTACTTTATCATCTTTGGTATATCCATATTTTTTACGAAACTCTTCTCCATATTTTTTATCTTTATGAAAGAAATCTAATTCCACTCCATTAGAAATAGCATAGATTTTTTTATTTTCTAACCCTTTATAACCTTCTAATAATTTTTTGGAATAAGGAGTTGGTGTAATAATTACATCTCCTAAAGAATAGCACTTAATTAACCACCATTTCACAAATTTAGAAGTTTGTTTGGCTAGAATAAATCCATTTTTATAATCTTCCTCAGTAGAATGAGCATGGTATACAATTTTTTTCCCTTTTCGTTTGGCTTTTCTCGCCATTAAATAAGATTTTAAAAACCATGTATTAATGTGCAAAATATCATAATCATCTTTGGGATCTAAAGTATATTCGATTTGCTCATCTTCTAAGGCTTTCATTTGATGCTCTATCGCTTTTCCTAATCCGCTCTTACCAATCGTTTTTAAGCCTTCTGCATAAAGTAGTATTTTCATAGATTACCTCTTTTCTAATATCGGTTTATATTGTTTTTACCAGATGTTCTTCTATATAATTTTGAAGGTATGCTAACCCTCCATTAAGAAACATATATGGCGAAATATCTAAATATCCGCTATCACAAAATTCATAAGGGATTACATTGGAAATGGTAGTTAAGTTTTCCCAAATTGCATCCATTATTTGTTTTTGCTCTTTGGCAACTTTATTGGGAAGATAGAAGTTAACATCATTGGAGAATTCTTCTATGAAAGTTTGCCATGCATGATAAACTATAACTCCTTCATTTGCTAGGTAATTCCATAGTTTTACTTGTTCTTTCGAATTTTTCAAATCATAAGATTCTGTCATTCGAGCAAACTCAGGATAATTTTTCTTCATATTTTCTAAAATAATAAAATGATTGCCAGGCTCAGGTAACTTCTCCCCTTTAAAAATAGTACCATTCGGAAATATCATTAAGAATGTATAAATTTGTAAGTCTATTATAGTATCCATATCATCATCTCTTAAATAGATTATAGCAAGTAAAAGGCCAAAAAGCAATTAGGACATAATAAAACAGAATACAATTTTATAATTATATTCTATTTTAAAATATTTATTAGTTATTATTTTGTATTCTTTCAAACACTCATATTTCTTTCTTATGTGTAAATCATACTATTTGATTACTTACACTATATAAAATGAATTCTTTTCTAAGACTCTAATTATTCATTATATTTTTTCAAAAGGATTATATATCATAAATGTCTTAAACTATTAAAAATAAAATACCAATTTAACAAACATGAACTTAGACTAAGCATTCGGAAGTTTTGGATTTTCTTTTACTAGTCTTTTAACCAAAGAAGATGGTTCAATATCTGTTTCATCTTCTTTTTGAATTTCGCTCATCAATTTAAAAATTTTGCTAGGTTCTTTATTGTCATATATGGATCCTAATCCAAATTCAGCTAAAATTATTTGCGCATCAAATTCTCTATTTGAATGATTTATAGCTTTAGCAGCACTTAACGATATTTCTGCATTTACAGCAGTTTCATCTCTTAATATAGCACTTACATAGTCAGCCTTGAACCTTTCATCTGACTCATTTATAATTTTAGCTCCTTCTAAAGCAATTCTTTTTTTAATAGCTGCCTCACTCGTTAATACATCTCTTGCAATCAATGCTTGAAAGGCTTCCCTTGACTCACTTATAATCTTAGCTCCTTCTACGGCAATTCCTGCTTTGATAGCTTCTTCATTGGTTAATACACACCCTGCATTGCCAACATTGAAAATTTCCTTTGCCCCGCTTATAACTCTAGCTCCTTCTAAAGCAACTCCTGCTTTGATAGCTGCTTCATCGGTTAATAGACGTTTCATCCATGTAAATTTCAATCCTATGCTTTCTGGTAATATTTTCGCATCTCTATTACTAAAACGTCTACGCTCATAGGGGTCGATTTCATAATTAAGCTTGGACATAGTTTCTTCATCAAGTGCTACTTCTACATAACCATCCCTTCCAATTGGTAATACTGGGTATATAGCATATCCCGCGGCTGCTGGAGTAAAATCTTCCTCTGTTATACTTATAATCCTAGCTCCTTCCAGAGCAACTTTTCCTTTAATAGCCATTTCATCTGTTAATACATCTCTTGCATATTTTGCTTGAAGCTCCCCTCTTTTTCCTATGGAGAACCCTTTACCTGGTAATATAACTACAAACATCCGTTCGAGGTTCGCTGTTTTTCCTATAATTTTAGCTCCTTCTAAAGCAATTCCTTCTTTGATAGCTTCTTCATTAGTTAATACATCGCTTGCACATTTTGCTTGAATTCCACCTGTTTTTCCTATAATCTTAGCTCCTTCTAAGGCGATTCCTGCTTTGATAGCTGTTTCATTGGTTAATACATGCCTTGCATATTTTTCTTGAGATTCTAACCGTGCATCTCTTATGATCTTAGCTCCTTCTACAGCAATTCCCGCTTTAATAGCTTCTTCATTGGTTAATACAGCTGTAGCATTTATACATTTGTTTCTGATAGTCACAGTTGAAGTATTTGAAATGCTTAAGATTACTTCTGCTCCTTCTAAAGCGATTTTCTCTTCGATAGTTTTTTTATTAGTTAATACAGCTAAAGCACTTTCCTGGCAGTCAGAATCGTAACCTTCTTTTGAAAGCAATTTAGCTCCTTCTATGGCAATTCCTGCTTCGATAGCTGCTTTATTGGTTAATATACTAACTAATCTTTCAGTATGGTAGGATCCTTTTGAATTAATTAAAATTTTAGCTCCTTCTACAGCAATTCCTGCTTCGATAGCTGCTTTATTGGTTAATATACTAACTAATCCTCCAGTATGGAAGATTCCTTTTGAATTAATTAAAATTTTAGCTCCTTCTAAGGCAATTCCAGCTTTAATAGCTGCTTCATTGGTTAATATCGTAGCAGCACCCCTAATTTCATGACCTTTTTCCAAATTATTTAAAATCTCAGCTCCTTCTAAAGCAATTCCTGCTTTGATAGCTTCTTCATTGGTTAATACCATACAAAAGTAGTTAAAATTATTAATCTTATTGATAGTATTAATATTATTAATAAGATTAATATTATTGATGTTTTTTTGTAAAATATCAATTACTTCTAAAGCATCATGAGTAGATGGGTATTTTTTTATTGTTTCGATTATTCCTTTCAACATTTCATGAGAATATCTTAGATCCAATTTTTCTAGAATCTTTTCATCTCTTTCTAATAACATAATAATATCTTCTTCTGAAATTACATCTTCTTCTGGAATTCCTCTTTCCCTTAATTTTTTAAGTAAACTAAATAGCTTGTCTCTTGACATAAACTCCCTCCTAATGCTTCTTATCTTATCTCAGGGATAACTAAAAGTCAAATATTTTTAAGATTACCTTCTCGAAATAGGATCAATTTTTATTTTTTAACTTATTACCTATTTTGGGTTAAAAAAAGAAAACTAGTTAGTCTTCTTTAATTCAAATACTTGATCTACTTGTTTTGCTACATTATTAGAGTGGGTAACAATCATAACACATTTCTTTTCTTTATGTGCAAGATTTGTTAAGATATCCATAATTTCATCTTCTGTTTCTTTGTCTAAATTTCCTGTTGGTTCATCCGCTAAAATAATTTCTGGATTATAAGATAAACTCCTAGCGATTGCCACGCGTTGTTGTTCTCCACCGGATAATTTTAAAATTCTACGATTTCCCTTTTCTTCATCAAGACCAACTTTCTTTAGAAGTTCTATTGCTTTTTTTCTTTTGTTCTCAACCTTTACTTTGCTAATATCCATCGATAAAATAACATTTTCAATAGCTGTCAAATGTGGTAATAGATTAAAAGATTGAAACACAATCCCGATATTGGTATTACGATAATGATCTAAATCAATTTGATTTAATTCTTTATCATGGAAAATGATACTACCCTCTTGATATCGTTCTAATCCAGATATTAAGGAAAGCAAGGTGGTTTTTCCACTACCACTTCTACCTTTAATAGCATAAGTTTTTCCTTTTTCAAAGGAATAGGAAATATTTTTTAAAACATATTCTGTTCCATCGCTATATATATAAGATAAGTTTTTTAATTCTAAGACACTCATATTAGGACCTCTCTTTCAGAATCGTAATTGGTGAAAATCTCGCAATACTAATCATAGCTGACAAACTACTAACTAAAGTTAAAATAATACCAATGCCAAGCATTTGAAGCAGTACTGTAATATCTACAGCTACATGAATAGAAGATACTTGCTCTATTTTTACTACTCCATTCATATTCATTTTATCAAATCCTTTACCACTTTCATTTGGCAGCTCTCCCCTATCTCCTTTACCAAAATTTTCGCCAATACTATTCATTTGCTCTTCACTAGAATTGATTTCTTTTTCTAATAAACTATTAGCAGTTGGAACACTTAATATAGATCCTAACCCTGCACCCAATAGCAAGGAAACAATAGATACCATTAAAAGTTCTAACACAAATTGAGAAATTACTAAACTCTTCTTCATTCCAATCGTTCTTAAGACTCCAATTTCATATTTTCTTTCTCTAACATTAATTATATTTAAAACAAATAACACCACACCACCAATGATTAAAGTTAAGATCAAGAATGTAGTAGCAAAGTTAGATACATTAGAAATAGATTCTGTTTCACTAGTAATGGTATCTAAGTTAGTAGATACTTGATAATATTCACTTAATCCTTTTTCTGTAACTTCCTCTGTAAAACTATCAATCACATCTTTGCTAGTTAATATAAAAGTTGGATTCACATTCATCATTAAATCATCATCGAGTTCTTTTATATTCTCAATTACTGTAGTATTCGTAATCATAGTATTCACACTTTTGGAATACATAGATTGCATATCCGTAATAGATTCTTCTGAATTATCAGAATAGATTCCTACTACTTCTAATTCATAAGTAATCGTTTCATCATTAGGACTCACGAATGTAATCATATCTCCTATATTGATATTATTTAAAGTAGCAAGTTCACTATTAATGATACAAGTATTGCTAGTAAAATCTTCACTAACACTACCCTCTATAATAGTATAATTACCAGTAATAAAATCACTCATAGAGAGGTAAGAGCTATAACCAATCAATGTAAAATCTCCACTTTCCATTCTTTCATTTCTAACACCACCTCTATCTGGCATATTAGAATCACTACTAATTTCTTCCGTTGCTTTTTCTAAAGTAAATGAGTTAAGAGAAATACTAGCTGTGTAATAATAGCTAGAAACATATTCACTATCTCCATACTCTTCTATTTCTTCTTTGGTTAAAGTTTGAATTGTGTTAAATTTTTCAATTGTTTCTTCCTGAGTACTTTCACCAGGTTTAAAATTTCCCATCATATTCTGCCTATTCATACTAATAGTTGCTTCAATATCATACTTATTGGCATAAGAATCTACTAACTTACTGGCTGAATTCCGAATGGCTAAAGTGATACAACTACTGCAAGCGATTACTAAAATAATAATTCCCATTAAAATATTTCTACCTTTATTTCTAGTAATAGAAACAAAAGCATTTTTTAAAATATACATTTTCTTCCCCACTTTCCATAATAATTCTATGGATTTAGTGTGAAATTTGAGTGAAAGAAAAAAGAAGTTTATATGAAACTTCCCATCTAAATATATAAATATTAGCATCATTTTTTTATTTATCTATCAACAGTATTCTTTTTTATGTTTATTCGAAATTTGTAAAGAATATTACAAAGTCTTTTCTTTAATTACTAAATGTTCTTTTATATATTTTCTTAACAAAATACCTCCATTTTCAAAGTCTTCCGGTTTTTGATAAATAGGATAAAAGTCATCCACTTCTTCATGATAAGTTTCTAAGAAAACAGATTTTTTGCTGTCGATTTCTGGCATATAGGTTTCTAGTATTTCTTCTTGCTTTTTAGAAATTTGTATAGGCAAATAAAACTGAATACTAGAGATCGTTTCTGAAGATAGAATCTTATGATTTTCAAATACAATTGCGAAATCCAACACAAGATTGCGCATAAACCAAAGCTGAGGAATATTATCATCTCTATCAAAGATTAATCCAAAAGAATGCTTTTTTAAATAACTATTTTGTTTAGAAAAATCCTGTAAATATTGATAATGAGAAGAATACTGATTGTTTCTAGCGATAGAAAAAATTTCTCCATCAGCTGTTATTACCGTATAAATAGTATCATCTAACATATACTTCACTCCATTTATATATAGAAAAAACTGGAATTATCCAGTATAAAATCAAAATATGGTGATCTGTACGGGATTCGGACCCGTGAATGCCACCTTGAGAGGGTGGTGTGTTAAGCCACTTCACCAACAGACCAAATAGAAATCTTTTATAAGACCTCTTTAGTTTAACATAATTCATATAAAAAAGGCAATATAATAAATTGAATATTTTTCTAGATCTGAATTCTCATAGTAAAAGCACGTTTTTAAAATAACGTGTTTTTAGTTTGAGAATTGATGCGTGTTTTTAGTTT
>CALVSR010000027.1 GCA_944359075.1 uncultured Bacilli bacterium
AGGCTGATAGCGCCCAATAGTTCACATAGACGGCGCTGATTGGCACCTCGATGTCGGCTCGTCACATCCTGGAGGTGAAGTCGCTTCCAAGGGTTGGGCTGTTCGCCCATTAAAGTGGCACGCGAGCTGGGTTCAGAACGTCGTGAGACAGTTCGGTCCCTATCCGTCGTGGGCGTAGGAAAATTGAGGAGAGCTGTCCTTAGTACGAGAGGACCGGGACGGACCTACCTCTGGTGTATCAGTTGTAACGCCAGTTGCAGCGCTGAGTAGCTATGTAGGGAAAGGATAACCGCTGAAAGCATCTAAGCGGGAAGCCAACTTCAAGATGAGTTTTCCCATTTTTAATAAAGTAAGACTCGTGGAAGACTACCACGTTGATAGGCTGGAGATGGAAGCGTAGTGATACGTTGAGTTGACCAGTACTAATAAGTCGAGGATTTAATCATTTAGTATGAATGATTTGATTGAGGCACATTATCTAAGTTTTGAAAGAATTATTTTCTAAAAATATATTTCCTTGGTAACGATAGCGAAGAGGGTACACCTGTTCCCATCCCGAACACAGAAGTTAAGCTCTTCAGCGCCGACGATAGT
Source organism: uncultured Bacilli bacterium (assembly GCA_944359075.1). Taxonomy (GTDB): domain Bacteria; phylum Bacillota_I; class Bacilli_A; order RF39; family UBA660; genus Alloscybalousia. The sequence continues at coordinate 595 of CALVSR010000027.1, forward strand.
GTTGAGCAAAAATAGGACGTTGCCAAGGTTTTTTTTTGCTTTCTTTTGAATCCCTTTTTTGGATTCTTTTTTTATGTTATATATTGTATTTATACAATTTTTTTGTTACAATCAATTTATAAAATAGGAGGTACAGATTATGGATTCAGAAGTAATAAAAATTTCTAGAAACGAAGAGGAAAAAATAATCGCATTACTGAATAGGATGTTAATCTTAAAAGAACAGAATAATAAAGAAGTAGAAGCAAGTATTGATAATGGGCAAATTTTAACTACTACATCTTTTAATTCTTTAGAGGAAGGTATGATTGTATACCATACATTAATATTTCAAGAATTAGAAAATGCAAGAAAGAATATTTTAAATAATTCTGAAATGAGCCCTATTATTGAAGCATTCAATAATCGTGGTAATATAGATGAGTCCAATCCTTTCTATGAACCGCTAACTCAAGAAAATATAGAAGATATTCATATAAACTCTAAAATGGAAATAAATAAAGTCATTGATTTTACTGATGCCAAAGATGTTTACTCATGGTTAAACGAATTAAAAAATTATGTGAATAATCCTCAAGTTACTCTTCTCCTAGATAATAGTAGTATGGATTATGTTTCATATTTAATAAGAAAACTAGAAGAAAACGGTTATTCTGATAGTGTTACTGATGTCAATAATTTAGATGATTATTACAGAAAATTAATATCTTATCAACTACGAGATTTAAAAACATATGGATTCTTTGCCTATGAATATATGTTAGATTATCTAGAAAAGAAGAATAAAAAAACTGAATTGCCAGAAATCGAAAAGTCAATCTCAAATGTTTTTCAAATGGAAGTAGCCTCTGATGCTAGTATTGATTTGGTTTTTAAAAATATGATAGAGAAAAAGCTAGCTTTAAAACAAGAAGTATTATGTGAACTGAATGGGATCCTTTATTCCACTAAAGACTGTGATACAGTTGAGCAACTTTATCAGAAATACAATTTTCAAAATACTAAAAACAATAATAATCAAAGTACATTTGAAAATGATAGTACAAAAGAACTAGATGTACAATTAAATCAATTATTAATGGAACAACAAAATTTGCAAAAAAGATTAACCATGTTCAAATTAGAAAAAGAAGGAAAAATAAAAGTAGTGGACAAAAAGTTACAAAAAACAATTAGTTTTTCTGAACGTAAACAACTTTTGGAAAAAGAGATAGAAGCATTAGAAAGTAAAACTATAGATGATTCTATTTTTGAAAAATCACAGAAAGCAGCTGCAAGATTACAGTCGGTTATACAAAATGCAGATCTACAAAAAGATCCAGCTATATTGTTGTATAATAAAGCATCAACATCTCACAATCTAAAAGATATTGTACAGGCAATAGATGCGGCAAAGCAATTAGATAATGGTCAACCGTATAAAGAACCATTATTAAAGGCTTTAAGTTCTTTAGTAGAAGTATATTATCCAAATGAAATTGCTGAAGGGATAGATAAAATAGAAAAATTTAATGGATTTTTTGTAGATGAATCAGTTAAAAATAATCCAGCAATGCCATTATTTAATAAGGCTGTAGAAACCTATGATTTAAATAATATTGTAGAGGCAATGGAAGCAACTGAGCAATTAGATGATAGCCACATGTATAAGAAACCACTACAAAGCACTTTAAGTGCAATGAAAAATAATATAGAAAAAATACATATGCAAGAAGTAATGAGTAGTGTAATTCAATCTGTCAATAATCTTATTGCTCAAAATCCAATGGTAGAGTCTAGTCCGTTTGTTTCTTTATATAGGAAAGCTATGGAAAGTAAGAACGCGAAAGATATTGTTCTAGCATTGCAAGCACTAGAAGCACCAGAAAACCAGAATAATAAATTAAAAGATAACATGAAAAATGTCCTTACAGCAATGTTGCATGTTATTTCTCCTGAATTGTCTTCATTAAAAGATCAATATCAACAATTGCTAAAAGAAGAGGAGGAGACGGTATCTCTTACAACTGCTGCGATTGAGAAAACAGAACAAGAACTAACAAAAATAAATGAACAAATAAATGATATTCAGCAGAAGCTAAAGAATAGTAGAGAAAACGAAACCTCAAATGCAGGATTAGATAATTCTCCTGTAGTAGAAACTCCTAACCTACCGGGAAGTTCTTCCCCATATGCGATGCTTCCAAAAGAGCCTTTAGCAGAAGATTACTATCAACGTTTAGAAAATGCTGCTAAAGAGGGGCCAATTTTTCACGATGATGATATTGACTTTGATTTAACCCCTAGACAGGAGAAACCGCATATTATTAAAGAAATCAAAAAGGCACCTTCTAAACTGCTTAATAAAATAAAAAATTCTTCATTTGTTAAATTAACTTCTAAAGTATTAAATATAATGAAAAAGCATCAATTGGCAACAACAATCGCAACTCTTACTATGCTAGGTGTTGCAGGAATTGCTAAAACACTTGCACCTGAAGCGGAAAATATTGAGCCAATCAATGCTGTTGTAATAGAGGATTCTGTGCAAAATCTGCACGAAACAGTTGCTAATGATACTACTCAGGATATAGAAAATCAAAATATAGAAGCAACAACTACAGAAACACAAATAGAAACCAAATCAGATGAGGAAAAATTTAATGATGAATTAAATGAAGCCTTGGCTAACATATTAGGTGGAAATATGAAAGTTTACACTTCAGTAGATCGAGCTATAGATAATGTAGAAGCTAAACAACCTAGTGAGAAACAACTGAATAACTCTTGGTCTAATGCTACTCCAGCTGCCTTTTACGAATCAGAAACAGGAAAAACACAAACATTAACTCGTGAAGAGGCTGAAAAAGTTATCGCAGAAGGTGGAGAAGTGGTTGCAAGATTTGATAACAACGGCACTCCTATAGGATATGCAAAAGTAGGACAAGAAATATCTCAAGATAATTCAACAAAATCAATGTAAATGGAGGCAAAAATGGAAAATATAATTAATCATATTTTAACATTAGATAGTGATGAAAAATATATGGTTCTTAATCAAGCTATTTATCAAGGAAAAAATTACTTTTTTGTAGTAAAAGTTACTCCGGACGAAGAAGAAGTACTAAACGAATTTAAATTATTGCAAGAAATAGAAATAGGTGATCAGAAAGCGGTTGCCCCAGTAACAGATGAAAAAGTTATTGAATTATTAACAAAATATTTTAAGCCTCAAGAATAAGATAAATGTAAAGCAGAAAAATAGGTTGTATAATCTATTTTTTTTTTGTTATAATGAAATAGGTGATAGAAATGACATATAAAATAACAAGTAGAAGTGAGCAAGATACCATAGAACTAGCTCAAAATATTGAATCTGAAAAGTTTCCTAACATGGTAATATGCTTGCAGGGAGATTTGGGAAGCGGGAAAACCGTATTTACAAAAGGATTTGCATCTTCTTTAGGAGTTGAAGAAACTGTAACAAGTCCAACATTTAATATTATTAAAGAATATTCATCAGGAGAAATGGACTTATATCATATGGATGTCTATCGTCTTGATGGAAAAGTAGAAGACTTAGGAATAGAAGAATACTATCGTAAAGATGGTATTGTGATTATAGAATGGTCAGATATGATTAAAGATTATCTTCCTGAAGAAAGATTAGAAATTAAAATTAAACTTTCAGAAGAAGCAGAAGATGTAAGAATTATCTTAATTACCCCATATGGAAAACAATATGAGGACTTATGTGAGGCAGTATTATGAAAGTTCTTTATATAGATACCACAACAAGTTATCTATATACTGGAATCGTAGTAGATGGAAAACTAATAGTAGAAATAAAAAAAGAATTTGGAAAAGATTTGTCTAGGCAAGCATTATCAAAAATTAGTGACATGATAAAACAAGCAAAGTTAAAGCCAACAGATATTGATAAGATTATGGTAGTAAATGGACCAGGTTCTTTTACTGGAATTAGAGTAGGAGTAACAATCGCTAAAACTTTTGCTTATACTTTAAAAAAAGAAGTAATTACACTTTTGAGTTTAGAGGCGATGGCTATTTCAAATAAAAATGAAAAGGTTTTTAAAGTTCCAATCATTGATGCTAGAAGAGGGTATATTTACGGAGCAATTTATAATCAAGAAAATATTCCTGTTTTAAAACCACAGTATATTTCTCTAGAGGCTCTAAAAAGTGCTACTAATCATTTGTTAGAAGATTTTGAGTATATTAGTAATCAAGAGTTTACAGATCTAAAAGTAGAATCTTATAATCCTAATATCGAAAAAATTGTAAATACATTGATATCAAGAGAAGGAACTAACCCTCATGCTGTCAATCCAGTTTATTTAAAGCAAACAGAAGCTGAGGAAAAACAAAATACTGAAATAATATGATACAAAAGTTAAATCAAGATTCTATTTATTTAGAAAAACTGGAAGAATTATTTACAAATGTATTTACACTAGAATATGTAAAAAAAGACATTTTAAATAATCAATTTACAAATTATTTTACGTATTTAATTGACAACAAACCTGTAGCTTTTATCAATTATTTTATCATGTATGAAAGAGCAGAATTAATTAATATTAATGTGGAAGAAAACTTTCAAAATAGAGGAATAGCTAGTATATTATTAGATTATATGATAAAAGACTGTGCTCAAAAAAAAGTTAATAGTATTACTTTAGAAGTAAACAGTACAAATCAAAAAGCTTTGCATCTATATCGGAAATTTGGTTTTACTCAAATTGCAATTAGAAAAGGATATTATCAAGGAACGGATGCCGTTTTAATGGAAAAAGAGTTGGTGTAAATGAAAGATATATATATATTAGGAATTGAAACAAGTTGTGATGAGACTAGTGCTTCTATTGTAAAAAATGGAAATGAGGAGATTGCAACTGTAGTGTTATCTCAAATAGATATTCATAAAGATTTTGGAGGAGTAGTACCAGAAATCGCAAGTCGTCACCATGTAAAGAATATCACTATAGTGATAGAAGAATGTCTAGAAAAAGCAAATATGGAAATAAATCAAATAGATGGTATTGCAGTTACATATGGACCAGGATTAGTTGGATCTTTATTAGTTGGAGTGGAAGCTGCTAAAACTTTGGCTTATGCAAATAATATACCCCTCATTCCAGTAAATCATATGTCGGGGCATATTTATGCTAATGAACTCGAAAAGCCATTAGAGTTTCCTTTAATTGCTTTGGTAATTAGTGGAGGGCATACAGAACTAATTTATATGAAAGATCATTATAATTTCGAAAAAATTGGTGGCACTTTAGATGATGCTGTTGGAGAATGTTATGATAAGGTAGCGAGAATAGTTAATGTTCCTTATCCAGGTGGACCAACCATTGATCGTTGGGCTTATGAAGGTAAAGATACATATTCATTACCGTTACCACTAAATGATGATAGTTATAATTTTAGTTTTAGCGGTTTAAAAAGTGCTGTGATCAATTTAGTTCATAATGAAAAGCAACGTGGAAATGAAATTCGCAAAAAAGATTTAGCTGCTTCTTTTCAAAATACTGTGGTAGAAATCATTACCAAAAAGACAATGAGAGCATTAAAAGATTATCAAGTAAATCATTTAATTATTGCTGGTGGAGTAGCAGCTAATAAAGTTCTAAGAGAGAGACTAATGGAATTATGTCAGAAAGAAAATATTAGTTTTTCATGTCCAAGTATCCAACACTGTACTGATAATGCAGCAATGATAGCAGCTAGTGGTTATCATGCGTATTTATTAGGTCATAGAGCAGATTTAACATTAAATCCTCAATCTAGTTTAGAGTTAGCTAATCAAAAGGTTGTTAATAAAGAAGAAGATTGAGATCAAATATTATTTTTTGATATGAGGGTATCAAAAACTTTTAAGTCTAGATTATAAAAACACATAAATAAATTATCTATTTATTTAAAACTAGATTAAAAAAAAACATAATCTTGAAAAGAATAAGTCAATAAAAACAAGAATCTTATGGATTCTAATAAATAGAAAGAAGGGATTATATTATGGTAAACAGACAGCTGGAAGAGATATGCTAGGTGCTTTTGCTCCTAAGTTTGCCGAGTTAAATGATGATGTATTATTTGGTGAAGTTTGGTCAAGAGAAGACAAGTTATCCTTAAGAGATCGCTCTTTGATTACGATTAGTATATTTATGGGGAAAGGATTAATCGATAGTTCCTTAAAATCACATTTAATAAACGCCAAAAATAATGGCATTACTAAAGAAGAAATGGCAGAAATTATTACTCATGCTGCATTTTATGCTGGATGGCCAAATGCTTGGGCTGTCTTTCGATTAGCACAAGAAGTTTATGCAGATGATATTTCCCAAGAAAAGCATGGTGGTATATTTGGACTAGGTCAACCCAATGATCAATATGCTAAGTATTTTATAGGAAGAAGTTATTTAAACCCACTGACAAAGCCAGGGATAGGATCGATATTTTTAGCTAATGTAACTTTCGAACCTGGATGTAGAAATAATTGGCACATCCATCATGCAACAAAAGATGGAGGACAAATCTTAATTTGTGTAGATGGACAGGGTTGGTATCAAGAAGAGGGAAAAGATGCCATATCACTAGAGCCAGGAATGGTAATTACAATACCTGCAAATGTAAAGCATTGGCATGGCGCAAAGAAAGATTCATGGTTTAGTCATATTGCGATTGAAGTACCTGGAGAAAATACATCTAATGAATGGTGTGAACCTGTGAGTGATGAAGAATATAATAAATTATAAAAATTAATGAATACAAAGATATTGCTGTAAAAAGAGTACTGAATCACAGATCAGTACTCTTTAATGTTTAAGAACTTTTTTCTCTATCAATACGATAATTTCGTACATTATATAAGATATGATACCCAATAGCACTACAGAAGTAATTACCAAGTTAATATTAAATACTTGAGATCCATACATAATTAAATATCCTAATCCCTCCTTTGAGACTAATAACTCTCCCATAATAACACCAATTAAACTCATACTAATATTTACTTTTAGACAATTTATGAGATTATTTTTATTACTAGGCACAATTAATTTACCAAAAATTTGATATTTCTTGGCATTAAATGTATGCATTAAGGTAACAAAATAATGATCAGTAGAAATAAATCCTTGATAAATATTAATAATTGTAATAAAAGTAGAAATGAGAAGAGCCATAAAAATAATAGAGTTTGTATTGGCACCAACCCAAATAATAATAAGTGGACCTAATGCTACTTTTGGAAGGGAATTTAGTACTGTTAAATAAGGATCCACAATCATGGCGATGGTCTTATTCCACCAAAGAATGGATGCAATAAGAAAACCAATGCCAGAAGCGAGAGTAAAACTAACTAAAGTTTCATAGACAGTCACCCAAACATGATTCCATAAATTATTATCTTGTAAAAGAGAAATAAAAGTTTGAAATACTTTACTAGGAGAGCTAGACAGAAAGGTGTTGATATATCCTAGTCTTGCTCCCATTTCCCATAATTGTAGAAAGATGATAATAACAGACAGTTGACTAACTCTAACAATCCATTTATTTCTTTTTTTCTTTTTTAAAAACAGTTTATGCTCTAAACTATAAGTGGACATCTAAATCCCTCCAAATCTGATCATAATAAGTATTAAATTCCTTACATTTTCGATTATGAATAGGAGTGGATTTATTAGTTAGTTTTATATCATAAATTTTTTTAACAGTAGCAGGTCTTTTGGCTAAGACTACAATTCTATCAGATAGCGAAATTGCTTCTGCTAAATCATGAGTAACAAGAATTGCAGTTTTTCCTTCTTTTTTTATAATATGATATACATCATCAGAAAGAGCTAAACGAGTTTGATAGTCTAAAGCAGAAAATGCTTCGTATTGTTAGTACCAAACAAAAAATTATTTTAATTCAATATGAAATGTTCCATCCTCATATTGAATTATGTACTCAATATATTTAGCCCAAAACATCCGCTTTGAGGCATTGTTTAATTGATTATAAATAGATAAACCATCTGACTTTAAAAACTGCTTATATTGGCTTAAATCGCGTTTTTTAATTTCTTCTTTGTTTTCTGATTCGTTAAGTAAAGAATTTAATTTTTCAAATTCAATATCATATTTTTCTCTAAGTATCATTCCATCTAAATATAAATCCGTTAGTCTTGATAATTTTAATCTTATTTTATCTTTATCAATTATTTTAGTATTTGTATCTTCCTTTTCTTGGATTGTTTCATTATCTGAAATTAATTTCATTATTTCATCTGTAATATTATCTAATACAAATTTTTCAACTATACTTTCTTTGGGGTATTTATGGTAGGTACATAATTTATCGTTATGGGTATGGTTACAACGATATGACGGATAGGTGTATCTTCTATTGTATTTTGGTTTAGTTGTAACCTGCCGAAATCCTGCTAGTTTACATCCGCATAGAGGACATTTCATTAGTCCACTAAATATATAGTCATATTTTTTATTTGATTTTACATTTTTTCTAACCAATGATTGAATTTCTTCAAATTCCTGTTTTGTTATATAAGGTTCACAGTAGTTCTCAATACCACGATAATATCCATAATACTTCTCATTCATTAGATAGTGTCTCATACTATCATAACAAATTTTCAAATCGTATTTATTGTTGATATATAATACTGTTTGTCTAATACTACCGCTTTTCCTAATGTAGTCTAGCATATCTATAGCTATTTTTTCTGTTTCTGGATTTTTGATAACATGTTTATTTTTTTCTTCTCCTGCTACCATATATCCTAGGGGAACCCCTTGCGATCCAGTAATAGCTCTGCCATTTTTAATCATATTATCAAAATTAAATTTAATTCTATCACTTGTTTGGTCCGATTCATTTTGAGCAATTGATAATTTTATATTAAGATGTAATCGACCATTTGATGTAGTAGTACTGTATTCTTCATCGCTGCATTCCCAATCAATTTTATTAGATTCTAATATTTCTTGTACTTTGTAATAATCGGATATATTTCTAAACCAACGATCTAGCCTCCAAAATACTATCCTGTCAAATTTATGTTGTTTGGCATCTTCAATGAGTCTTAACAATTCAGTACGATTTTTTAATTTAGATCTAGCCGATTTTCCCTCATCTACATAAACTTCAATTACTTGATATCCTTGTTGTTTACAATATTCAATTAATCTTTCTCTCTGAGATTGTAGGGAATATCCATGTTTAACTTGTTCTTCTGATGATACTCTTATATATAAAACAGCCCTTACTATATCTTCTGATACACTTTTTACAATTTTTTTCACATTGCAACACTTCCTTTTTAATTAATTTTATGCTACAATGTAATAGAAAAATCTTATACATTGTAGTTATTCTATATTGTATTTTTAAGTTTGGTAGCTTAAATAGGTTTTTCATTTTTGACTTCGTATTTGCGGTACGAGGTCTTTTTTTTAATTACAAACCTTAATTGGTCCATCATCTGTTAACTGAAAATGCCATTCACACATTTGAGAAGATTCATTTTCTAATTTATTATACTTATCCTTAATTTGATTTATATCATTGCTAACTATTATAATTGAAGTAAACATTAATAAATTAATTGATATTGAAATAGCTAATAATGAATATACTACGATAGATTTTAATCTATGTTTTTTATTTTTTATAGTTGAAGTTTCTGCATTTTTTAATTTATTATTATCTATTTTAATTTCATTCATATTAGTTTTAGTACCTGCTGATTTATAATTTTTTTCTAAGTGTTCTTGCCAAGTGGATGAATTATTATTTTGTAATATATTACTAATTTCTGATTTTTCTATTTTATTTTTTTTTCTAATTTCTAATGTTTTTTTTAAATCTTTGCAGAACAATAAAACTCCAATGATAAGTATTGAGTTAATTCCTAAATTGTAGAAAAAATTTTCATTAAAATCATAAATTGGAGTACCATTACACCACATCAATACATATATTAAAATTATTATTCCACCAATTGCCATATTATTTAAACCTACTTTCTAATAAAAATTTAATATAGTTATCTGCCTCATCTTCAAACTTATCAATTTGAAATGCAAATAAATCTTTATTTGATTGTTCCAGTTGGTTCAATTCTATGTGAGCTAATTCATGTAGTATTGTCCTTCTCTTTTTATAATAAGATAAATTCTTTTCTACAAATATATTGTATATACCTTTATATTGAAATACATAGCCATTTACCTTTGACGGTAGAGTAGTGTAAGTTATACAAGCATTATAGTAATTGAGTAATTCTTGCTGCGTTATTTCTTTATTTAGTAAATCAATTATTCCCATACTTAAACTCCTTCCGAAGATTAAGTCCTGTACTAGCAACTTTATTCTTCACCTAATTGTTTATCAATTTCTTTTCTTCTTTTTTCTATCATAAATCTAATCATTTCTTTATCATCATCTGTTAGAATATCTTTATTTTTATTAAAGAGGATTTCTAATTCGTCAAACTGCTGATCTTCAGTAGTCAGATCTTTTCCCGTCAAATCTGCAATAGATATATTTAGAGAATTTGCCAAGTCATAGATATTGTCTAAAGATGGAGAAATTTCTTCATTTTCCCAACGTGCTATCGTAGTTTGGTTTACATTGGCTAATTCAGCTAATTTATTCTGTGATAGTTTTTTTTGCTCACGGATAAATTTTAAATTTTTACTGAAATAACTCATAATTTCCCTCCTAACAAGTTTATAATAGCATATTAGCATTAAAAAAACAATAATTTTTATGCTTTTTTGCATATTTACTATTGACTTCTGCAAATAAGCATAATATAATTGTCTTAGATAGGAGGAAAAATGATGAAAGATAATTTTAAAGAACAAGTAGCAAGCGAGTTAAGAAGCTTAAGAGCTAAGTATAATTACAAACAAAAAGATGTAGCAAACTTAGCAAATATTGATATAATGACAGTTACAAGATATGAAAATAATAGTACATCAATGCAGCTTGATATGATAGAAAAAATTATTTCTGTATATGATATAACATTGGCTATTTTTTTTACCAATGTATCTGCAAATATGCAGAATAAATAAAAACCATATATGAAAGTTATCACTTTAAGTCGAATAAAATTTAGAGAGGTGTGATTAATGAAAAAAAAAGAAGTCAAAAATGATGAAACAGCTACCAAACTTAAAAACTATGTTATTGAACATGGAGAAGATATGTTAAAAACTTTAATTGAATTATTTGAGTTTCAGGAAAATATAAAATTTATTAATACTAAAATATATAACTTAAATAAATAAAGAATAGGAGATTAAATATGAAAATAGAAAACAATAACCAAGAAATAGAAATATTAGAAGATAGTATAACTATCAAATCAAAGAATGTAGAAAATCATACTATCAAAGAACTAGAACAAAAAATCATTAATTATTTATACAGTTTAGATAGTTACGATGAAATTGATACAGATTTAATAAGAATAATTTTAATTAATAAATAAAAAAGACTAGATACTGAGAATATTTACTCTTCTAAGAATATTTATTGATGCTTAGTTTCCATAAGCTTTTTGTAAATTTCATCAATAGCTTTTTTTACATCATCAATATTGGATTGCGTATCGTTATGGCAACCAATCTGTTTACAATTAATCATTGCAATAACTATATCAACAGCTTGTTGTAGCATAATAAGTTACCTCCTTTCTAAATGCAATATAGCATAGAAAAGAGGGAAAGCAAATACTCAAGCTTAAATTGTCGAAAAATGGTTATCAAAAGTTAAAAATAAATATGATTTGAATAAAATTTAGAGAGGTGTGATTAATGGAAAATAAAGAAGAAGTCAAAAAAGAATATATAGTAGATACCAACTTAAAAGAATATTTTAAAAAAAATATTGATGAAATTATGAAATATTTAATTGAATTATATGAATTTCAAGAGGGAATAAAATTTATCAATACAAAGATAGAACATATAAAATAATCCACAGTTTTGTGGATAAAGTGGACAAGCAGAAAGGAGTGATGAAAGATGAAAGATAGTACAAAGTTAGTATTAATGATTATTACATTTATGCTAATAATTTTAGGATTGCTTGCTTATGGGTCATATCGAAATAAGCAAATTGATTGTGGAAATATGAACTTGGTATATCAATACGGAGGAGATTTATGAAATTAAGACAAAAAAAAGGAACTAACCCGGGAAGGCAAATAGTTCCATGCTTTATAAAAAAGCACTTTTATTGTACCACATTTTTAGAATATAAGGAAGTGATTCCTAGTGGCTAGAAAAAGAATGTTTGATACAGAAATAGTAGATACAGATGATTTCTTAGATATGCCAAGTAGTACGCAAAATTTATATTTTCATTATGGTATGCGTGCAGATGACGATGGATTTGTATCTAGCCCTAAAAAAATTATGAATTTAGTAAAGGCAACTATAGATGATTTAAAACTGTTAATTACAAAAGGATATCTAATCAGTTTTTCGAATGTAATAGTAATTCGACATTGGAAATTAAATAATTACATTAGAAAAGATAGATATCGACCGACTATTTATTTTAAAGAATTAAGCCAACTTTGGTGCGATGAAAATGAAATTTACTTTCTAGAATCAGAAAAGAAAAAAGGTTTGGTATACCATTTGGCAACCATTGGTATACCAGGTGGTATACCCAGTATAGATAAGTATAGTATAGATAGTAATAGTAATATATATAATATCATCGAGCAAGAATTTGGTAGACCAATTAGTCCAATGGAATGTGAAATTATTAATACTTGGGATTATCCAATAGATGTAATCAAATTAGCTATTAAAGAAGCTGTTTCTTCTAATAATTGTGCAATTAAATATATTGATCGTATTATTTTCAATTGGAAAAAGAAAAACATTAAATCAGTTGCAGATGCAGAAAAGAGTATCGCTGATTTTAGAGAAAATAAAAAGAAAGGAAATAGTTTGCCAGACATAGCAGCGGCTGGTGCTAACTATTATCAACAATTATGATGAATTTAGATAGTTTAGAATTAGAAGAAACGATTTTAGGTTCTATTATATCAAAACCAGTTTTAATTGAAAAATTGGCATTAGGCGATGAATATTTTAATTATCCACAAACAAAAAGAATTTTACGGCTTTTACAAACTCAATATCGAGAATATAAAATCATTGATTTAGTAGGAATGGTTCAAAATTATCCAGAATACTTTGAAGGAAAAAATTCTATGGTTAGTATTGAATATTTGACAGATATACTTCAAAAAGCAGATCCAAACCATTTTGAATACTATCAAGAAAGTTTGTTTAAGTCTTATGTTAAAAGGCAGATTCTACAAAAAATAGAAGAATATAAAAATAATAGAATATCTCAAGATGAATTATTAGAATCTATTCATGAAATAGAGCAAAAATCATTAAATAATGATGGTAATTATCTCACTAGCGAGCAAATTTATAGATTGATTTCTCAGCAGAATAGAAAAATAGATTTTAAGTACAAGAAGTTGAAAAAATATGCCAATATTCAAGAACATGATTTAATCGTTTTAGCTGCTAGACCTGGAATTGGGAAAACAGGTTTTGCCGTTAACTTATTAGAAAATTTAAGTGATAAATACAAATGTATATATTTTAATCTTGAAATGACAGAGCAACAACTTTATCGAAGAATAGTGGCAATAAATTCTAAAATACCTATGGCAGAGCAAGATAATCTTAATGATTTTAATAGTGTGAGTCAATTACAGTATGCATGTAATAAAATAGCTAAGAAAAAAATTAAGATTATTACAGGTGGACAAACTATGAGAATGATAAGATCAAAAATTATTAAAGAATCATCTGATGAACATTCCATTATTTTTATTGATTATGTAGGTCTTATTCGTGATACTGAAAAAAATAGATCTAGCTATGAAAGAGTTACAGAAATAGTAAAAGAATTAAGGCAAATTAGTCTTGATTATAATTGTACGATTTTTGTACTTGCCCAAATAAATAGAAATTCAGAAAAAGAAAAAAACAAATATCCAAAAATAAGTGATTTAAAGGAATCAGGAGAATTAGAACAATCAGCAACAACTGTTTTGATGTTACATAATGAGAATGCATATAAACCAACAAATCAAAGAAATACAGAAATAAAATTGATTATTGGAAAAAACCGCAATGGCGAAACAGGAATTATTGATTTTGATTATTATCCAAATACCCAAAATTTTGCAGAAAAGTAGGTGAAATAATGGAATTAATTTGTGAAAAAGAATTAATTAAATTATTAGATATTTTAAGAGAAAAAAATATATCCATTGAAGTAATTAAAGCATTATGTAAAGTAAATAAACTATTAGAATTAGATAAGAAGCAATACAATTTTTTACTGTATCTGCTTTATTTATCAGGGTGATTTTATGGCTAGAAGAATAAAAACTTTTGGTGGACAGAAAGAAACACTACCAATAAAAAATCCTAAATTGTTAGAAGAATTTATGCTACATCTTTTAAGAAAATATGAGCATGCTGATACACCTACAAGAAAATATCAAGCAGACAGAAATTATATGATGGCATTAATTGGTTTTAACACAGCTTTTAGGGCAGAAGATTTACTTCAATTGAGAGTAGATGATTTGATAGATGGATATGTACATATCAAAGAAAACAAGACAGGTAAAATGCAAAATTTTAAAATGAATAATAAACTTCATGAGGATATAAAAGCCTATGTAGAAAGAAATAAATTAACAAGATCGGACTATCTTTTTATGGGTCAGAAAAAGAAACAAACATATAAGGGAAAAACTTATCCAGTAATCTATCCTATTACACGACAACAAGGACATAAAATTATCAGTCAATCTGGGAGAGAAATTGGAATTTACTTTGTATTTGGTTTACATAGTTTAAGAAAAACATTTGGATATATGTATATTAAAAATGGTGGTAAGCCAGAAACTTTAATGAAAATGTATAATCATGAGGATTATGACTATACAAAAAGATATGTTCATTGGGGTATAGAAGATGCCGAAAACGACCGTGAAGCTGTTTATCTGGGTGGGGTTCATAAGAACTCAAAAATGTAATTAAAAACGATGTGAAATGATATGGTAAATTATTTTTTCTAAAAAAATTACAAAAAGTTAAAAACAAGTAGATTTTATATGAGTGAAAAAAAGTTATCCACAGTTTTAGAAAAATTTACACTTTAAGTAATTATGTAAATTATTTTATTCAAAAAAAGGGACAAAAAAGTTACTAAAATTTAAGAAAAATATACTCATCACAATAAAAAAGAAAGAAGGGTAGTTGAATGAAAATATTATTTATAATCAAAAAGAAAGAACCTCAAGAATTATTAAATGAGTTAATTAAAACGGATAATTTAGAAGAAGTAATAAAAGTACTATCAGGAGTAAGAGATAGAAGTACATTTGTAAATGTAATAAATGAATTGTTAAATAGATTATCAGAAGAAAGACAAGCAAGACTCCATCTTGAAAGAAAAATAAATGTCCAAAAGGTGGGATTGTTATGAAACTAAATGAATTAAAAGATTATTTCCCTGTTATCATAACAAAACATACATATGAAGATTTATTAAATCAAATAAAGCAAGGAGAACAGGGAACATATAGAGAAAATAAAGAAAAAAATCAAATTCAAAAATCATACAACCAACTAAAAAGGGACTTCGATGAATTTGAATATAATACAAATAAGAAAACAAACAAATTAAATCAAAAAATAGAAGAATTAATAAAAGATTTATCAGAAAAGAATGATTCTTTAGAAAAAACACTAAAAGAAAAAGAGCAACTAATTATTGATGTTTCTGTGCTAAAAAAATCTCTTTGGTCTTACAAAGCAAATAGTGATAAGATTTCTAGGCATTTGAAACAAGCTAAAAAAGAATTAAACAAAGTACAGAGAGAAAAAACAAAATTACTAGATACAGTTGATGCTAAAGAAAGAGTAATTGAAGAATATATAAATGCCTTAGAACAAGCAGAAAGCAAAATTCAATTACAAGCAGCCAAGATTAATGAATTATCAAAGGAAATCAAACATCAAACTATTGAATATAAAAATGACGGATTACCTAAGTCGACAAAGCAAAGTTTAAGATTAAAAAGAAAGATAAGAGGATAATTATGAAAAATAAAATTACGAAAGAAGATATAGATTTAATATTAGCTAATACTTTTATAAAAGTAGAAAAGTATGGAGATAAAACGACAGTGTTAATGGCTACACTTCCTAATGGATTTGTAATCGTAGAAAGTTCTAGCTGTGTTGATCCTACTAATTTTGACATGAAAAT
The DNA here is from genome assembly GCA_944359075.1 of uncultured Bacilli bacterium. GTDB lineage: Bacteria > Bacillota_I > Bacilli_A > RF39 > UBA660 > Alloscybalousia. The sequence continues at coordinate 16,949 of CALVSR010000027.1, forward strand.
TGGAGAACAAATTTGTATGCAAAAGTTAGAGGATAAAATATGGGAATTAGAAGGATATAAACTTCAAAGCAAATTATCTGAAGAAAAATCTAATGATATTCCATTCAATAGTATTGAAATGGAACAAATTTCAGATGAATACAGATTTACATTAAGAAAAATTAAAGAAGAGGAGATTATTTAATATGAAAGTAATGATTAGTCAACCAATGAGAGGAAAGACAGAAAAACAAATAAGAGATGAAAGAAAAGATTTAATTAAACAATTAGAATCAGAAGGACATGAAGTAATAGATACAATATTTACCGATAAAACTCCAGAAGGAGATACAGCACTATATTATTTATCTAAATCAATTGAGGCAATGAGTAAAGTAGATGCTGTAGTATTTATGCCAGGATGGAATTTAACTAGAGGATGTGCGATAGAACATCAAGTAGCACAATTATATGGAAAATATGTAAAATTTGTGGAGGGAAAATAAAATGAAAGTAACAAATGTAAGTGTAAGAAAATTAGAAAACCAGGAATCAAAATGTAAGGCAGTTGCAACAGTAGTATTAGAAGATTGTTTAGCAATACATAATATTAGAATTATAGAAGGAAAGGACAAGCTATTTATATCAATGCCAAGCAAAAAAGTAGAAGATAAGTATTATGACTATATTCATCCAACAGTAAATAGTTTAAGACAAGAATTAGAAAGAGCGATCTTAGAAGAATATAACAAATAAAAATCTAATTTAAAAATCCTCATATTTATTTCATAATTTTTGTTCATAAAACACTCCTTTAAAATCGAAGAAAATAAAAAGAAAATAAAAACAGCGAGTTTGCGAGGATGAGTTTGGCTGTTTTTTTCTTTATAATGAGGTGAGTCAATGAAAATTGGACAATTAGTTGCTTATAAAGCATCAACGAAACAAAATGGAATACTAGATGGTATAAGAATAGGAGTTATTGATGAAATAAATGAATTTAATTGTTTTCATATTTTAGGAGAACAATCAAATTTATATTATGAAGAATCATTTATTGTAGATTACGATATTAGAACTACAATATTTGATTTTATAGAGGAAAGCGATGTTTTAGATATAGATAAAGGAGAATAGATAATATGAAAACAAGTGAGCTAATAATTACATTAGTAAAAAGTTTAAAAGAATATGGAGATTTACCAATATCAATGATAGATAATAAGCAACTAAGTATAGGGTGGTATTGTCCTAATGAAGGTGGAACCCCAGAAGAAATAGTATTTGACTGTATCAAAATGATGGAATTAACCGCTTGTAAAAAAGAGGTGAAATAAATGAATAAAAAAGAAATAATAAAAAAACCATTTTATTTAATTGCTAAATACTGGTTAGGAGCATTACAAGGTTTTATTAAAATTGGTGATAATGAAGAAGAAATTACTAAATTATTCGAAGATAAATATATGAGTACAAAAGAACATGATTTTGGTGTAACCGAAGAAAGTTATTCATTATTAAAAGTAAGTGCAACTGAACTATTAGATGATCTTGATGAACAAAGTCCATATTGTGAAGTATGTGGTCATTGTGGCGAAATAGGCTGTTGTGGAATAAGAAATTTTATAACTAATCATATAGAAGGAAAAACAAATTGTAAAAATGAAAAATTAATTATTAGTGAACTAATAGATTTGTGTGAATATAAAGATGAAGTATTCAAAGAAAATCAAAAATACAAAGAAGTAATTGATAAAGCAATGAGTAAATTAGAAAGATATGCAGATGAATTAACGAGTAATGGGAATGCTTATGCTGTATGCATTGATTTATTAGATATTCTAAAAGAGGTGGAATAAATGAGTGCAAAGTTAGAGGTACAAAAATTAAGAAAAGAATTGGGTATTGATGATTATTTAGAGTTAGTCAAAGAAGACAGAAATTGCAACGGAGCTTATGTTAGTTTTGGTCAATATATGTATCTATTAGAACAAGAAAATCAAGAATTAAAGAATCAACTTAATGATTACAAAAACAGATACAAAAATTATCTATATAATAAATTATCTGAAGATATAGAACCAGACGAAGAAGATTTTTATCTTGCTGAAATTGAAGGAAAATCTAACGAATATGATGAATTAATTATTAAGCAAAAAGAATTTATAGAGTATTTAGAAAATGAAATAAAAAGACTTGAAAACTATATGAAAGAAATTGAACAAAGTGGTATATGTCATGGTGATTATCCAATTACATATTATAAAGCAGAATATAAGCTTGAAGCTAAAAAGAAAATCTTATCAAAATATAAAGAAATAATAGGAGTATCTGATGAAAATAATACCTAGATTTGAATTTAATAAATATGACTTTGGTTTTGGAATAATTTTAAGAAGAGAAAATGAAAGTAAAAAATATATTAGAAAACATAGGTGTATTAATTATATATTTGGAATTATATTTTTATGGTTTTCATTTGGATTTGAAATAGAAATAATAGGAGGTAAAGATGAATAAAAAGAAATTTGCAAAATTAGTTAAATGGAGAAAACCATTTTATAAAAGAATATTTTGTAAACATAAATATCAAGGATATAATGCTACTGGTTTATCAAGTGGAGAATATCATACAGAAGTATGTACTAAATGTGGAAAAATAAAATACGAACCAGTCTTTTGGGAATATGAAGGAATGGGCTTTAAATAGGAGATGATAAATAGATGGATTTATGGATAAGAAGTCAAGATAAAACAAGTTTAGTCAAAGTAGATAATTTATATGTAAGTGTTGGTAATTATATTTGTTATTATGTAGAAAAAGGTAAAGAAGTTCCTAATACTTATTATAGACCAAGTGGAGAACTAGGTAGATATGAAACATACGAAAGAGCATTAGAAGTATTAGATGAAATACAAGGATTATTTATCAAAAAAGATATAGTAAAAACTGAAATAAGTAAAGATGGTTTGACAATGGTAAATATGCCAATAACTTGTATAGTATATGAAATGCCAGAAAAATAGAGGTGTGAAATGAGAGAAATATTATTTAGAGGAAAAAGAATAGATAACGGTGAGTGGGTTTATGGATATTATATAGCGGTGTTTTCTCATAGCATTGTTGATAATAGAGGTGTTGCCTTTGAAGTCGAGTCGAAAACGATAGGACAATATACA
>CALVSR010000028.1 GCA_944359075.1 uncultured Bacilli bacterium
AAACTAAAAACACGCATCAATTCTCAAACTAAAAACACGTTATTTTAAAAACGTGCTTTTACTATGAGAATTCAGAATGATAGAAAAATTATTTGAAAAAGTATTGCATCTTATACTCTTTTATATTAAACTATAGGAGTACTTGCCGATTTAGTTTAGCGGTAAAACAGGCCCTTGGTAAGGGTCAGAGGACATTTCGACTATGTCATTCGGCACCATAATAATAGAATGAAAGAGTCTAATCCATGATTAGGCTTTTTATATTCATTTATTTTTTATTCAATATCTCTTTCTCTTTATCCACAAAACAGTTTACAAGTCATATAAATTATATTAAAATGAATGTATAGAAAGAAATGAGGGTTTTATGCAAGAAATAATTATCTCTATTATGAATCAATTTGGATATCTAGGAATTTTACTTCTTATTATGATTGAGAATGTATTTCCACCAATCCCTTCTGAAATTATTTTGTGTTTTGGTGGATTTATGACTACAACAACAAATCTAACTGTTCTAGGTGTAATTATTGCTTCTACAATAGGTTCCGTTCTTGGAGCAATCATTCTATATTTCATTGGAAAGATTTTAAATAAAGAACGTTTAATTAAAATTGTATCAGGAAAAATAGGTAAAATACTATGTTTAAAGAAAAAAGATATTGAAATGGCTGATCAGTGGTTTGATACCAAAGGAGCTAAAACCGTATTTATCTGCCGTTTTATTCCAATTGTAAGAAGTTTAATCTCTATTCCTGCTGGTATGAGTGAAATGCCTTTTCCTAAATTTATCATTCTAACCACACTAGGAACTGCTATTTGGAATACGGTTTTAACTATCTTAGGTAGTATTATGGGAGAGAATTGGACTAAAGTTGTCCAAATTATAGAAGAATACTCTTCGATTACACTAATCGTTTTAATCATTTTATTTATTGTAGGAATTGGTTATTTCTATTATAAAAGAACAAAGAAAAAATAGTCTTGGACTATTTTTTTATTTGGAAAAACCCTTAAAAATTTCTTGAACTGTCTTTTTATCAACATTCTTTTGATTATATATTTTTCTACTAATTACCATACTATTTTTTTTCTGAAATTCTCGATTTAAATACTCATAATAAGTACCCGGAGTAATCACCCCTGTCATCTTTAATAAATCAATACCACTCTTTCCAATAATACTATCTGCCAATCTACAACAATTGGTGCCCAATACAAAATAGTTTTTAAATCGTCCACTTTTCACTTTATAAAATTTAGCATTAGTAGCTTGATATAATCGACTTGCATAATCTCGATAATCATTCATATTAACTTTTTTCTTTTTAGTAAGGGCCTCTTCATATGGACTTTTCCAATCAGATAAATTATCAAAGGTTTTTTGAATAACTTTATCAATATTTTTCTTCTGAGTATTTGTTAATTTTAGTCCAAAAACAAATAGTGTTTTTTTACTATGCTCAATACAAAATGGAATGTATTTTTCTTTATCTGTGGTGAATATGATACCATCCCCTATCATATTAAAAAAGCGAGCAGAACTATCATCATAGTTACCATAAGAAATTACATGCCCATCATAATATAAGTCGACATGACCCATTCTATTAAATCCACGATTAGAAGTATGAACAATTACTTCCAAATCTGGAACTACATCTTCACTTTTCTCTTCAAAAATAAAAGGTTTATCATAATTTTCTTTATCTAGCAAATAGTTAATTTCATTTAATACTGTAAAAGGGATAATAGCCTCTACAAATGCTGGCAAACTAATTCGAATACTCCGTCTGACCTTATTCTTAACTCGTCTAGGAATTAAAAAAGTAATAAAATCAAAAATATAATTCAACCCTAATAAAACAACATAAATACCAATCACAACAAGAACTACATTTAAATTCTTAATGGGAGAAAAAATAATAGAAAGGGCAAAGACCAAATAAATCAAACCAATTGTAAATTCGGTTAGTTTTCCATTGGCTTTATTCTTCCATAAAATAATCCCACTCATAAATTTAATACTAGCATTTAACAGTAAATATAATCCAAAAACAATTGGTAAAATAGAAAGTGGAATATTACGAAAAAAAGAACAAATCAAACAAAATAACAGATTTAGAATACTAGCAGTAAAATTCATTTGCCTGTCTTTTTTCTTGCCAATAAAATAATTGAAAAACTTTTTAATAGAAAAAAATAAAACCGCAATCAAAAATATATTTATAAAATTAATATACAACCAATCTCTACCTATAATCATCAGGATACCAATTAATAGTAAACTAATTCCAATAATGAGGGAATTGGTAGCATTAAACAATTTATCACTTTTTATCATCATCACTCACTTCTTCTCAATACATATGAGAAACAAACTCTTCTGTCACTTTATAAACCTTTTTACATTTTAACAACACTTGTTCTTTAGAAAGATTAATCCCAATGTATCTAGGCAATTCTTTCGGTTTTTTAAATACTTCTAAAGAAACATATTTATCTGCCATAGTAATAATCCATCCTTCTATATATCTAGGTGGTATGACAGTCAAAGGAAACATATGTCTTTTAATTGCGTTCTCAATTCTAATATTCATTAAATCAGGAAAAAATTGATATGAATTCATTGCTGCTATACTCCCGTGAATAAAACCGTGTTTTTTCCAAAGAATTGGATTTTTGTTTTCTCTCCATGGTTTTAAATAAAAGTCATGGAGCAAAGCACCAATTACTACATTTTGAATATTAATTTTTTTATATGGTTGAATTCTTTTGGCCATTTTATAAGCAGTCCATGCCACTCTTAAAGAATGTTCATATACAGAATCCTGGTGATGAAGAAAAGTTCTTCTTCTTTGAAATTCACTATTTCTCAAAATAGGCTCTGCTAACTTATAAAATTCTTTTTCACGATAAATAACATGATACATGATTCATCACCAATAATATTATACTCTAAAATTACAAAAAGAAAAAGCTTGCATTTTACAAACTTTCAACTAAGTAACATAATTAGTAAAACAACAACCAAAAGAAGTATTGCTAAAACAATCTTATCAGGTTTCCATTTTTTTGGCTCACCTTCAATTTGAGCATCGTAAATAATTTCTCCTTTTTTTCGTTTGGTAATATCTTTTTTTGCCATGTATCCTCCCTTATTACTTTATTTGATCTAAATCCTTCACGCTTTTTTGGTTTTCTTTGGTATATCCTACTAAAATACTAGGATTTTTCTCGTATATTTTTTTCATAATTTCTAGATATGTATCCTTAGATTTTGGATGAAATCCTGCTAGTCCTGCAACCGTTATTTTCTTTTTATCTTTAGTAACCACTATTAAATAACGATTATTCGTAATTCCGTTATATTTATGTTCATATAAATACACCCACACGATATCTGTGTAAGAAATCATTGTAAATCCTTTCAAGCCATCTATTATATAACTTGGTGTTAAATAAAGGCCAAATTTAGGATAATCTATCGTTTCTGAACTAGTTAATTCCGTTTTTACTTCTTCCCATAACATCGTATCTTTCTGAATCTTTTTTATTTTACGATTTCTACTATAATAAATAATAAAGTAAATAACAGCTACCACCAAAAATAATGCACCAAGTATCATTTGAAGAACATTGTCTCCTAAGTCGTTAACTGTATCAATACATATTTCACCAATATAGCTTTTATAATTATCTCTCGTTAGAAATTCTTCCCCTAGTTCTTCATTATAAACTTCAATCGCTATATCAATAACATCATCGGGAATTGCTTTAGTAAATCCCTGAATGGTAATCGGATTGGTTTGAATATCTTCTTGATTCAATGTTAAATATGTACCATAATCTAAATATCCAATATATAAATAATTCTCATCCATTAAAAAATAGTATTTAGGACTCGTAGTATCAGAATCATACTCTGCAAAACGATAAGGAACTTCCGTAACAGTTAAATTCACAAATTCTTTTTCTTTAGTACTTCCACGATAAATTAATTCATGCAAAGTTACCTCTGTACTTTTTGCCCTATCTGCTATATAAAAGGCCCATCCAAAACAAATACTAGATAAAATTAAAAACAGAATAGCACAATACAAATAACTTTTTGATTTTTTCTTAATTGCTTTTAATTTCTGATTGAAAAACTCCATATTATCACTCCTACTTATTAAAGTATATCAAATATATAACTTTTTTTATACCATTATTTTCATTTTCTACCTCTTGTTTGGAATACTAATTTTTAATAAAAAAAAGAAGAAAAACTCTTCTACTTCCTCACAAATTATTTTTCATGATTAGGATTATGATATTGATACAATACAGAAGGACGATGCCCTCCACCAGTTTTAATCTTATCTGTCTTTTCTACTTTATCTTTAATTATTCTACGAAAAGCTGGGTCCAACAATTTTTTACCTAAAATCACTTCATATACTTGTTGTAATTCTCCTAAAGTAAAATATTTTGGCATCATATTAAAGACAATATCTGTATATCCTATTTTATTTTTTAACCTTGAAATGCCGGATACAATTACTTTGGCATGATCAAAAGCCAATTTGTCATTTTTCTTAACAATATACTCATAGCGATCACTAGTTGGACTCTTTAAGCACTTTTCTACGGTAATAGAAAAATTCTCTATTCCATTATCAAACATAACTTGGACTTCTTTAGCATCTTCTAAAATATCCATAGTAAACCAACTAGCATTACCACTTAAATGATCTTTCAAACGATTTTTATCAACCAAAGCTATATAAGATACACTAACAATTCTCATTCTAGGATCACGATCAATTGCCCCAAAAGTATATAACTGTTCCATATAAATATCTTGTAAATTGGTCTCTGTTTTCAAAATTCTTTTGGCTGCATCATCGAGAGTTTCTTGAATTCCTACAAAACCGCCTGGTAAACACCATTTGTCTTTGAAAGGATAACTATCTCTTTTAACTAGTAGTACACTAAACTTCTTTTCCGGTAATTTTCTATAATTTCCAACTTCCTCATCTGCGACACTAAAAATAAGAGTATCTGTGGTCATTGACAATTTTTCAAATTGACTAGAATCATAATCCTTTAAAAACTCTTCTTCTGAAGCATATTCTTTGCCACTCATAAAATCACACCTCTTTTTTATATTTTGATTATAACAGAATTCAAAGAAAAAAGAAAGAATTATAAATTACTTTCTAATACCTCTATTACTTTTTCAATTACGATCCTCTTATTTTCTTCTCTACTGTTACTAAACACTTCTACTGTATCATTATAATAGGTATTTTTATCTCTATCATAAATACTAATGTAAACTTTATTAGGATTTTTAGATGGATTCGCTGGATCTACACTATTTAACATACCAGTAATACCTATTCCATAATTACTACTTGCAAAATTAGAGATAACTTTACTCATTTCTTGTGCTGTTTCCATACTATAAACAGTATAAGTATCAATTACTTCCTGATTTACCCCCATCTTTACTTTAAATTCATTAGAATAAGTAACAGCAGAATAATGTAAAACATCACTGGCACCTTCAATATTCGTAATAGCATTCACTACTCCTCCACCAGTACAAGATTCCATAGTGGAAATTGTTTTTTGATTAGCATCTAATTTTCTAACTATTTTTTCAACTTTTTCTTGCATTTTAGTTCATTCCTTCCTAATATAATCATTCTTACTTATGAATATAATTTTCTTTTTTGAATATATTTCAAGACGCTATCATCCAATGTTTCTTCTAAAAACTCTAGATTACCTTGTCTTACATTTTCTCTTACTTCCGTAGAAGATAAAGGTTCTAATTCTATATTAGTATACAATAAATTATTTTTATTAGGAAGTGTTAATTCTTCTAATTCTTCTTTTGTATCATAATTTCTTAGCGTTACCAATATCTTAAAATGATTTAAAATATAAGAATAGTTTTTCCAATTCATAAACCCTTTCAATAAATCAGATCCTAAAATAAAATAAATTTCATCATTAGGATATTTTTTTTGAAAATAATCCAAGGTTTGATAAGTATAAACTAAATCTTGTTTTAACTCATAATCAGACACATCTAAATCAGGATGTTTTTCTAGCATCAATTCTAACATTTGGAATCGGTCTAAATTGCTAGCTAGTTCAATCTTAGGATATTTGGTTCCAGTTGGTACAAATATCACTTTATCTAAGTATCCGTTTTCAATTAGTGATGTTGCCATTTTCAAATGCATTTTATGTGGTGGATTAAAACTTCCTCCATAAATCCCTATCTTCATAATAAAGCCTTCTTAATTTTCTCTAAAATTTCTTTTTTACCATCAAATAATCCCTGAATAGATTCTTTTTGGTTAATTCTATCGATAATTTTAGCAATTTGCATGGAACAGTCAACATCGTGATACCATTCTTGATTTTTGATTTCTTCTGGAACATAAGATAAATTGGTAGAGTAAAGTTTATTAAAATAGCCACATTGATAAGCCTCTATAAACTTATCATATCCTTCAGTTAATAGCGTAAAAGTAGCGATCAAAAAGACACTTTTTGCTCCTTTTTCCTTTAACTCTTTGGCAGCCTCTAACATCGAAGCACCAGATGCAATCATATCATCTACTACCAAGATATTTTTATTCTTAGGGTCTGTTCCCATATATGTATGTTCTACAATAGGATTTTTTCCATTTACCACTTTGCTTAAATCACGTCTTTTATAAAACACACCTACATCACAACCTAACATTTCAGCATAATATCTAGCTCTTTCCATTGCACCCATATCTGGACTAATTACCAATAAGTCATCTAAAAATTCTTTCTCACAATCAATAAATTCATGTAAGATAGTATGCGTTGGGTAAATATTTTCAAATGGTAATAAGGGAATGGCATTACTAACATTAGGATCGTGACAATCAAAAGTAATAATTCTATCTACCCCTAACTGCTCCAATTCCTGTAATGCAATAGCACAATCCAATGACTCTCTTCCTTTTCTTTTATGCTGTCTAGCTTGATATAAAAGTGGTGTAATTAAAGTAATTTTACAAGCATGCCCAGAAGAAGCAGAAATCACTCGTTTGATATCTTGAAAATGCTCATCTGGAGACATATAGTGAACTCTACCATGAAGAGAATAACTCATGTCATAATTTCCGACATCTGACAAAATATACAAATCTTTTTCACGAACCGTTTTTTCAATTTTTACTTTTCCTTCTCCATTAGAAAACCTGCTACTACAAACAGGAACTAAGTAGTTATCATCATTTTCTCTTAGTTCATTGATTCTTTTCTCGACCAGATTTCCTAGCTCTTTACAATTATCTAACACAATTAATTTTAAATCATCTTTCATTAAAACAACCTACTTTTCTAATTTTTTTAACCACTCATGACAACTAGCATCACTTGGCATTCTAAGATCTCCCCTAGGAGAAAGACTTACTGTACCTACCTTTGGTCCATCTGGTAAACAACTTCTTTTGAATTGTTGATGAAAAAATCTTTGAATAAAAACTTTTAACCACTGTAGAATCTCTTTTTCTGAATAGATTCCAGCAAAGGTTTGATTAGCTAATAGTTGTAACTTATCAGGGGAAGCGCCATAACGGAAGAAGTGATATAAGAAGAAATCGTGAAGTTCATAAGGGCCAATTTTATCCTCCGTTTTTTGCTTGATTTTACCATCTTTAGTTGGTGGTAATAATTCTGGCGAAATGGGTGTATCTAAAATATCATATAAAACTTCTTTTACTTCTTCATTGGTATCCGCAACATATCTAACCAAATATTTTACTAAAGTTTTAGGAATCGAATTATTAACAGCGTACATACTCATATGATCACCATTATAAGTACACCATCCCAAAGCAAGTTCTGATAAATCTCCTGTTCCAATTACGATACCACCCATTTTATTCGCAACATCCATTAAAATCTGCGTTCTTTCTCTAGCTTGAACATTCTCATAGGTAATATCATGATTATCTGGATTATGCCCAATATCTTTCATATGTAGTAAACTAGCATCACGAATAGAAATTTCTGCTAAAGTAACACCATACACATCCATCAGCCTTTTCGCATTTTCCAATGTCCTAGAAGTAGTTCCAAACCCTGGCATCGTAATCGCTTGAATATTTTTAGGATCAATTCCTAATTTTTTATAAGCCTCGACGATTACTAGAAAAGCCAAAGTAGAATCTAATCCTCCACTAATTCCAATGACACATTTTTCAGTACCAATATGTTTTAATCTTTTTGCAAGACCACATGATTGAATTTCAAATATTTCATGACATCTTCCATTTCTTTTGGCTTCGTTTTGAGGCACAAAAGGATTTTTTTCATATGAACGAATAAGTGTACTACTATCTTTCATATCTACTAAAATTCTTCTAGTATTTTTAGTTGGTTTTACTCCCATATAACTAATATCTTTCATTCTAAGATTATTTATTTTTTCAAAATCAATATCATCCATAATGATTTGACTATCTAATTGAAATCTAGTGCTTTCTTTTAAAATCTGACCATTTTCTGCTATCATAGCATGACCAGAAAATACGACATCGGTAGTAGATTCATTGACACCACTAGATGTATAAACATATCCACTGATTAACTTACTGGATTGTCCCTTTACCAAACTTTTTCGATATTCATATTTGCCAATTAACTCATTGCTACTAGATAAATTCAATATAAGATTAGCCCCATTTAAAGCCAAATCATTACTAGGAGGAACGATACTCCATAAGTCTTCGCATATTTCAATACCAAAATTCATATTTTCATTTTCTTTATCTGTAAAAACCAAATCTATTCCAATTGGCACTGATTTTCCTAGAAAATCAATTTCAGAATCAATTAAATCCAAACTAGTAGCAAACCATCTTTTTTCATAAAACTCGTTATAATTCGGAATATAAGTTTTAGGAACGATTCCCAAAACTTCTCCTTTTTGAATCACAACAGCACAGTTAAATAACTGATTACGAATACTAATAGGAGCACCAATAATAGAAATAATATCTAAATTCTTAGTTTCTTCTATGATTTTTCGAATTCCTTCTTTACTACTTTTTAAAAGTACATCTTGAAAAAACAAATCACTACATGTATAACCAGTAACACTAAGTTCTGGAAAAACTAGAATTGCTACTTCTTTGGTATCTGCTTCCTTAATATTTTTAATAATTTCTTCCGCATTATAAGTAACATTAGCTACTTCTAATGTAGGAACACAAGCTCCTACTCTAACAAAACCATATTCTTTCATTATGCCCTCCTATTTTTTCTTTAAAAATTCTTTTGCTTTCCATAAAGCAAGTTGAGAATTAGCACTTTTAATAACACCATTATCTAGCATTTCATAAGCTTCTGCGACACTACATAAGAAATAATGAATGAACTCACTATCATCTAACATTTGGTTACTAACTCTAATACATCCAGTAGCTAGTACAATCGTATTATAGGCACTGGAACAGCCTTCATCCTGATAAAAGCCTGTTCCTAAAACCTGAAGTTCTTCTGCTTGGTATCCCGTTTCTTCTTGTAGTTCTCTTTTCGCAGCTATAATTGGTGTTTCTCCTTCTTCGATATAACCAGCTGGAAGTCCAATTCCTACTGTTTCTTTGGTACAGACTCTTGGTTCTACCGCTAGTATTACTTCTTGATCTTTAGTAATCGGAAGAATAATCACAGCATTACCATCTTTCCCACTCTTTTTTACTTTTTCACGAGTAATTATTTTGCCATTATTTAATATATAATCTGCAACCTCGATTGATAAAAACTTAGGGATACTATTTTTTTTTAATGTTACCTTTGTCTGATATTCTTGGATATAGTTTTCCAGTTCTTTCTCCTTTTCACTACGCATGATATACTCCTAATTTCTTTTGATATTCTTTTTTTATCATATTTACTTTTTCTATTTCTTCTTGTAGCATAGCTTCTTTTAACTTTCTTTCTTCCTCGCTCAAATCAACATAATAAGTATGTGGATGATCTAAATCAGTAATACGATCGGTTAGAGTTTCATACTCTCTTCTACAATACTCTCTAGCAACCTTCAAATTTGGAATCTCATAAATGAATTCTCCATTTTCAAAAATAGGAACCTGTAATTCACGAACATGATAGTTAGTTAACTCTGTTTTTTTCCAAGTATTTTTATCATCCACTAATGTATAGTTTTCTCTATCAATTACTTCATTATACATTGTGATAACATCTCCTAATACTTTCCCTGTTTTTTGATCATAGAAACGATAAACTTTTTTATATCCTGGATTTAAAGTCTTAATGGTATCTTCACTTACTTTAATACAAGGAACAATTTCATTATTTTTTTCCACTGCTACTAATTTATAGACAAAGTTGGCTCTATCCTTTGCTGCTACAACATTGTCTCCAATTCCAAAAGTATCAATCTCTGCACCGTTTTCTAATAGATTCTTTACTTGTTTGGCATCCAAACCATTAGAAACACAGATTTGAACATAATCCATTCCAGCCTGATGAAACATCTTTCGTGCCATCTTGGTTAAATAAGTTAAGTCCCCACTATCAATACGAATTCCCTTTAACTGAAACCCTAAAGGATCCAAATATTCCTTTTGTAAACGAATAGCATTTAAAATACCACATTCTACATCATAGGTATCTACTAATAGAACCAATTCATTTTGATTAGGAGCATTCTTAGCATAAGTAAGAAAAGCATCATATTCATTTTCATAAGATTGAATTAAAGCATGAGCAATCGTTCCTGTAACTGGAATTTGATACATCTTTCCTGCTAAAGTATTACTAGTAGCGCTACATCCTCCAAGATATGCTGCTTTACTTTCTAATAATGTGGCATCGATTCCTCCACGAACTCTTCTGGCACCAAACTCCGCTACTGATCGATCTTTCGCTGTTTCTGTAATTTGTTTAGCTGCCGTTGCTGTTAGACTTCCTGTATTAAAACATGTTAATAATGCCGTTTCTAAAATTTGAGCTTCGATAATTGGTGCTCTAATAGTCATCACTGGTTCATTAGGGAAAATAACGGTACCATCTGGAACAGCCCAAACATCTCCTGTGAATTTTAAATTTCTTAAATATTCAACAAATTCATCGGTTAGTTTTCCTGTTGATTTTAAATATTCAATATCATCTTCTTCAAAATGAAAATTCTTAATATACTCGATAGCTTCTTCTAATCCAGCTGCTATCTGATAACCACTTCCAAGAACATTTTTTCGGTAAAAGACATCAAAATAAGCAATTTCATCTTTTCTTCCATCATGATAATAAATATCGGACATTGTAAGTTCATAAAGATCTGTCATTAAAGTTTTATTTTCCATATTTCATCTCTCCTTTTTTTCTAACTTTTTTAGCTCCTTGTTGTTCTAATAATAAGTAAGCAGCATTACTATACTGTTCTCTATCATGTAGTGGACTATGATAAGTTTCAATTCCATCTTCATGTACTCTTACTTCTACTTCCCTATCTAATTGATCAAAGAAGTTCATCATAGGAAGTACACCATTTACAATACAAATATCGGTACAGCAACCAACCACATCATAAATTTTGATATTATTGGCTTCTACCAAAATATTTTTTAATTCTGGTATCATCATGTAACTCGTACAATTTTTTGTAAAAATTAAGCTATTATCTTCTTTTGTATATGGAAGTAATTCATCAATAATTTCTGCTTCATGAGTATCTTCTAAGCAATGTGTTGTATCTCCAAAGCGTTTAAATTCTATTGAATTCTTATGATGTACATCTCTTATAAAAATAACTAATTCCTCTTCTTTTTTATATTCTTCTAATAGTTCTATTTGCCTTGGAACAGCATTCATAATCTCTTCATCATGCAATACACCTTCTTTCACAAATCCATTTACCATATCTACTACGATTAAACATTTTTTATAAACTTTTAAATTTTTCATATTATTCATTCCTTTCATTTTGTTTCTTTTTATCATTTTGTTAATAACAAATTTTAAAATAATAAGACTGATGAAATAGGTTCTTCACTTTCCCAATTAAGATATAATTGACCATCTTCTCGAAAAATCATATATCTATTTTCACTATTCATACAGTTCTCATCATAACGAATAGAAATATCTCCTCGATACGAGGCTATTTCTTGCTGTAATTGTTGTTTCTTCTCCTCACTCATTCCATTTTCTTTGATCCAAAGATCTAATTGTGGTTGATACCCTTTGCTATCCTGCAAAACTTTAAAAGTTACTTGAGATACTTGTTTAGGAATTCTTTTCAACAAACTAGATAAAGAATATTTCTCAAACGATTTTGTCAGCAAAATGACATAACGTATTTTAGTTTTAGCTAAATAAGGTTTCCATAACAAACTATCATCTGCTATACTATAAGCCAATACATCTACTTGATCTGATACAAGCGTTTTCTGATAATACCTCGTTTGAATTTCAATTTGAATATCGTTTCTTTTGCATTTAATGATATCAATCATTTTCGATACACATTCCACATCTAGCAATGGTTCACTAGTTCCTGTAATGATTACTGTTTTAAGATCTGGATATTCTGTTAGCAACCTTTCAAGATTCTTTTTCCATCTAGAATAATTTTGCTGGTATAAGTTATAAAATCGGTTCTCATGAGCATGTGTCTTTGAGATGCAAAATGGACAATGAAATATACATTCTTGATGAGGTACTAGTAATTGTAAGTTTCTCATATTTTCTCCTTTTTTATTATCATTTTGTTAATAACATAAGGTGTAAATAATACAGATTTCTCATCTGTTATTAACATTATATTAATAACGTTTAAAAATGTCAACATTTTTTTTATAAAAATAAAAAAAGAAGAAAATTACTTCTTTTTTAAATAATATCAGATGCTATCTTGGTTTCTTTAATGGTTTAAGGGCAATAATAAATGTATTAAAAACAGAAAGCAAAGTTACCCCAACATCTGCCAAAATAGCCATCCAAATAGAAGAAAATCCTAATAATGCTAGCAATAATACCAATACTTTAACAGATATAGCTAGAAAAATATTCCATTTTACTATCTTTTTGGTAAAAGAAGAAATCATAATCGCAATAGGAATCGTACTAATATCATCCCTCATAAGTACTATATCACTTGCTTCGATTGCGATATCACTCCCAACACCACCCATAGATATGCCAATATTAGCACATTTCATGACTGGAGCATCATTCATACCATCACCAACAAAAGCTACCTTATAAGTTTTGGTAAGTTCTTCCACCTTAGCAACTTTATCTTGAGGAAGTAAAGAATCGTAGAACTCTGTAATTCCTACTTTTTGTGAAACCTCTTCTACTGTTTTTCTATGATCTCCAGATAATAATAGAATTTTAGATATTCCTAGCTTTTTCAAACTCGATATAGTTTTTCTAACATTCGGTTTGATTTGGTCATTCATAATCAAATATCCTAGATATCCTTTTGCACTAGCAACATAGATAACAGTGCCATCTATAGGTTGAGAATCGATTTCTATCTTTTGGTCATTCATATAAGAAGCATTTCCTAAATAATAAACAACACCACGATACTTAGCAGTAATGCCTTTACCACTACTTTCTTGAAAGTCACACACTTCTCCACGATCTATTTCTTTCCCATAACTACTCACAATAGATTTGGCAATAGGATGGTTACTAAACACTTCACAATGAGCTGCAATTTCCAATAAATCCAACTTTTTCTTTTTAGTGTACACATGTGTTACTTGAAATGTTCCTTCGGTAATAGTTCCCGTTTTATCAAAAGCTATAGTATCTATTTCTGTCAATTGATCTAATTCATTACTACCTTTTACTAAAATACCTTCTCTACTACATCTTCCAATTCCTTGAAAAAATCCCAAAGGAGTAGAAATTACTAAAGCACAAGGGCAACTCATTACTAAAAATACCAAAGCATGATATAAATTTTTTTCAAAATCTGATCCAAATAGCATAGGAATAACAGCAATAAGAATTGCCAACAATACTACTACTGGAGTATAAATTTTAGAAAATCTAGTAATAAACTTTTCTGTTTTAGTTTTTTTATCATTAGAATGCTCCATCAAATCAATAATTTTACTAGCAGTACTCGTTTCATAAGTACTAGTTGCCTTGATCTTAAGCACCCTATCTATATTTACCATTCCACTTAACACTGGTTCATCTTTAGAAATACTACGAGGTATAGATTCTCCTGTTAAACTGGATGTATCTAATAAGCTTTCCCCTTCTAGTACAGTACCATCTAATGGAACTACTTCCCCGGGTAGCACTTCAAATATATCCCCTTTTTTAGCATTTTTAGTGCTAACTGTTAAAGTCTGATTATTGCGAATCAAATGAATGACATCACTTCTTAAATCCATTAATCCAGTAATACTTTCTTTAGTACGATTGGTTACTATTTCGGATAAATACTCTCCTATTTGAAAGAGTAAAACCACAAGTACCGCTTCACGATACTCCCCAATGCAAAAACCACCAATGGTAGCCAAAATCATTAAAATATTTTCATCAAAAAATTCCTTCTCTAACATATGATGAAACGCGTGAATATATAATTCATAAGAAACGATAAGATAACTACCCAGCAAAGATATAAAATAAAGAAGACTATTCTCCTTCATAAAAAAGGAAAGAACCAATAAAATGGCACTTAGAATAATTCTAGTCAAATCTTTATAAATCTTTTTCATTCTTTTCCTCCCTAATATGTTCTAGACCATATTGAATAATAATACGGATATGCTCATCTGCCAATCGATAAGTAACCATCTGCCCCTTCTTTTCTGTACTAACAACATTAGCAAGACGCAAAAGCTTTAATTGATGAGAAACTGCTGATTGACTAACTCCTAATATTTCAGCAATCTCTCCTACGCACTTCTCCTTTTCCGTTAGTAATTCCAAAATTCGAATTCTAGTAGGATCTGCAAAAATCTTAAAAAAATCTCCTAATTCTGTTAATAATTCCTTACTTTCCATAAAATAATATTCTAGCTCCTTTCATTATATGAATATTTGTTCATATATTCATGATATTACAAAAAAGAAAAGAAGTCAATTACTTCTTTGGATAATCGCCCTCTAAATTAATATCTTTGGTATGCTTTGGCTTTCTTTTAGAAACAGGTAAAGTTTCTTCCCACTTCTTACCATTCCATTTTTTTAAACAATTGGGACCATACCATTCTTTCAATACTTTTTCTATATTGTTGTAAGAATAAAACTTTCTATTCTCAAAATGATACTCTTTCACTGGATACACATCTTCTTTTAAAAACACTGGTTCCTTTAAAAACTTTTCCCAAGGAACCGAAACTGGTTGAGAAACCAATTTACTATTTCGATGCCATTTCATACATTTTTTACTAAACCAATAAACAGAACTCTTAAAAGGAATCGGATTAATATGTAGATTATCTAAAAACACAATCCATAACATATTTAATTTTACAACCGTTCTTTCTACTTCATCGATAAATTTATTTTCTGCTATTCCACCATAAGGAATTACATCTACAAATATTCCATCTCCTCTTTTACAACGATTCTTTAATAAAAAATTAACTTCTTCAATATAAGTTCCCTTTTTTCTAACTTTCATCCATGGACCAGAAACGGTATTATAGCGTTTATCTATTTCATAGCAGTCAAAATAAAAATTTTCCCCTATATCTTTTTTCATAGCTTCCACAAATCTAGGCCAGTCCTGAATATCTACCGCGATATCCATATCATCATCCCAAGGAATAAAACCGCCATAATTTACGATACCTAAACTACTTCCAGCAATTAAAAAATACTGAATATGGTTTTTTCTACAAATTCTATCAATTTCATCCATCACGCTAAGAACTTCTAACTGCAAAGCTCTAACTGAAATCTTTTCCTTATTTTTGGTCTCTATAAAATATTCCTCTGTATTCTGAATATACTCTGTTTTTTTCATCTTTTGCTACTCCTTTATCTCATTATAGAATGCTTTTAAATAATTTAACATCATTGTTCTGGTTGCTTTATCTAAATTTTTAGTTTCTTTTAAAATTTTGATCATACTACTAAGCTTTGACTTTTTAAACTCATTCAAATCATGGATTTCCGCTTTTTTAAAAATACTAAATAAACTACTAACAAATTTCTCTCTTTTTTTATCATCTAATTGATCCAGCCATGAAATAATCCCCTTTTCTACCTTTTTACTAAATTCGCTGATTTTTGCTCTTTTGAATCGATTTTTTTCAACTATCCAAGAAGTAGCATCATGTTGCATTAACTTCTTATTTTTACTATCTATCACGATATAATTATCTGCATGTCTTAATAGCATTCCAACAAAACTGGATTTAGGTACATAGCTTACTAATTTAGGAAATATTTTATGATATTCTTTGGATTCAAATTCCCTTTTTCTTAATCCTGGTCCATCATGATTAAATACGGTTATGATTTTATGACGAACACTAGGCTTACAAAACATAGAAGCAACCAAAGCCAAATTTCCACCTTTAGAATGACCACCAACATATATTTTGGGGCCAAAGAAACCAGTTACTTGATTTAAATAACGAATAGCCTCTTTCTGAGCATTGGTAGGAAACATATAAGAAAACATAAAATCTTCTTTCCACCCACTAATATAACTATCTGTTCCTTCATAAGAAACATATACTTCTTTAGTTGGAAGCATAATACACATAGCACCAAATTGCATATCGAATGTTACTTCATAGTGATAATTGTATAAATAAAGATCTTGAAAGCGTTTGGTTTTGGCTATCTTGCCAAATAAATAACTAGCATTTCGTACTGACAAAACATTATGATTAATCTCTTTTTTGGTATATTTCTCATGAAACAATCGGGAAGCTTCTCCTAATAATATCTTTCCCTTTTTAGCACTTGGAACAATATCTAGTAGATTTACATAAGAGAGTAAAGATAAAATAACAGCATCCACCTCATTAAACTCTTCTTCCAGAAAAGTATATTTACCATATTGTTTTAAATAGGTATCCATCGTTCCCACATTATCAACTCCATTACTATCATAACACACTCTAAAAAGAATCGTAAAGTCTTGTATAAATTATAGATATTGATATAATATAAATAAGTAATAATAGTGGTGGTAGTAATGAGAAAAAATCAATTATTCTTTTATACTTTTTTAGTTTTATACCTAGAATTCAGTTATAAATTATCGATATATCATCATATTAATGGAATCGATATTCTTTATACAATTCTATTTAGTATTCCTGTTATTTTTATTCTGACACTAATTAGCAGTATATTTAAAAACAAAGCTAATCAGGTAATTAGTTTAATCTTCACTAGTTTCTTCTGTATTTATTTTATATTCAGTTATATTTTCTATAGTTTATTTTCAGTGCCTTTCTCTTTTCAAACAATAGGATTAGCAAGTCAAGCACTTGATTTTACCAATATTATTGTGGATACTTTAGGAAAGAATATACTTATCATTTTCCTTTTTATCATTCCAATTATTGTTTGGTTTTTTCTGCGAAAAAAAATAGATTTTAATAAAATTGAACTAAAAAAGGTTTTCATCGGTCTAGGATTAATCATAATTTTTTATGCAATCAGCATTTTAGCATTACAGTGGAATAAAAATGGCATATATTCTGCTTATAATATCTATTTTCATATCAGAGAAGAAAGAAAAACCATTTTAAATTTTGGATTAGTTACTTATACTAGATTGGACATTCAAAGAAGTATTTTTGGTTTTCATGAATCCATTGTAGAAGAAGAAGATACAAAAAATAATGAAGAGGAAGAATTGCCAGAAGAGGTCACTACCTATAATCAAATCGATATTGACTTTGATGGGCTCATCGCTAGTACCAACGAAAGTGGCAAAAAAAATCTATTAGAATACTTGAAAAACACTTCCCCTACAAATCAGAATGACTATACAGGATACTTCAAAGGAAAAAATTTGATTTTTATTTTAGCAGAAGGATTTAACAGTATTGCAGTAGATTCAGAAAGAACTCCTACTTTATATAAATTAACCCATAATGGATTTGTTTTTAATAACTTCTATTCCCCTGTCTTCTTAAGCACAACGGGAGGTGAATTTCAAGCTACTACTGGATTAATTCCAACACAAACTATTCTAAAAACTTGGAAAAATAATACACCAAATATTTATTATGCTTTGGGAAATAGTTTTAATCGATTGGGATATACAACAAATGCTTATCATAACTGGACCTACTCTTATTATGAAAGAAATAAAACGATGAAAACACTTGGATTCTATTCTTATACAGGATGTAGAAATGGATTAGAACTAGAAATGAACTGTAAATGGTTACCAAGTGATATTGACTTAATGAATGTAACATTTCCTAAATACAGCACAGAAGAACAATTTATGACTTATTATATAACGGTAAGTGGACATGCTCCTTATAATTTTACTGGTGGTAATAACATTGCTTCTAAAAATAAGAATTTAGTAGAGGATCTTCCTTATTCTAATAGCGTAAAAGCTTACTTAGCTAGTCAAATAGAACTCGATAGAGCATTAGAATCTTTAATTCAGCAACTAGAAGAAGAAAATATCTTAGATAATACGGTAATTGCTTTAGTAGGAGATCACTATCCTTATACTTTATCTATAGATGAAATCAATGAAATATCCAGTTATGAAAGAGATGAGATCGTAGAAGTAAATCGAAGCAATTTTATTATCTGGAATAGTGAAATGAAAGAAAAAGTAGAAATAAACAAAGTCGGAAGTCAAATCGATGTTTTACCAACGATACTTAATTTATTTGGTATAGAATATGATTCTAGATTACTTGTAGGAAAAGATATATTAAGTAATTCTGAAGGAATCGCTATTTTTAGTAATCGAAGCTGGGTAACAAACAAAGGAACTTATTTTGCCAACGAAAATAAGTTTGTAAGTGCAGATGATACTGAAGTAGATAATGAGTACATTCGCAAAATAAATACCAAAGTAGCAAATAGTTTTACAATCAGCGACTCTATTATGAAGTATGATATTTACAATTATATTTTTAAATCGAATAGAGTAAATTTTCAATAAATTTTATTTATTGATATGATACCCTTTCACACCACCGTACGTACGGTTCTC
>CALVSR010000029.1 GCA_944359075.1 uncultured Bacilli bacterium
GAAGTATGGCTAAAAAGTGTAAAAAGTTGGAGGAAATAAAAGCAATGTTTAAAGATATTGCAGATGCTGGATATAAAGTTGATGTAAAAAGACTCTCGGAATTAGGAAAGCAATTAAATCCAAATGCAACAAAGGCTACACTTCTATCAATGTTAATACCAATATTTAATGTGTTGCAAGTATTCCTAAGAACTATACAATACAATAATGTTAGACCAATGATACTAGATCAATTAAGTGCAATCGATGCTTTAGAAGAAATGTCAGAAATGGAAAAACAAGAATATTTAAAAAAACCAACAGGATTAAATGCTTTACTGGTGCCATTAAAGGTAGAAATAAGATTAGCAAAAGCATCTTCAATTAAAATTAAGAATGACAATGAAAACAGTGAAATATTCTATGAAATGGGAGAATCATTTGGTGATATTACAATTTTAAAAGTTAATGGAGATGCTTCTAGATTAACAACAGATGAACAAAAGAAAAAAATTGTTGATGCTTGGGAAAAAGCTGTTTCAGCAGGAACGGAAAAATATGGAAATGCAGAAACACTTATGGATGTTTTAAAAAGTAGTACAAGTATAGATTTAAGTGATAGTAAAGAGAATAAAAAAGATGAAGAAACTACTTCACCAATTTCACAAGAATTAAGCATTAGTGAGCAAAAGCAAGCATTAAAAAATTTAAGAAACGAATTACTAGAAGAACAACAAATAACACAAAACTCGCATGCTGAAAGTGGATCAACTTTAGCAAAGAAAAGAAAATAGTGATATAATTGCTATTATTTATTTGTTGAAATCACATTAGAAATTGATTCTTATTTCAATCGCTTTGGAAAAAGTTATAAATTGCTATGACACTCGTATTATTAAAAATCGATATAAACATCATAAATGTGTGATTAAAAGTAGCTCCACTTCAGTACAGGAAGCGGGGCTTTCTTTATGATAAAACATTTCAAATATTTTAAGCTTTTAATATTTGAAATCAATAATAAAAAATGATATAGTTAATGCGTAGGTGGTAGACAATGAATCAATATATAAATTTATTTGTTGATGATGATTATCCTAATTTTATAGATAAATATTTAAATACAAAAACATTAAATAGAATTAAAAATGTCACGCAATTTTGTGGTTGTGATTATACTAAATTATATAGTCCATTATTCTTATATACTAGGTTTGATCATAGTCTAGTTGTTGCACACATGACATGGCATTTTACTCATGATAAGATACAAACAATTGCCGCTCTTTTACATGATGTTGGAACACCTTGCTTTGCACATTGCATAGATTATGTTTTTGGTGATTATATGGATCAAGAGACATCTGAAAAAGAAATTACAGATATTATAGCACAAGATAAAGAACTAATGTCTTATTTAAACGAAGATGGCGTTGCTTTAGATAATCTGGCTAAACTAGAACAATTTCCTATATTGGAAAATAGGTCTCCACAACTATGTACTGATAGATTAGACGGTGTACTTCATACTTGTTATATTTGGCTTCATACCCATTCACTAGAACAAATCAAACAAGTATATGACAATTTAGTTGTCTTAACAAACCAATACGGAAATCCAGAGATTGGTTTTAAAAATCAGGAAATAGCTGATAGATTTGTATCTATGGTTTCTATTTATGCAAAAGAATTGCAAGGAAATAAAGATAAATATGTTATGAAATATGTTTCAGAAATTGTAAAACTGGCTGTTGCACAAAATCTTATAACTTTAAATGATTTATATGAGAAACCCGAAAAGGAAATTGTAAATATTTTCGCTAACAACTTTGCTTCATGGAGACTTTTTGAGGAGGCAACAACTGTGACTAGAACAGAGAAACAACCTGATGGTTTTTATATATCCTTTTGTACTAAGAAAAGAAATACAATCCCACTAGTAAATAGTTCTAATCATATTAACAGAATTGTAGAAGTTTCAGAAGGCGCTAAGAGAATATATTCCGAGTTAGAAGATTATCGAGATACTAAATTTGCATATGTTAAATCTTTAAAAAAGTTGTAGATAACTTCCTCAATGGTACCAGTTAGAAAAAAATTTAATGTATAATTATATTAAGGTGATTTGAATGAGAATAGGGATAGATATAGATGATACTTTAACTAATATAAAAGATAAATTGACTAATGCAGCATTTGAATATGCAAAGAGTCTTAATAAAAGTGTTGAAAATAAAGATTTAAAAATAAATGATATATATAATAGTGGAAATATTTATCAAAAAAGATTTAATTTTACTTATGAAGAATTAAAGTACTTTTTAGGTACGATACAAGAAGAAATTACAAATAACGCTATTCCTAGACCACATTGTGTAGATATCATTAGACAATTACATAATGATGGAAACGAAATATATATTATTACAGCAAGAGATAGTGAATTTCACGAAAATCCATATCTACAAAGTGAAGTATGGTTAAATGAAAACAATATATATTTTGATAAGTTAATTATTAATGCAAGAGATAAAAAGAAAGTATGTTTAGAATATGACATTGATTTACTAATTGATGATAGTATAAGTAATTGTTTAAGTGTATCAAGTGCAGGAATCCAAACATTGATGATTGGAAATGATAAAGAAATTGATAATGGAATAAAGAATTTTGATGATTGGCAACAAATATATAACTTTTTAAGTGTAAACCACATATTTAAAATTATTCCCTATGAAGATAGTTATAAGAATGAAGTGTGTAGTTTTATAAATGAGAGTATGCGTAGATTTATTGAAAGACCTCCTAAGGAAAGATTAAATGTGTCAAATATAAGTAATTATTATATTAAAAATAACGGCAATTTCTGGTTGGCTATTGATGTAAAAACAAAAAAAGTAATAGGTACCATAGCACTAGAAAATAGAGATAATAAATATGGGATTTTAGAATGTTTCTATGTAGATCAAGAATATCATAATAATGGCGTAGGTTCAAAACTATATGAGATATTTTATAATTACACAAAGACAATGACAAAAATAAACCAGATTTATTTAGCTTGTGGAAATGTTTTAAGAAAAGCACATAGTTTTTATAAAAGCAAAGGATTTATACAACAAGACAGTCTTGATATAGATATGCACTTTGCAGAAGATGATGATTTCTTTGTAAAGGATATAGACAGAAACTAATATAAATAAAATTTGTAAAGTTCCTTTTACAATATAAGGGCTATAAGGGCTGCATTTAGAAAAACTTTTCACTACTAAATTCTGGTTGTGAGTATTATATAATAAAATTGAATTCAAATTTGTTAATTCATTTAGTGATAAAGATAATTTTGTGTTGAAGAAAGCTAAGAAATAAATTTTATATTAAGAGTAAACGTTAGATAACTTTCTCAATGGTATCAGTAAGGAATCTGTTTGTACGATTCAAACTTTTAAGACCTTTTTACCTTTTTAACTTTTTTCTATTTTTATAAACATTTTCATTAAATTATGGTACACTATATATAGTAAAATAAGTAATAATAAATTTATATGAAGGAGTAATTATGGGATTATTTAATAGAAGGAAAGAAGAGTCTAAAAATACTACAATTATCAATGGCTATGAAATAGATATAGAAACTGGTATGTTGATACATTGCCCTAAAGGATTAAATAAATATGTTATACCAAAAGAAGTTAGAGGTATTTTGCCATCAGCTAAAGTTGATATGAGGCAATCTGCTGAAGAAATTGAATTTGAAGTAAATGCAATTGGTATGTCAAATATATCAGTTATCCATAATCAAGAATTTGAGTTCTTTCAAAAGTTGAAAAGAATAGTATTACCTGAAGGAATAAAAGAACTTGGAAATGCATTTGATCCAAAGATTGTTGAATTTAACTTGCCATCAACGCTAGAAAAAACTAGTATAGTCCCAATGATTAATGATATTATTATTATTCCAAATAGTATCAAACAGTTTACAGGTGGAATATATCATAATACTAATATAAACTATATAGAAATTCCAGGGACAATAGAGCATTTACATAGTGATACAGTGAGACAATGCAAATTTTTAAATACACTAATATTAAAAGAGGGAATAAAAACTATGGATATGAGTGCAATATCTGGTGTTAATAACTTGGTTAATATAGAAATACCTAATAGTTTGAAAGACTTTTTTTTGGGCAATGATGACTTTAGGCCTATGAAAGGTACTAATGGAGCTAAAGATTATGTTGCTAACCCAGAGAAAGAACAGCAAAGAACTATACATATTAAAAAAACAATAAATAATATGCAATATAACTTTGAAATTATAAGAAATGATTTTAGTAGTTTATCTGTCAATGATGACAAATTAGTGTTTAATAAAAATGTTGAATTGAAAAGGTTTGAATTTGATATTACAACACTTAATCCTAATAAAATATATGTAATAGACATACAAAATAGAAAAGTTATGGAGAAAGATATAAATAATAATCAAACACAATCTCAGCAATATAACCAACCAAAAGAAGTAAATAATTTTGATAGCGGTTACAATTATAAGATTAAAAAAAGCAATGAAAAAATAGAAAGTTATAATTCAAGTATATCTCAGTTAATTACAAAACAAACGGAAATTAGAAATAGTAATATATCTGCTAGTGAAAAAGAGATTAAATTATTAGAAATTGATATTGAAATTGAGAAATTAGAAAATAAAATTGAATATGAAAAGTCTAATATTGAATATTTTAAAATGAAAGAAACAGAATATATTGCATTTATTAGACAAAAATCTGGACAAATATCCCAATCAGAAGCAATAATGATTACTAGCAAGAGTAAAATGGCATATGGTGTTTTAGAATTTGAAAATGATATTCAGCAAGAACAGGAATATATAGAAATACTTAGGAATGAAATAAAATTGATACATAAAAAGGCTGAGTTAGGTTTTTTGACATGGGAAGAAGCTAATTCAATGTTTAGAAAAAAATTTGCTTCAATAGATGGGTATGAACGAGATATTAAAAGATTAGTCCAAGAAAGAGAAGATTGGCAAAATGAAAATATTCCTATACTAAAGAATGAATTTGAGAAAGCAGAAAATGATTTGAAAGCATCTCAAATTATCAATAAAATGGCTAATGGTGAAATAGATGTTAATGGAATTCCTATTAATGATAGTTTATCTAATAATAATCAAAGAAGAAATTTGGGATTTAGTAATTTTGAATTATTCGGATTTATATGTTTACTTAGTTCTCTATTAGGATTTTTTGTTTTATTATTATTATCTTTTATAGAAAAATAATATATTAAAGAATATAATAAAAGTTTATAAAAATAGAAAAAAGTTAAAAGATTTTCTTAAAATACAAAAAAATAAAAATCTCCAATTTTCCCCACAAAAATTATCGGCTATTTTCTTTCTTTTATGTGAATAAAACAAAAAATATTTTTAAATAATTATTGACATCAAAGAAAAGATATGTGGCCCTTTCCGATTTTAAGCAAAAAGAAAACTATATAGAAATTTTAATATAAATAATAAATTGATACGATTTATTAGAAGGTTCTATATAAAAAGGTTCTTTGTCAAATAGTGTTGGTGGACATTAAATTGATACAAGTAACTGAGTATGAGAGGATGATGAAAATCATCCTCAGACTGTTGACAAAGTAAATTTTGTTAATAGTCTTTTTAATTTGATAAAAAAGTATTATAATTTAATTGTAAGGATTGCTTTTATTCCCAACCTTTTTAATTTGTGAGTTGTAATATTTTCATAGGATTGCACTTTAATTAGTGCAGTCCATTATTTTTTATTCAAGTTATTAAAAAAACTTTATCACAAGAATCACCATATATATTTGCTATGACTATGATAATAAAGAATATTCAAAGAAAAAAGAAAAGTGTTTATAAATAATTATCAAAATAACGATCTTAAGAGATTTTTTATTTTACGGATAAAATATTAACAAAAATAATTGCCAATGTTCCTATATAGGCCTCAAAAATTAATTTTAAGATAGTCAAAAATGCTAATACCTGTTACACACCTAATGGTTGTGGCTGTATTTAATTCATGAATTTTATTATCATGAATAGCGATAGAGTCAACTTTCAAAAAGCAATATCTGATATTACCTACGCTGGAGTTCTTATCCCATCATCGTCATGATATATTCATATTTTTTAGAGATATGAATGCTCTCCATCATTTTATAAAATAATAGTTATATTTAAATGAGCATAGGATAAATAGGAGGGTAAATATGAAAAAAACGTCAATTATTATTTTGACATACAACCATTTAGAATACACCAAAGAATGTATCCGTAGTATTCAAAAATACACAGACTCTGATTCTTATGAGATTATTATTGTTGATAACTTATCTACAGATGGGACAAGAGAATGGCTAAAGAAACAAAAAAATTTGAAAGTGATATTTAATTCAGAGAATTTAGGATTTCCGAAAGGGTGCAACCAGGGAATTGCTTTAGCAGATTCCAAAAATGATATTTTATTACTAAATAATGATACTATTGTTACTACAAATTGGTTAAAAAATTTACAGATTTGTTTATATAGTGATCCGAAAATTGGGGCAGTTGGCTCTATTTGTAATCATAATGAAAATTTACAAGGCTGTGATTTTGAGTATGATGATTTTGACACAATGCAAAAGTTAGCAAAGAAAAATAATAGATCAAATCCTAATTTATGGGAAGAAAAAAACTTTTTGATTGGCTTTTGTTTGCTTATTAAAAGAGAAGTAATTCATAAAATAGGGATGTTAGATGAAAAGTATACGCCTGGATATATAGAGGATAATGATTTGTCATTAAGAATCATTCAATTGGGTTATCGCTTGGTATTATGTCATGATAGTTTTATTCACCATTATTTGGGTTCTTCATTTCGTAGCGATTTAACGAAATTTTATCCTATTTTAGAGAAGAATCGTCAATATTTTAAAAATAAATGGGGGTTTTCTACTTTGGCTTTTGATGAAATCAAGGATGGATCCATTAGACTATTAGAAAAACCTACAAAAATATTAGAATTCGATTGTGGAATTGGATCTACTTTATTAAAAATAAAATATCAGTATAAAGATGTAGTTATTCATGGAATAGAATCCAATGCTTCTAAAAGAGAAATAGTATCTCAACTCGCTAAAACATTTTCTTCACTGGAGGAAGTTTTAGAATATGATTATGATTATATTTTAATTGGTAATATTTTAGAAACAATCGAAAATCCAGAAAATTTATTAATGGAACTGAAAAAATATCTCCGAGATGGTGGTTACATTATTGGGAAAATTCATAATACCGCAAGTATTCAAAATATGTTAGCATTATTAAATGATTGTTGGTATTATCGTGCTATGAATACTAGAAATCAATTTACAATCCATGATATCGATCTATTGTTTTCGAAAAGTGGGTATCAAAATAGTTTCCTTTTTTCATGGTATACTACTTTAAATACAGAAGAACAGAAGTTACTAGAGTTTTTAAATGAAAAATATCCTAAAAATTATGATATTGTTAGTTATACATTTCGTTATCAAAAATAGGAGTTTCTTTTTTTTCAAAATATGCTATAATGATTTTATCATAGAGTAGGAAGGGAAGTAAAAATGAAAAAAAGCTTAAAACTATTTTCAATTATTGTATGTAGTTTATTTATGATAATACCAGGTTGTGTTTATGCAGAGGAAAATACTCCATCTCCAACAGAATCACCCTCACCAAGTCCTAGTGTATCTCCTAGTCCTAGTGAGAGTCCAGCAAATTATGAAATTAAACTTAACTATACTAAATTAGAGTTAAGTGCTGGAAAGTCAGAAACTTTAAAGGCTACGATAACACCAAGTTCTAATGATGTTGAAATAGAATGGTCTAGTAGTGATTCTGAAGCAGTAACTGTAGACCAAACTGGGAAAGTAACTGCTGGATCTAAAGCTGCTCAAGGAGTTATTATTACTGCCAAAATTAAAGGAACTAGCGTTCAAGCAACATGTACGATAGATGTTACTAGAAATATTGGAACAGATGCTACTTTAAAAAGTCTAACAATTAAAAATGGTACATTAGATAAAAAATTTCAGTCTAATATTTATGATTATTCTGTTAGTATTGATTCCAATGTCTCTAGTTTAGATATTGAGTATGAGCTATCAGACAGTAATGCTAGTTATTTTGGTCCATCTTCTGATGACAATAAAAATTTAAAAAATGGGGATCAATTGAAGCTAAATGTTGTTGCTGAAGATGGTGAAACTAGTAAAACTTATACTTTAACGATTGTGAAAGATGCTACTAGTTTAAATTTGAAATCTTTAAAAATAAATGGTTATGCACTAAACGAATCTTTTGATGCTAATACATTAGAATATACGGCTAGTATACCTTATGAAATTGATACTATTACGGTAGCTGCAGTAGCAGAGGATAGTGCCGCTAGTGTTAAAGTAACAGGCTTAACCAATTTAAAGGTAGGCAACAATACTGTTACCATTACAGTATCCGATAAGGCTGGTAATACTAGAACGTATCGAATTATTGTTACTCGAGAAACGGAAGCTTCCATAGAAGAAAATCCAACTTCTATCATTACTTCTACCGATCATAATTCGACTTCTGATTATGCTGCTATTATTGGCGATAATGATGATGATAGCGATTTCTTAAAATATGTTATTGTTAGTTTTGCTTGTTTGATTTTGTTTGCAATTGGTGGAATTGGAATTTACTTTTACTTAAAAACTTCTCCTAAGAAATTGAGAAAAGAGTTATCCAATTTAAAAGCACAAAAAGAAACCTCACCTATGATTGAAGTAACAGATATAGACAAAACGAATAATAATGAGTCATCTTCTGGCGTGAAATCAGAAGATTTAGAAGAAACAAAGGAATTTCATATAGAAAAATTGGGAGAAAACTCACAAAAAGAAAATTTATTTGATGATGAATAAGATGTATCGTTACATCTTTTCTTTCTCTAGGAGGAATAGTTATGTTTTTAAAATCAAAAGAAGCAAGTAATACGAACGAATCTAAAATTGTAGATAATATAAGAGCATTAAGTATTGATATGATTCATGAAGCGGGAAGTGGGCATCCGGGAATTGCTTTGGGTGCAGCACCAATCCTTTACACTTTATATGCTAAACATTTAAAGATCAATCCAGATGATCCCAATTGGATTAATCGTGATCGCTTTATTATGTCATGTGGGCATGGTTCTAGTCTGTTATATGCTACTTTATATATGTCTGGTTATCATTTAACTTTGGATGATTTAAAAAAATTCCGTACATTTCAATCTAAGACTCCTGGACACCCGGAATATCTGATTACGCCTGGTGTGGATATGTCTACTGGTCCTTTAGGTCAGGGGTTCGCTAGTGCTGTTGGTATGGCTATTGGGGAATCTTACTTAAGAGAATACTATCACAAACAAGGAATTCATCTAGTAGACTATTATACTTATGTGTTATGTAGTGATGGTGATTTAATGGAGGGAATTAGCTATGAAGCAGCTGCTTTGGCTGGTACTCTAAAGTTGAATAAATTAATCGTTTTATATGATTCTAATAAAATTTGTCTAGATGGTTCTACTGATGATGTGAATACAATCGATACCACCAAATATTTTAGTAGTCTGAATTGGAATGTTACTACGGTAGATGGGGAAGATTTAAATGCGATTGATAGTGCCATTACGAAAGCCAAACAATCTTCACTTCCTAATATGATTATTGTGAATACAACGATTGGGAAATATTCTAAATTAGAGGGAACGAAAGAAGTTCATGGTACTCCTCTAACAGAGGATGATATTACTCATATAAAACATCAACTAAATATTCGTGATATTCCTTTTACAGTCAGTAATGAAGCCAAAGAGGAAATGCAAAATATGATAGGGTCACGTTGTTTAGAAAATTATCAAAAGTGGCAGCAAGATTATGATCATTTATCAGACGATATCAAACAGCAGTTTGTTAAAATTACAGAACATGATTTATCTTTAGATCATCTAGATTTTGATTATCCAATTTCTTCAGAAGAAACGGAGAGTCTAAGAGAATCTTCTTCTAAAATTCTAAATGCTTTAGCCAAAGGAAATCCATTGTTTTTGGGTGGGAGTAGTGATGTTAGTAGTTCTATGATGACTAGACTAACAGAATTTGCTGATTATAGTAAGGAAAATCGTACTGGCAGAAATCTTCTTTATGGAGTAAGAGAACATGCAATGGGTGCTATTATGAATGGATTAAGTTTGGTGGGTGTTCGTAACTTTGGTTCTACATATTTGGCTTTTTCAGATTATCTAAAGCCAGCACTTCGTCTTGCTTGCCAAATGAATCTTCCGAATATTTATATTTTTTCACATGATTCTATTACAGTAGGCCCAGATGGTCCAACGCACCAACCAGTAGAGCAGTTGATTTCTCTTAGAGCTATGCCTAATCTTGAAGTTTTTCGTCCAGCAGATGCGAATGAAATGATTGGGGTTTATAAACTGGTTGCTTCCAAAAAACAAGGACCTAGTGCCATCATTTTGGGTAGAAATCGTACTAAAGTAAAAGAAAATACCAGTATTAGTGAAGTAAAAAAAGGAGCCTATATTGTAAAGAGAGAAAATCGACAAATAGATGCCATTATTATTTCTTGTGGGGAAGAATTAGACCTTGCTTTAGAGGTAGAAAAACAGCTTCAAGA
Organism: uncultured Bacilli bacterium; assembly: GCA_944359075.1. GTDB lineage: Bacteria > Bacillota_I > Bacilli_A > RF39 > UBA660 > Alloscybalousia. Next base: position 10,724 of record CALVSR010000029.1, read on the forward strand.
AAAAGGTTATGATATTCGCGTTGTTAGTATGCCATCTATTTCCCTATTTAAAAAACAAAACCAGAGTTATCAAAAGGAAATATTACCAGACAATGCTAAAGTGTTTGTGATTGAGGCTTCTTCCTCTTATTCTTGGTATGAATTTGTTTGGAATGAAAAATGCTTAATTACCGTTAATCAATTTGGTTTTAGTGGGAACAAAGATCACATTTTAGAAGCATTTGGCTTTACGACTGAGCAAATTACTATGAAAATTGAAAACTTATTGAAATAAATACATAAATCGACAAGAAAAATGTTCTTGATTGATTATCATAAATTTGGTGATAAAAGATGAGAACATTTTATATTTTTAAAATGAAAAGAGAATTTGTAAACTTATATCGAGAAAGTCCTAATAGTCTATTTAATGTTTTGAAACATTTATATTATATGAAACGTCATGAGATGAATTATGGATTTAATCTCTTCCATCAATTAACAGAAAAAATCGAGAAAGAGAAATTGGATCGTGAAATTTATATTAAATATCATGATGAAATGATTTATTCTAAAAACCAAAACGAACATGTCATTAACAATCTATATAAAGATGAAGTTAGTATTCTAACGATTAAAAATGCTTATATCTTAATTACTGCTAACAAAAACTATAGTTCTTTTTTCTCTATTATTGAGAATTTGGGAGATGAGTATTTTGTATGTGATTTTGTCTATCAAGACTATTTTTGGATAAATGATATTAAAATGCTTGTCTAATTTAGAAACTTTTAGTAAAATACCTTTAGGAGATGAGATTATGGAAATGTTTCTAGATATATTAAAAGTGGTAGGTCTTTTATTAGTGGGTGCTGTGATTGGATTTTTTATAGCTCGTAAGTATATGATGAAATATTTAAAAAAGAATCCCCCAATTAATGAAGAGATGATTAAAGCTTTAATGACGCAAATGGGAAGAAAGCCAAGTCAAAAACAAGTAAATCAAATGATGAAATCAATGGAAAAGTATATGTAATTCAAAAAAAGTGTTTGAAGAAGAAAAGGAAAATAATCTTTTTCTTTTTATTTTGTTAAAAAATGATATAATATTGATAGAATAGAAAAGAGGTTGAAAAATGAAATTAACGAATAATATCAATCCTAATATCTTTAGAGAATATGATGTAAGAGGAGTATATCCAGTTGATATCAACGAAGATGTTGCTTATACATTCGGAAAAGCTTATGGTACTTATATTAAGAAATTTCAGCAAACAGAATGTATAGTTGGACATGATAATCGATTATCTAGTGATAGCCTTACGAATGCTTTAATACAAGGAATTTTATCTACGGGAATTCATATTGTGAATTTAGGGTTGGTTACTACTCCAATGTATTACTTTGCCTGTATTAAAAAAAATATTCCAGCAGGAGTTATGGTAACAGCGAGTCATAATCCCAAGGATGATAATGGTTTTAAGTTTTCTTTTGATGAAAGAGGTAATGCCAAAGGAGAAATGATTCAAGAGTTTTATCAGTTTCTACTAGCAGGAAACTTTGATGAAGATTACGGAATGATGACTTTTTTTGATATCAAAGAGGAATATTATAAATTACTACTGTCTTCTGTCGATATTAAAAAAAATCGTAAACTAAAAGTGATTATTGATTGTGGTAATGGGACAACATCTTTATTTGCACCAGAAATTTATAATATGATTGATGAAGATTTGGTTGTTTTATATGGAATTAGTGATGCTAATTTTCCAAATCATCATCCAGATCCTGCTGTAGAAGATAATTTAAAAGTCTTAAAAAATGCTGTTGTAGAATTGAAAGCTGATATTGGTATCGCATTTGATGGAGATGGCGACAGAGTAGGATTTATTGATGAGAAAGGAAGATTCTTATCCGCGGACCAGTTTATGATTATTTTTGCTCGTGATTTAATACCAACTCATGAAAATAAAAGAATTTTATATGATGTAAAATGTAGTAAGTCATTGAAAGAGGAAATAGAAAAATTAGGTGGGGAAGCAATTGTTTGTCGAACTGGAAACTCTTATACGAAAGCAGCTACTAGAGATTATAACTGTATTTTCGGAGGGGAATTAAGTGGCCATCTTTACTTTAGGGATAAGTTTTTAGGTTTTGATTCTGGAATGTATGCAGGACTTAGAATGATTGAAATTTTAAGTAAAACAGATCAGAAATTAAGTGAGTTACTAGAGGGTGTGAGTTCGTATTATTCTACTCCTGAAATAAAAATTCCTTCTACGGATACCAAAAAGAAGGAAGTGGTAGAAAAAATTAAAATCTACTGTAAAGAACAAGGTCTTCAAACCATAGATATTGATGGAGTTAGAATAGAATTTGATGATGGTTGGGCACTTGTACGATATAGTAATACAGGACCTAATATTACTGCTCGTTTTGAGGGAAAAACAGAAGAAACTATGAATCGATTGAAAGATACTTTTATGGAAATGATTGAAAAATATAATAAATGAGCTAGAAAGAGTATTTTCTGAAACAAAATTCAAGAAATTGATATTACATTTCAAATCCATTTCTTTAGCAAAATATTAAAATTGGATTTGTCAAGTTAATGTCTAATTTCTTTTTTTTCTGGTATTTCTTTGTTATAATGGTGAAGGAGAGTGAAGACTATGGCTGTAAAGTATGATGAGAATTCCATTAAAATATTAGAGGGGTTAGAAGCTGTTAGAAAAAGACCTGGAATGTATATTGGTTCTACTGATAAAAGAGGTCTTCACCATTTAGTATGGGAAATTGTTGATAATTCTATTGATGAAGTGATTAACGGTTATGGGAATTATATTAAAATTATTATTCATAAAGATAAAAGTATTAGTGTAGAAGATCATGGGCGTGGAGTTCCTACAGGAATGCATGCATCTGGGCGTCCTACACCAGAAGTAATTTATACGGTTCTTCATGCTGGTGGTAAATTTGAAGAGTCTGGTTATAAAGTATCGGGAGGTCTTCATGGTGTTGGTGGTAGTGTTGTAAATGCTTTATCGAAATGGATGGAAGTTACGATTAGAAGGGATAAAAAAGAATATTTTATTCGTTTTAAGGATGGGGGCAAAGTGGATGTTCCTTTGAAAGAAATTGGTACTACTTCCAAAACAGGAACTATTGTGCGTTTTATGCCAGATGATTCTATCTTTTCTACCACAACATTTTCTTTCACCACCATTTGTGAAAGAATGCAAGAGTCGGCTTTTCTTTTAAAAGGATTGACGATTGAAGTAATTGATGAAGAAGATGAAAAAGCAGAAACTTATCATTACGAAGATGGACTGGTTGCTTTTGTGAATTACTTAAATGAGGAAAAAACTCCACTTCATAATGTGATTTTCTTTGAAGGAGTTAAAGATCGCATTGAAATAGAAATCGCAATGCAGTATACGGATACTTATCATGAAAATATTATTTCGTTTGTAAATAATGTAAAAACGAGCGATGGTGGTTCCCATGAAGTGGGTTTTAAAACGGCTTTAACAAGAGCTTTTAATGACTATGCCAAAGCCAATGGTTACATCAAAGGAAAAGATAAAGCTTTTGAAGGACCTAATGTAAGAGAAGGTTTGACAGCTATTATTTCTTTAAAAATTCCAGAAGATTTATTGCAGTTTGAAGGCCAAACCAAAGGAAAATTAGGGACACCCCAAGCACGTACAGCGGTAGAAGCTTTGGTTAGTGAGAAACTTCAATTCTTTTTAGAAGAAAATAAAAAAATTGCTACAGATATTATCGATAAAGCGTTAAAAAGCAAGTTGGCTTCTGAAGCAGCACGTAAGGCTAGAGAAGAGGCTCGTAAAGGGAAAAGTAAAAACCCAAAAGAAAGAGCACTATCAGGCAAACTTACTCCAGCTCAATCTAAAGATAAAACACATAAAGAATTATTTATTGTTGAGGGTGATTCAGCTGGCGGTTCTGCCAAACAAGGAAGAGATCGTCGCTTTCAAGCGATTCTGCCACTTAGAGGAAAGGTATTAAATACCGAAAAAACCAAAATGGAAGATATTTTTAAAAACGAGGAAATTAATACCATGATTTATACGATTGGTGCAGGAGTGGGTCCTAATTTTAACATTGAAGAAGCGGAATATAGTAAAGTAATCATTATGACCGATGCTGATGATGATGGTGCACATATCCAATGTTTATTAATGACTTTCTTTTATCGATATATGAGGCCACTAATCGAAGCAGGTAGATTATATATTGCTTTACCACCATTATTCTTAATTAAAAGTGGCAAAGAACATATTTATGCTTATTCTGTAGAGGAAATGAAGAAGATAACTGCTGGTAAAAGATGTGACGTTCAGCGTTACAAAGGACTTGGTGAGATGAATGCGGATCAATTAGCAGAAACAACTATGAATCCAGGTACGAGAAGTTTAATTCGAGTAACTATTGAAGATGCTCTTTTGGCAGAAAAAAGAGTTAGTGTCTTAATGGGCGATAATGTAGAACCAAGAAAAAATTGGATTGATGAAAATGTGGAGTTTTCATTAGAAGATGATTATCAAATTGAAATGAAAAAGTAGTAGAAAGAAGGTTTCTTATGTCTTCTAAAAAAACAGTACTAGAAACCATAAATGAATATAGTATAGAGCTGTATTATTTATTAAAAAGTAGAAAAATTCAGAAAAAATACTTGTATCAAGCAGTACTGTCGAAAGACAAAGAAGCGATTCTATCTAAAATACTGCCTGTTTCTAAGAGAAGAATGCAGTCTTTGCAGTCTACGTATACCAAAAAGGATTGCTTGGATGAAATTCTGTTTCTAACGGATACTCGTTATCAACATCTAAAAGAAATTCGAAATATTGTGAATCTAGAGAGTTTTGTAGAATTGGTAATATCCGATAAGATTTATTTAGAAAAACTAAGGATTCATTATACAGATTTTATTATTGATTTATTGGTAGAAGACTTTTATGATTATCAAAGTCTAAAATTATTTAGTAAAATGAAGAAAAAGATAATCCAGTTAGATCATAATACGAATCGGAAAATCATGGCTAATATTGATAAATTCTATATTCAAAAAATAACGATTTAGGAAGTGATAAAGATGGCTAAAAAAACAGCGACACAGGAAATTATAGAGAAGATCTATGATTATACCTTAGAAGAGATTATGGGAGATCGCTTTGGTAGATATTCTAAGTACATTATCCAAGATAGAGCAATTCCGGATGTAAGAGATGGATTAAAACCGGTTCAAAGAAGAATTTTATACGGAATGTATCGTGGTCACCATACTTATGATAAGCCATATGTAAAATCTGCTCGCTCTGTTGGAGATATTATGGGTAAGTATCATCCACATGGCGATTCTTCGATTTATGATGCTATGGTTCGTATGAGTCAATGGTGGAAGCAATCTACTCCTTATATTGATATGCATGGAAATAATGGTTCCATGGATGGTGATAGCCCTGCTGCCATGCGTTATACCGAAGCCAGACTTTCTAAAATTAGTAATGAATTATTAGAAGATATGGATAAAGAAACGATTGCCTGGGCTCCTAACTTTGATGACTCTGAAATAGAGCCTACTGTGCTTCCAGCTAGATTTCCGAATCTGATCGTAAATGGTGCAACGGGAATTAGTGCTGGTTATGCTACTAATATCCCTCCTCATAATTTAGGAGAAATTATTGATGCTACTATTAAAAGAATTGATTCTCCTAACTGTTATTTGGATACTATTATGGAGATTGTAAAAGGTCCTGATTTTCCAACTGGTGGTGTTGTAGAAGGTATTAGTGGGATTCGAAGTGCTTATGAAACTGGTAGAGGAAAAATCATCATTAAATCCAAATGCGTTTTTGAAGAAGAAAAGGGAAAAGTAGTACTAGCGATTAGTGAAATTCCATTTGAAGTAAATAAAGCACTCTTGGTACGTAAAATAGATGAAATTCGAATTGATAAGAAAATAGATGGCATTTTAGAAGTTAGAGATGAGTCTGATCGTGAGGGATTAAGGATTGCCATCGATATAAAGAAAGATGCCAATCGCGAACTAATTCTAAATTATTTATTAAAAAATACGGATTTACAAGTTTCTTATAATTTTAATATGATTGTAATTGATCATAGAAGACCAAAGCAACTAGGTCTTTTGGCTATTTTAGATTCTTATATTGAATTTAAAAAAGAAGTGGTTGTAAAAAGAACTAAGTATGACTTATCTATGGCTAAAGCAAGATTACATATTGTAGAAGGGTTAATTAAATGTTTGTCTATTTTAGATGCGGTCATTAAAGTTATTCGCGCTAGTAAAAATAAGGCGGATGCGAAAGAAAATTTAGTAAAAGAGTTTGATTTTACCAAGGAACAAGCAGAAGCAATTGTGATGTTACAGTTATATAAATTAACCAATACCGATGTAACAGAATTAGAAAAAGAAATGGCTAATTTAAGTATAATAGTTACAAATCTAGAAGAAATTTTAAATAGTGAAGATAAACTAAAAGCTGTCATGAAAGAAGAACTTCGTAGAGTCAAAAAGGAATATGCTACTCCTAGAAAGACAGAAATTAAAGATGAAATTACGGAAATTAAAATTGATACTACAGTAATGATTCCAAAAGAAGATGTATTAGTGATGATTACAAAAGATGGTTATATTAAGCGTACTTCTTGGAGAAGTTATCAAGCTTCTCATGAGGAATCTAGTTTAAAAGATAATGATTATGTCTTAGGATTATATGAACTAAATACTTTGGATACTTTATTATTATTTACTAATTTAGGTAACTATTTATATGTACCTGTTCATATCATTCCGGATATTAAATGGAAAGATATGGGTAAACATATTAGTAATATTATCAAATTAGAAGAAAATGAAGAAATTATTAGTGCGATTCCAGTTGTTGATTTTGAGGATAAAAAGGATATCACAATTGCTACTAAAAATGGAATGATTAAAAGAAGTATATTAAGTGATTTCCAAGTAAGCAGATATTCTAAACCAATTCAATGTATCAAGCTAAAAGAAGATGATGCTGTTGTAGATGCTTTTATGACACTAGAATCGGATATCTTTATTGCTACTAGTGGTAATTATGGGCTTTGGTTTGATAAAGAAGATATTCCTGTTGTTGGAGTAAAGGCTAGTGGGGTAAAGGCTATTAAACTGAAAGATGATGTTGTAGTATCTGTATCTAATTTCAGTGCTGATAAGCAAGAATTTTTATTACTAGTTACAGATAAAGGAACTGGTAAACGTGTGAAAATGGTAGAATTTGAAAAGGCTAGTCGTGCTCATCGAGGATTATTATTATTAAGAGAAGTAAAAACCAATCCTTATCATACTGTGAAAGCATTTATCACCAATTCCAAAGAACATATTGGAATTAAAACTCCTGATATTAATCTATTAAAGGTAAGCGAGTTTCCAATTATGGATCGCTATTCAACGGGTTCTACTATTTCTAAACATAATGTAGTAGATGCATTTAAAGTGGCAGAATTGTTAACGAAAAACAACTTCCTAATAGATGATAATTCGAATGATCAAAATCCTTCTGATATTCATGAAAATCAGGTAGAAATCTTAGAAACGGCATCTGATATTACAGAAAAAATCTTATTAGAGTCTAAAGAAGAAACATCTTCTCCAGCTTCAAAAAAAGAGAAAGAAACCGTAAAAAAAGAATCGGCTAAAGTATCATTAAAAGAAATAGATGATCGTTTAATGACCATTGATGATTTTTTAGGGGACTTCTAAAATTTACTTGTATTATATTTATCATTATGCAGTATTGATTCAGAACTCTAGCAGGAGTTCTTTCTTTTTTATTTATAGTAACTTTGTATTTTAAGAGATAATAGTCTACGAATTTAGAAAAATTAGGAAAGTAAAATGAAGAATCTGGTTATTTTGCTGGCTTAAAAATGAAAAAGTGGAGTTTGTGAAAGATATTTGGTAGTGTTAGGCTGTTTTCCGAAAGGAGAAATGATCATGATGAAAAAATTTTATACTGCCAAATATGATAGAGTTTTTAAAACAATACTTTGTGATGAAGATGATAAAAGTTTACTACAAGAGTTCTTATCGAGATTGTTAAAAAGAAAAGTAGAAGTAGTTCAGTTTTTAAGAAATGAATTACCAGTTCAAACGGTATTAGAGAGAACGAAAAC
>CALVSR010000030.1 GCA_944359075.1 uncultured Bacilli bacterium
ATCATTATAAAAACGGCAATAAATCTGAAAAAGAAAAAACTCCGTTTAAAAACGGAATTTAGTCTAAAAATTTACGATTATTTATAAACTTTTCAAATTAAGCTTCATCCCAACATTCTTGCCAGCTTGTTGTACTGCCTTCAACATTTGCACCACTTTTTGTAAATAAGCCCATTAATAATGATACAACTGTAGTGACAAAAAATACTGCTACTGCTGCGATTGCACGCTTAATTAACTTACTAGTTGCACCTTTAATTTCTTTGTCATCTGAAGACATAACCGCTTTACCTAAATCAATAGAACCCATCACAATCAAAATAATAGGAATACCAATTTGAATAATTGGAAAAAGCCCTCTTTTGATAAATTGAATAATTGGTAATAAATTTTCATCGCAAGCCATAATTTGTACTAAATCTAACATAAACTTCCTCCCTCATTTATAACACAATCATATACTAAACTGCCTGTTTAGTCAATAAAATTAAGATTATTGACATTTTTTTACATATTATTAATAGTTAATAATACCCAATTTATTTAATAAATTTTGTAATACTTGTGAATTATTTTCTCTTTCATCAAGAGGTGGCATAGTAAAGAATGTTTTAATATTTGCCTCATACTCAAATTCTTTAACATCACTATCAGATAAAATACTTTGAGCTAATACGACTTTTCTTCCTGCTAGTTTTTCGAATATCTTACGATCTCGTCTCATTAATTTATTTAACTTAATAGTAGAAGGCTCTATCAAATATAGTACTTCATTGCACACTTCTACATTACCATCTTTATTTAAGTCAATTAAGATGACTTCAACATCTTTATGTTTTAATAATTCATTTGCTAAATTATTGTTATCTACAGATAACATTTCTTTATCGTTAAAATACACAAAATCTCTTTTATCTACTTCAATAGCCAAGACACTCTTACCCATATTGTTTAATTCTTTTTTTAACATATAAGTTAACATCGTAGCCCCAGAGTGCTCTGTAATGTTTTTAATTCCTAAAATATAAGTGCCTGTAGAGATAATATTATTAATAACAGTATTACCGCCTTCTGTAGTAGTGGTAGTCGTTCCAGAAACATCATCTATTTGATGTAAATGTGCTACATCACGATAGGTATTAGGATTGGTAAGTAGATAATTTACGCCATCTAAATTAGTCGTAAAATTATAAATTCCCATTGAAATCAGTCTAGATAAGAACCTGGGGGCCAAACATTCAGGTGTATCAGGAAGCAATACAATGATTTTTTCTACATCTAAAGACATAGACAATTTTTGAAGATTACGAACATCTTGATAATTTTTTAAAGCCGTTAAATCCAAAATCATTCTTCCAAAAAAGAAATTGGAGAACATCTGAATCAATTCATCTGCTTCGAAAACGCCATGAATAGACTTAATGATTTCAATATTTAAATTTGATAATTCCGCTTGTCTTTCATTTGATATAATTACATTCATAATTTCACCCTATTCTATTCTTTAATAGGAACAACCACTTGGAAGCCCACTAACTGCCCCTGATGAATAAATCAGTGCAGTTTCTCCTTTTACTAGAAATAAATTTCCAGCAAATGGTAGTAAATTATTAACAAGTGGTAAATCTACATTTACAAAAGTTGCCACTGTATAATAAGCACCTTTATATAGCGAATTGTCATTAGAAGTTCCCGTAATATCCACTTTTTGATATTTATAACAGAAACTTCCTGCATCCAACCTTGCTACTGTATACCCATTATTATTACACCAATCTTCAAATTTAGAATTCATTTTATAATTATTTTTTAGCATCAATTCATTAATTTGCTCTACTGCTGAACAAGTCAATCCTTCATTCTTCTCAATGATACTACGTATTTCATTTTTAACACGAAAAGCTTTAGTGTAATTAACACTAAAAGCTAAGTAACAATTGATAATAATCATAAAAATTACGATAATCTGCAGTGTCATTGCACCACTTATAGCATCTCTCACACTATCACCACTCTTTTATCTATTAATCTGCATGACCTTCATCATTGCTAATGTTATTCCATTGGTTTGTAATAGTACTTCTGATTTGTGGCCACATAAACCAGAAAAATGCAATAATAGCTCCAATAGCAATAATTGTCACAACTGTCATATTTAATTCTCCTGTTGCCTCTTTCATTTTTTCTCCCTCCTTTATTATCTATTCTTATTATAACATATTTTAAACGAATTACTATATTTTTTTTATCTTCACGATTGTTTTTATGTCAATCATTATCATTTTAATATTTCACTCTATAATATCATTTCTATAAACACGATCTCCTGATGGTAAAGTTTCTAGATATAAATATCGATCCATGACATAGTTTTTAAACAAATCAGATCTTTGTATCCCAATTTCTTGTTTTTCAAAATAACCAGTATCTAATATAAATAAACATTCTTTATTTTTACATTCTTCATCTATCCAATGAATATATTTTTCTTCATCACTACCTAAATTACCATTATTAATCAAATCATAAAAAGTAGGATTTTCATTTCTATATATTTTTATAAGGTATGCATTATCTAAAAACAAATATACTTTCTTATCTTGATTCTCTTCTAAGTAATTAGAATAATTTTCTAAATAAAAATTTAAATCTTTCTCTACTCGCCGAAATAATAAGAAATTGTTTTTTAAAGATATCGTAGTATCTAAAATAGGTACTATGATTACACTCACAACAAACCCAATAATCGTAAAGTACTGTAAATAAAACTTTATTTTTTGATTTTCTCCCATAAAGAAATAATAAGCAACCGGAATTAAAGCCGGTAAAATATGACCTTGATCTATAATTGGAAATAATATGATTTGAAAAGCAAGTAAATATAATATTTTAATGTCTTTTGTTTTCTTATAATTTTTGATTAAAAAGTAAAAAATACAGATCATAATAGGAATCGAAAAGATATCTGGATAAAAATTATCTAAAAAGTTCCCTAACCCAAAAAAACAAAAATCAATATAAGAAGCAAAGGCACGATTTACAATTAAATAAATAAGGATTGGGAGAATAGGGATTAGTAAACTAAGACAATACTGTAACTGTTTTCGATTTGCAAATAGATAAACTAGTGCCAAACAAAAGCCAATATTATGTTTAGTCATAATAATAATACCAATGATAATACCTATAAAAATTTGCTTGTATTTTAAATTACTATCTTGCAATAATAAAATGGCAATGACTAGAAAAGCACAGAATGTATTATAACCAAAAGTAGTTAAACAGGTTCCTAATAATAATAAAATAAAGACAGAATTCTTTCCAATTTTCTGATACACAAATAATAATATCAAAGCATATAAAAGACTATTTTGAATCGTAAAAAAGATAAAATAATTACCAAATAGTTTTATAAATAAAGCAAAAAAAAGGCTGTAAAATGGGCCAACGACCATATTAAAATCACGATAAGGAATTAATCCACTAGCAATATTATAACTAAAACCATATCCCCATATACCATCTAATTCTGCTTCAGAAATGCAAGATATGATTACCAAAGAAATAAAAAAAAGTACATAAATCAAAATATTTTTTTTCTTCATCATTAATACATCCTCGTATAATATATTTTGTAAGTTATTTTAACTTACAATTTAATATTCTTTCTAGTTAGTTTTTTAGCTAACAAATTTATTAATTGGTTGGGATACTCTAGTGTTAAAATATTATTGAAATATTTTTGACTGAGATCTATTCTAACGCACCTTTATACTTTACAATAGATTATATCAAATTATATCAAAAAATAGTTTTTAAATATATAATTATCCTGATTTTTTCGTATTTACAAATAAACTTGACATTAAATAGTATCTATTACCAACAAAAAAAACAAACTATTTTGATCAACATAATTTGTTTTACGATTATTAATCTAGTTTTTTTATTTCATCTATAGATAACCCTGTTGCTTTGGAAATATCCTCTGTTTTCATACCAAATTTGAGTAAATTTCTAGCAATTTCCATTTGTTTGTTCTTTTGCCCTTGCTCAATTCCTTGCTTTTTCCCCTCTTCATGACCTATTCTAAATCCTGTTGCTTTCATATCTTCCAAATCTTGTTTTCTAGCTTCCTCTATATCATAATACCCTACAAAGTTTGGATCAGTAGACAAATCTTCTATTTTTCTGATTGCTGCCATATACTTCTCATCTCCTTTAAATTCTTCTTCCATTTCTTTTAGGTTTTTCTTCTTGAGCAAAATAGCTATCTTTCTTACTTCTTCATCTATATTATACTTATTGTTAACTATATTTTCAAGAACTAAATGTATAGAATGATATTGATCCGTTTCAATATGACCATATTCATCTCTTATCTTAAAATTTAATATTCCTTCTTTGGTCCCAAAAGCATTAAAATTATCAATATTAATCAATATGACTGCTGGATATTTTTTAGTTCCTGTTAATACTGTTTCTGAGGCTATTGAAAATGCATAACTCATATTTTTTTCAAATATCTTATCTCCCCTATATTGATTCATTTCTAAAATAATTCTATGATTATCTTCTATTTTTACAATAATATCCGATGTTTTGCCTTTTTCTTTTATTTTTTTCTTAGGAAGTTCTCCTCCTTGATAATCTGCATTCTTTAATATTTCTTTCTCTATTCCGGTAATACTACTTAAAAATGACGCTACCATATCTCTTGCTTCCATACTACGAAATAACGCTTTAAACATAGCATCATTCAACATATTTATTTCTTCTAATTTATTTTTTTCTTTTATCATAAACCTACTCCCTCGATTGATCTTGTAGTTTGCACAAAATACAAACACAACATAACAGAAAGATAAAAGATTGTAAAATGATCAAAATGATAAAATCAAACATAAAAGAAAAAGAATATTTAAAATCTGCAAGTGAATTTTAAATATCCAAATTATATTATTATTTAATAAAATTAATTTCAACTTTTTAAATATTAGCAAACATATAAACCATAGAAATCAAAATAAGTACCATAACTCCACCACCGGTAGCTACTAACATAACCATAGTTTGGCTCTCCATATGATTTAGTCTTTCTTTATATTTTTGCTCTCTAGCTTTTGCTTGAAGATTAGATACAGTTCTAGAAAACATCAATAATCTTTCCTGTTTATCTTCTTGCTTCCCTAAACCCAAACGATAAAGAAGTCTCATCATTCTCATAGAGTCTCTAACTGGATAAGCATTGGCAAACTCCATATAGGGATCAATACTAGAATCACCCGCATCTATTTTAGCAATCATTTCTCGAAGTCCTGGTTTAAAAATATCTGGTGCATCGTCAATAGATTTTGCAAGCGCTACTGGCACTGTATAATGTTGAATTAAAATTTCCAATCCTTTTAAATAATAAGGAAGCATAATATCAATATCATGTAAGTGCTTTTTATAATATTTTTTCAAAGAAGTATAATTGGATTTAAAAACCAAATAACCAATAAAAAGAGATAACACAATATTAATAGCACTAAGTTCTGTTAAAAACATAAACAAAAATACTACAATTACGATAAAAGCCATTTTAATTCGTTTATTAAATAAAACATTAGGATCCACACTTTCCCCATATTTGGCAGCTACTAAAAAATCGTAATCACTTTCTTTTAGCATTTGAAAAACAGCCTGATTATCTTGAATAAATTTTTTACCATCTACTGTTTTATTATAAAGCAATACTCCTAAAATTAAGGCTCCACAAATAATTACTTCCATTACTCAGCACCTACATTCTCGTTATAATATTTTTCTCCTTTTAGAAGAAAATAACTGTTTACTAACAAAATAGCATGCAATATTAAAAGCATAAATGGATTATCTAATATCGCAATATAGGTTTCTCTTCCTAATAAATACTGCACTAACATTACCATTAAGTAAAGCATAACACCATATTTTAAGAATGACTTATGGAAATTGGCACGATCAATTCGATCTCGATAAACACTTTCTACCAGCATATCGATATCTAATTGCATATTTTCTAAGGATTCTCCAGAGTCCTTAGCACCTTCCTTAGTAATTTGCAAAAACAATTGATGCATATTTTTAACAATATAATATGGATACTTAGCACTCATAAATTCAACGGATTCATCTATAGAACCATTTTGATAAGCAAGAGAAATCATCATATTAACATCGGATAGAATAGGTTCTTCCAAAACACCACTTGCTACTACTCCTTCCAAAGACTTTACAAAACTTTGGGTAGTAGCAAATTCCATAATAGTATTGGTAGTATAGACTTGAATCTGTTCAAAAATAAACTCACTATATACTCTCTTACATCTTAGGAATGCTAAGTATGGAATACAAGCATTAGCAATTATAATATAAATAATAGAAACAAATAAATTATAGAAATAAAGATAAGAAATCACACCAGCAAATAATGTAAAAACAACTACTTGGATGGCATATTGCCTTGGTGTATATTCTTGCCCTAGTTCTTTTGTCTTTTCTCTAACCACTTTAAATGAGTATGGAGCAAATTTATCATAAATGACCCCTGCTTGTTCTGTGATAAATTTATAAACATTTTGTCCACGATATTGTCTATAAATAATCACAAATAAAGTGATAATTAATATAATAATTAATTCCATAACTTTTCACCCCTTTATGAGTTGGATTGATTATCATTTGGAATATCAAATGAGAAAAATTTTGGTTTTTCAACATCAGAAGCTACAGTAGAAGAAATATTTGGCGAAGAAACTACTGGTTGTTCTACTACACTAGGCTTTGCTAATACCGGTGCTTCTACACTATTGGATAGAACAGAATTTGAAACCGAATTCGGTATAACAGTTGCGCTATTAGAAAATATAGTATTCTCTTTTATTTCAGGGATGGAAGCCATCGTTTCATTAGCCTGGTAGTTATTGATGATTGTTTGATTCTGAACAGGATTAGTATTTATCTTTGGAACGGCCTCTGAATGTTGCAAAGAAGGATTCGAAGTGAAGGTTGGTATGTCATTATGTGTTATTGTGTCTACTATTGGTTGAGACTCCACCTGATTTTCTTCCACAATTTTATCTAAGTCAAATTCTTCTTTTACCCCCGTATCAGTATCATTATCACCAGAAGAAGCATTATCTGAAAAAGTAGTATTTCCAATATCAATATTTTGCCCTAATAAATAATCTAATAAATGTTTACTAGGTTGCTTTTTCACTACTTTACCAGTCATAGTTTTCTGATATAGAATGTTATAAATTGGTTTATTGGTTTCTTCATCAATATAAAACTCCGTAATTTCATCAATTTCACGATGGAATTTCCCATATTTAGGGCTATAATAAGCTTTAATATGAACCGCTAATTGGATATAACGATAAATAGTACTTAAAAACTGATCTACATCTAAATCTGTTTCCATTAGCGAATACATTCTGTGTGGTACTGCACTAGCTTTGTCTGAGTGGATCGTAGATAATATATTATGTCCTGAAGAAATAGAGTTACGCACTGCACTAACAGCTTCGGCACTACGAACTTCGGAAAGTAAGATCCATTTTGGATTCTGTCTCATACAAGTAACCAAAACATCCGAATAAGATGCAATATTATTCGTTTTCATAGCTACAATATCACGATGTGGATAAATTTTATCCAAATGAAGTTCCAATGTATCTTCTATCGTAATAATTTTTTCATTTTCTTTCGTATGACTAGCCAAATACTTAACGAACTCTGTTTTACCACTACCAGTTTCTCCACATACCATAATATTACAGTGTCCTAAAACACACTTAATAAGAAAATCGTGAATATCTTTGGTCACATAATCTTCTTGTAACAAAGTTTCTTCTTTCAAACGAATCTTTGCTGGTGTCTTACGAATAACCAACGCAATTCCATTGGTTGCAATAGATTCGTGCACAAAGTTCATACGAAGCTCTGGACTTTCAGCATCTAAGAAGGGACTGGCATTATTGAAAGTAGTTCCCATAACATTAGAGCACTGAAAAGCTAGCTTTTCAACAGTTGCATTATTAATATTAGGATTTTCAACTCGATAAGATCCTTTTTCCAAAGAACGAAGCCATATTTGTCCATTATTGGTATAAGAAATATCCGTAATATCATCATTATCAATATATTCCTTAAAAGCACCAAAATCAAGTTGTTCAAACATATTATCTTTCACTAGGCCCCTCCTATTATTCTTTTTATTCTTTTATTCTTTTTTATAAACGACTATTGAATCGTAGTAGAAGTATCATCTGTCCATACGGTAACTCGATTGATAAAGTCTCTTAGATCTTCACTAGCAATTGCTACCTCACCTGGATTTTCTTTCGTAGATTCTGCAGTTGGTACCGGAATCAATGTTACTTCATAAGTACGCAAATACATAGCTTTACGTAGTAATATGTGATATTCTTCTGGTACAGCAAAGATAATTTGTGCTGGCGTTTTAATATCTTCTGGATTTTCAAATACGCTATCTCCATTAGAATCCACTACATCAATTACTTTAACATTTTCAAGCAATTTTCCAACCATAATTTTATCTTGTGTATCACTAGTAATATTTTCTTCATCGATCTTATTAACCGCTTTCAAATAAATATCTATATAATTTCCTGGATAAATTTTATTACCATAAGTAGTAGCGGTAGTAACGCTCATATTAACCAAAACATATCCTTCTGGATACTCATAGATAATAGAATCTGGCAAATCACTTTGCGAAACTACACTATCTCCATAAAATAAACTTCCTTCTGGAATAATGGTATTAATATTCGTATATTGACCAACAATCCTTGAAACTTCCGTAATGACATCTCCTTTTAACATTGCTGGAGGTACCTCAACACTACCAATCATATCACTAGTAATTTTCGTTCTAGCTGGAATAGATTGCGTTGCATATGGTACAGAAATTGGATTAATCGCTGATTTAATACGATAATTGTATCCAACATATAACACCACTACAGCAAGAAGTACTCCTACTATTGTAACAGTATTTTTGTTCGTAAAGAATTTCTTGATGGTAATTGATATATTTCCTTTCATTTTTCATTCCCCTTTCTATTCTGTGACTTCTTCTAAAAGTCGATCTTCTTCATATTTAGTTTCTAGAATTGCATCAATTTTATTCACAATGTCGAAATCTTCTCCAGCAAAAGTTGCAACTGTACTAGAACCTACCTGAACACTTACCTTAGGTGGTGTTTCATTCAAATCTAAAATTCTAATTTTATAATTACGATCGCGGTTTACATTCTCAGCAAATCTTCTTACAAAACTTTCTAAGAATTTTTCTCGATCCATCCTAAGTATACCACTTATACGATAATAGGAAGTATCTACTGCATCTAACATAGCAGCCTCTGTGGTTTCTTCCAATAGGTAGTAATCCAGTTCATTACCAGTCTGATAGTTCTGAACAATATTTACTACTGCTAAAGTTAAAACCCCTAAAATAATGATTCCCACTAAAGTCATTCCCTTGCTCATACATACCTCCTATCTACTAACCGTATAGCATGATGTACCATTAATTGCATTGTTACATCCAGCAATCGACTTTCTAGCATCAATTCCATAACCACTTACACTATACGTAATAAATTCATCGTAAGATTCATCACCTGAATTTCCGTTGATATTATCCAAGAATCTACTTGTACAAATTTCTTGACCTCTAGCATTAGTATAACAGCTCATATTATAATCCAAATAGTTTCTTTCCCCATCGCCATTATAATCCTTGACATTTTTATTATATTTACGAATATTACGAATATTTTCTGTAGTTAAGACAAACTCATAATCAACCTCAGAAGAATCAGTAGTAACATCATAGATAGATTCATTCTTAGCCTGAATAAATTCTATTAAAGTCTCTGGATCAACTGCATCATTATATAAAGATTCATCTGCTGTAAGAGCAGCTCCACTAGAAGTATTCGTAGATTTATTCACAGTACCTGTCCAATTAAACCTAGGATCACGGTTATTTGGGAACATATCCCCTAAATTAATTGGTCTAAAAATATAACGAATACCAGTACCCTCATCTTCTAAGTAAGGACAATCATCATCTCCTGGAGTACAACCAGTATTAACAATTCCTGGCGCAACACCATACAAACAATCAACATTTACGCCATTGCCACTAGTTCCCCATTGATTCCAACTACCAATATTATAAAATCTAACATGAATATTCTTCGTATAAGCATCTGTAGAATCACTAGTAACTGCATTATTATAATAAGGCCAATTTAAATAGTTATTCACTAATTTAGTATCAAATCTAGTAAAATATTTATTTTGTGCTGAAAAATATTTTGGATTATTATCTAGCTCTGGATCCGTAGGTGTTGTTTTATCATTATAAACAACATCATTACCATCTATTTTAGATACATAAGCAGCTCCTACCCCAACCTCAATTGTTCTAGATAATTGATAACTATAGATATCTTTTTGAACATGTTCTCTAATAAATGCATCATCTAAATTTCCTACAGTAGGATCTGCAATATTAGTATTAGATTGGAATGTACTACCAAGATTCTCACTAGAAGTATTAACCGCTATACTATGATCACCATTTTTATTACTAAATGTTGTAGTTCTGTTAGAATAAGTTCCATTCGTTTGTTTATTATATTCTTCTTCAATAATCATTTGATACTCTTCGTTTTCAATAGCTGTACTGCTAAATTCTTGAATAGCCGCTACTACAGCATTGTATTCTGCTTCACTCTCTAGAATATCCTTTTTATAATTATTACCATCATCACAAGGCCAGTTGGTATAAACTTCGTAACATCTAGTTCCTTCTGTTTCTCCATTCGCATTGCAGCCATTTAAATATGTGAAGGTAACACCATGTTCTGATTTACACCAAGAATTATCACCACAAGAAGTTCCACAACCGTTATCAATATTATTTCCTGAAATAACGCAGCCACTACTAATTGGTAAATTGGTAATTCCACCACCTGTAGTACCAATTAAATCAGGATTTCCTTTATTAGTGGATAGTCTAGCTATACTATAAGTTTCCTTACCAGAATCCAAAAAAGTAGAAGTGGTAAGTTTAGTATGATTAGCAGAATAAGTCAAAGACTTTCCATAAATTTTATTATAACATGAATGGATACAATCTTGAGTATAAGTTCCGCCATCACAAGTATTAATACACTGATCGAAATCTTCATTTGGACCTGCCCCAGATTCACCAGTGTGGTTAGCAGGACCACCCCAACATTCTACGCTATATCGACAAGTAGGTAAATATTTAGGTTCTGCAATTTTAACAGGCGTACAAGTTCTATTAATCACAACTTTGGCATTATAACCAAATCCACCACCTGCTTTAGTCGCTTGCGGATCATCATACTCAATAGAAATCGTTTCCGTACATAACGCTTTCCAATAAGTTCCAGCACCAGCTACTTCCAAAAAGTCAACTTTTGTACTGAAACCAGACTGTGTATTAATAGTCGTACTATTATTTTCAAACAAACAAGTAAAATTATTGGTAGGACTAACAGTATTACTTATTTGAGAGTGAATTCGCTCTACTTCTTCAATTTTACTTAAAATTTTATTACGTATAGTAGATAACTCATGATATTGAATTTTTTCGCTATCACAATCAGACACCATAATTCGCTCTACAGAACCACTAGCGTATTGACTACGAAAGTTGGTACAAATAGGATCATTATACATAGGGTTTGGTACATTAGATGGTACAGCTCCCATAATATATCCTAAACGCGAATTGTTACAAGCGTCTCCACTATCGGATAAATAAAAGATAAAGTAAAATTCTGTTCCAGGAGTAAAATAAATTCCATTCTCTACTTCACTAGGACTATAAGTTCTAACGATACTACTAGGAGAATTAGGAAGTCCATCTTGACTATCAATGTCAAATACAGATACTCCATTTCGTACTGTCTTTCGAATAAGCTGTGCATACACTTTTCCTCTGAATTTAGCAGGGACATCAAATTTAACTTTATATTGATTAGTAGAAGATATATATTCATTTACACTCATGCCCTTTTGCATATCGGAAACTACATTAGCACTATTTTGATCTGGACAAAGAAAAAATTCATAACTATCTTCGGTACTACTCTGAATTTTACAAGATTGCCCTTGTGATTGAACCTCAAACTGATATGCAGGAGCACATTGTTTCCTGTTTCTATTTTCTACTAAACAGACATCCCCAACAGTACTACAAAAACATTTTTCAGGATATTGATCAGTTCCTTTAATATCATCATCTGTAATATAAAATGGTACAACATTCTTTCCTTTTCTAGTAACCGTATAGAAATTAGAACCACTATCAGAATTAATACAAATTTCATCATTCAAAGATGATCTAGCATCGACTAAAATCGGCATCAATAATAATATTCCACACAAAAAGGAAAATATTTCAAACTTCTTCTTTCGCTTCACAACAGATCCTCCTATCTTATTTCATTATATCATAATTTTCATTAGTGTAAACGGGATATTTTTCAATATCTTCATTTTTTCTAACCTCTCTAGCATCTATACGAAATTGCGTTTTTCCATACAATCCAAAATATCTAGTACATGTAATTAAGGAAATAATATGATCACTACTATCTACATCCACATCATAATCGTAAATACTTTCTTCTTTCGCCTGTCTGATATAACGCTCTATTCCTGTTTCATCTGCTATACTATATCCCTGCTCATCACTAGTAGAGACAAAAGAAATTGCATAAATCTTATATAAATGATCTTCCCCATTGTAGGTATATTGAATATATAAATTTTCTTTTGCGAAATCTTCATATACAAATCCCATAAGTGGCTCAAATCTAGTATGACCCTCACCATTAATAATAGGCTGATTGGATACATTTAAAATATTATGACCATAAATCACTTCACGATTTTCCCCTGTTTTATAAACATTAGGTTGCCATAAATAATCAATACCACTGGTATACGCATCTTGAGTTTCTTTAATAACCGGATAATCTATATTAGTACCTTGTACTTGAATCCAACCTACTGTTTTAGCATCTTCAATAGTATAATTTTCAGCCAAGTAAATTCTAGAATCTGGCTGATAATATTCTTCCTTCTTTGAAAATATCAATAATGTAATCAATAAAATAAGAAAAATAATCAAAATAGAAATCCCTATTAGTAATTTCTTTTTTTGAAATTTAAACGACTTCATATTTCACCTGCCCTATTATATATATAAGTATAACATAAAAATATATAGATTCCTATCTTTTTTATAAAAAGAAACTAGGGGCTCCCTATTTGATGACATAAGGATTTACACTAGTTCCATTTCCACTCTTAATTTTAACATTTTTATCAACATAAAAGACAATTTTAAAACCATTTGATACATATAAACTATTAGAATTAATGGTAAAGGTTTTTCCATTAGCACTATTAATCATAAACGCTTGGTTTCCATCTATATAATCTAGTAACCAATAATTAGCTTGCCCTGTCATTTGTTCATTGGTAGCAGAAAACATTTCATAGGAAGCTGGAATACTAACCTTAGATTTAAAAGTACTAGTTTCAAACTCAGAATATTTTTTATTAGAATCATAAGTAGGAAGAGTATACTCATGCACTACCATCAAACTATCATCCATATAGTCTAAATGTTCATGATTTAATCGATAACCAATATTACCTTCTTCTTCTGGATCAAACTTTCTAATATTATTTTCATTATCATAGCTAGAATAAATATAATTATTCGTAGTATTATTTTGCAAATATCCTGTAGATATTAATTTTACATAACCATCATCATCGATATCAGCAATTCTAAAACTCATTCCAAAGTAAGAAACATGCTCACCAATTAACCTCGTATTTAATAAATCATTTTCTTTACCAGGCTGATAATCATCTAAACGATAAGGATTTTGTAGTGAACCATTTCCTGATAAAATATACAAATTATTTTTTAATACCAAAGCAGGTCTTACTCCTGACAAAGAGGTACTCTCATTAGTGGTTACTGTACCATCTTGAAACATAAGATGAATATATGCAAATCTACTATCTTTACGATTCATTAACCAATATTCCGTAATCGAATTTAAATAAGTATCATTACCTTGTCTTGTAGCATTATAATCATATAAAGTTAACAAACCTACAGGAGAAGGTTGACTAAAACTAGTACAATTAGAAGAAGCACTAGCCGCATTATCGATAGAATCTACACACCAAACACTATCTTCTTTGACATATGAAGTATCATGAATATTAGAATAGAAATAATCATTTAGCCAAGTTTTGATATTGCTATCATCAAACATTTCTCCTTCTTTTCCATAACTTAAATTAGCAATATTGTTTTGAGTCACAATTTTAACATTACCTTCAGAATCTACCCCAACAATCCTCCACAACATACCAGAAAATAATAGGTAGTTATTAGGATCTGTTCCTTTATAATAATTAGTCTCATCTGTTTCTTGCTGCACAACCTCAGTTAAATTACGAGCAACCGTTACTTTTCTAGTTACAACTGTCTTATTATAAGCTTTATCCCGAATGGTATAAGTTACTGAATAAGTACCAATTTTACTAGTATTTACATTGCTAGAATCCACAAGGACATCTTCTATATTTAAATTACCATCCACCTGATCATATACTTTGCTAACACCGAGTTCTTGATATTCACTTCCTAAAGAAATGATCATTTCCGTTTCCCCATTTAAAGTTATCTCTGGCCCGACATGATCGACATTAGAATCAAATTTTCCACATTTCAAATAAGTAGTATATTCATATTCCCCTTTCTCATTTTGATATACTCTAACCCAACTATTAGAGTCACACAATGTTTTAGTCTTAGGAACATAAAGATCTCCAATATGATTGCCATCATATAAATCCTGCAATGTCATCTCTCTTGTTTCTTGCTTTCCGGGCAAATACTGTTTGTTCATATTATAATAACGCTCTACAGCTTCTGTAAATTGTTTTTCATATTCATGAAAAATTTTATACTTTGAAAAATAAAACTCCCATGATAGTAATCCTATAACGAGTAGGATGATACCCAGAACACCTATAATAAGCACTTTTTTATTTTTTTTAAGAAATTCCATACCTATTCTCCTTTCAATTTATAAAAATATTGGTATGTACGAATTGTGAAAACAAAATCTATACTATCTGCACTAACTATTTCTTCTGGAACTATAAAATATAAATAATTACCTCGATAAGTTCTGTTAACAGCATATTGAATTTCTGATAATCGATATTCTCCATTCACTCGATATCTAATTTTACCGTATTTTAAGACAAAATTTAAAAATTCCTGCTTTGTGCTTTCTCCAAATGATCCTTTTATATACAAAATCTTTTTACCATTTCCAGCATTTACTGTTCCTTGATAAATAGGACAAGAATTAGGACTGCATTGCTGATAAGTATAGTTAACACTATCTAAAATTTCATAGCTAGAAAAACGGAAAGAGACATTTTCAGATAGATTAATAGGAATGGTAAAATCTTCTGATAAATTAGCACTTCCTCTTTCTTTAAAAGTACTAATATCTTGAATTTTCATTCGAACACGGATCAACTTACTATCACGACTACTTAAATCTTGATATTTTAATAAGAAATTGGCCCCATCTCTTGGTTTTGGAACTTCATAAACTAATAAATAAGATGTAGTTTCATAAGCACCTAAACTTTTATTCGTAAACAAATTTCCCATATCTGTAAAATAAGAATTAAATCTAGTAGTTGGAACATAATAATCATCGTCTACGAATAATAGCATTTTCTCTATATCAAAGTTTCTAACATCAGAAAGAAGATTCTCAATACTTAAATCTACTAAAATAAAATAAGTGCCTTCTTCTGAAACAATATTTCCTGAAAAATCTTTATCCGTTAAATAGGTATGTTCTACTTTAATTCGATAATTATTAGATTGAAAGACTTCATTCATATTGTAAACTTTATTTTCTACATAAAAGTAACGATAAAAGTTGAATCCAAACAACATAAGTACAATCACAAACACAATTAATAAGGAGATTTTATGTTCCAAAAAGAAATATTTAAAATGACGAAGATGATATTTTACTTTTCTTAAAAAACGATCTTTATCAAAACCAACCTGTACTTCCACTTCTTCTCGATCTGCTTCATTGATTTCTACAAACTCTTTATCTTCTTGAAAACCAAAACTTTTTAAATCAATTCCAATAGAACGAATCAATAAAATAAATATCATCGGATAATAAGGAAGAGTCGAAATAAATAATAAATCATTTACTACTTTAATGGCTACTAAGTTATACCCCTCTATAACCTGATAGGTAAAATAATTGTCAGTATATAAAAAGAAAGCAAAAGTAATAAAGTTAGCAACTAATATATAAATATAACTAGCGTATGGCTTATCTTTATAACGAAGTAAATAAATAAGAATCCCCGAAATAACTATGATTACTATAAAAGCTAAATAAACATAAATATTGGCATAATTATTAATAGAATCAATGGTTGGATTATAAATACTAGTTTCTAAATACTCTTTTACAAACTGATGAATCTGCAAATTTTGATAAAAAACAAAGCCAACAAGAAGTAGTAATAAAATATTAATTTTTTGAAAATATTTAATTAAAAACGCATAAGGTTTTCTAAGAATCATAATACTACCTCCCTATTTTATTCTAGATTTATTATAGCATGAGTTCAAAACAAAAGAAACAAAAAAAATAACCTATTCAGGAAATGTGTTTTTATGTTATACTAAACTAGTACGAGGTGAAAATATGAAGAAATATTTAAAATTAATTGTAATCTTATTATGCCTTTTTGTATTTACAGGATGTGGAAAAAACTATATGAAAGAAATCAATTATAAGGAATATCAAGAATTAATTGAAAATAAAGAAACTTTTATTCTAGAGATTATGAGAACAGATTGTAGTGCTTGTATTAGTTTCGAACCAAAAATCAGTCAAGTTGCTGAAGATTACCAAATAGAAGTCAAATATATTAATACCGATCATTTATCAGAAGAGGAATATGATCAGCTATATAAAGATACCGGTATTAATGGAACACCAACTGTAATTTTTTATCACGATGGTGTAGAAGAAACTATAGCTTCTAGAATTAATGGTAGCGTTTCCGTAGATAAAATTATTTCTAAATTTAAAGCAAGTGGATTTATTGAAGAAGAATAAAAGTAAATCTGTAAAAGAAAAGATCTATCAAATCAAACAAATGATTTTGATAAATCTTTTTTATTTTAATTCTTCTAGTTGTTCTAGTGTTAGGCCAGTTGCTTGTACAATTTTTTCTTTTTCAATTCCCAAAGCAGATAAATTTTTGGCAATTTCTGTTTGCTTTTGGATTTCACCTTGAGTAATACCCTGTTCTATGCCCTGAGCCATCCCTTCTTCAAAAGAAATCTTCTTCTCGGTGTTTAAAATCTTCTTTTGATCTTCTTCATAGGTCATCAAGCTTTGAAATGTTTCTTGCTCATTTAACTTCGTAAT
>CALVSR010000031.1 GCA_944359075.1 uncultured Bacilli bacterium
TTTTTTGAAAAAACTTCCATTTACTCTTACAAATATACTTTTAGAACAGAATCTGAAATTTAACTTTTCATTTCACGAAAGCAAGTATTTCTACTCACTTAAGTTATGATATACATCTTGCACATCATCAATATCTTCTAAAGCATCAATCAAATGATATACTTTTTCTTTGGTTTCTTCATCGTTTATTTCAATTCGATTAGAAGCAACATAAGTAATTTCACTAGTTAAAAAGTCGGAAATTCCCATTTGTTCCATTGCTTCCTTGACAGCCAAAAAGCAGTCTGGTGTTGTATAAACTTCATAAGTATCTTCGTTGACAATAAAATCATCCGCTCCATGATCTAAAACTGTCATCATTAAATCGTCTTCATCTACTGTCTTTTCTACCACAATAACGCCACGTCTTTCAAACAAATAACTTACACTACCATCTGTTCCTAAATTACCACCTTTTTTAGTAAAAGCAGTACGAACTAACATAGCAGTACGATTTCTATTATCTGTTAAACAATCCACCATAAAAGCAATACCTGCTGGGCCATACCCTTCATAGCGAACATTTTCATAATCTTCACCACCAGCTGCACCAACAGCTTTATCAATCGCCTTCTGAATATTATCTTTAGGCATATTTTGACTGCGACATTTCTCAATTACCATTCTTAAAGAAGGATTCGAATCGGGATCCCCATTAGTTCCTTTTGCTGCCACATAAATTTCTTTTGCTAATTTTTGAAAAATTTTACCACGTTCTGCATCAATTAACCCTTTTTTACGATGAATCGTTGCCCACTTTGAATGTCCACTCATAATCAATACTCCTTTCTTTTCTTCTTTTTATACTGCTATTATATTATCATACAAATCTAAAAAAGAAAATAGATTTATCAATTGTTACAAGATAAATGTACGAATTTTTAATTCCTTACTTTTTAACAACTTAGCAATATCTTAAACCTTTAGTAGTTTTAAAAATATTTCACTTTTCTCTGCTTTTTATCTTTTCCTTTTTCTAAAAATGATTATAAATTTTTCAACTATTTCATATTTATACAATCTAAATCTATTTCAATTTTATGAAACATTACTCTTATTTTTTCTAGCTTTTTACATTTTGAGTTCTACTCCACCAACATTCTTTTGATTATGTCAAAAATACATATTTTCAAAATTTTGATTATACTAACTTATATTAAAAAAGAAGAACATATCACTATGTTCCGTATTAACATACCTTCTTATTCATTTTATATAGATAGGATAATCATTTGCTTTATCTAAATTACATATTTTTTAGAGATAGTTCAGAAAAATTTTAAATAAAGTAATTAATCATATAAAAAATCAGCTATTTCGTTTAGATTACTAATCTTAGCATCTAAAACTTTTTGACTTTCAATAGTAGCTTTATAATTAATTGAATCTACATTATATTTAATCAAAACAACTTTACCATCATTATTTAAATATATTATTTTCTTTTTATAATAACTCAAATATTTTATTTCTTTTACATCATCAAAATTAACTTTAATAAATTTAGTTGTGTTATTATAATTAAAAAGTTCATTACTCTTGAAAGAACCGTAATTCTCTGTATCATAATAATAAATAGAACCATCATTGACTTTATAATATTCGTCTCCTATTTCAGAAACACCTTCAGCTAATGTAGTAACATTCCCAATTTTTATATTACATACACCATAACATTCATCACCAAATGAGGGAGTTAATTGATACAAAACATTATCATTGCTCAATGCTAAAATCTCAGAATAAGCTAATACCGCAACATCTTTGGTATTATCCATTACTTTAAGCAGCTGATCATTATCAGTAATGATAAATAACTCACCGTTATTATTTAGATAACCTCCTACATGTCCTGTAGCAAAAACCTCTTTTATATTATCACTAGTGAGTACCGTAGGCTCAATGTGTAAACTTGTTAATCCACAATAGCCATCATCAGTAAATCCATTTTGAACTAACAGTTGATTGTCTTTACTTGATAATACATAACACACCCTCACTGCTGTAGCAGCGCTCTTTATATTAGAATTAATAATTTCAAAATCATATCTTACACCACCTTGATGTTTTACACCTGTGTTATATAAATTACCCTTGCTATCCAAATATAGATATGGAGAATATAAAACCTCAACATCGTCTGCCACTTTCATTAGTGTTTTTGCGGGAATCTCTTCATTTTTATGGCCAAAATAAGAATATTCGTCATCATAAATATCACTAAAAATTACATATAATTCTTTTTTAGAATCTACTGCAGCTATGCTATTAGTGCTAATATATAGTTGCGTGATATCATCAGTAGATGCATTATTATTTGATGAACCATTATTACTAGGTGCTTTATTATTATTATTATTATTATTATTATTATTATTATTATTATTTTTATTATTATTACTATTATTATTCAAAAGTATAAGTCCTGCAACTCCACCAATAAGAAAAAACACTGCAATAATTGCAATTATAACTGCGACCTTTTTTTGTTTATTATTTTTTACCTCCACATTATTGGAACTAAATTCTTGTTTCATACCCTCACACCTCTACCTTTTTAGTATTTACGCTAATTTTACTTTAGTAACAAAGCTTTTGTCAACTAATATTTATTGATTATTAATATTATGATCCAAAATACTGTAAAATAACGGGAGCTAAAATCAATAACAATACCAAGGGAATCAATAAAAAAACAGAAACGACACTTATTTTAATTGGAATCTGATTTATTTGAGTCTTTAAATCCATAACTCTTTTATTTTGAATAAAATCTATTTGCTTTCTTAACGTACTAATAATATCCCCACCAGAACGATATGCTTCTACGAGATTTAAAATGACATTTTGCACTGTATCAGAAGGAAGTCTCTTCCTCAAATCAGTAAAAGCATCGTGAAAACTTTTGCCATATTCTACTTCTCGAACAGAATTAGCAATTTCACTAGAGAGCCCACTATGAATATGTTCTGTCGTTAATTTAAAGCTTTGAATTAAGTTTTTTCCTGACTCTAAAGATAAAGTGAATACCTCAAAAAAAGCAATTGCCTCTTTTTCTAGTTTTCTTGCTCTTTTAGAAAGACGATAATTAAATACATAATAAGTAAAAACAAAGGCAAAGAAAAAAGTAATCAAAAGAGCTACTATATAATTCCAATCTGTAACAATAGAAAAGAAAATAAACAACAATATACTAAGTAACAACCTAGTATTCAAAAAAGAAAACACAACAGTATCTACATCTTGATAACCCAATAACTTGGCTTTTTTTTGATACTTAGAAATTGTTTCGTAACGATATAATTTTCTAGCCAATCGATGATCCATTTGTTTCATAACAGTACCTCTTTTCTTAATACTTCTCAATCTTCATAATATTTCGAATAATAATAATATACAGAAAATATATACATAAAATAATACAAAATAATAATATTCCTAAAGCACTTTCAAAGAAAAGACTAAAATAAGTAGGATCCACTATCCCTATCAATACCCATAAAAATATTGGTAATAGAAGGAGTAAATAAAAAACTAACTGACTACTAGAAATTGTTGCTTTTAATTCCATATCTAGTCTTTTTCTTGTATAAAAACTTTTCTCAATGGAAGAAAACATTGTCATAATATTACCACCTGTTTTAGAAAAGATAGAAAGTGCAGCTGTAATATATTGAATCTCTTCTAGCCCTATCCTTTCTTGAAAGCGAGTAAAAGCTGTTTCAAAACTTAGTCCATGAAGCATATCTTGATGCATTTTATGAAACTCCTGAGATAATGGACCATCCAATTCTTCTGCAACTAACTGTATGGCTTGAATCATACTCTTACCAGATTGAAAGGAATGATTCATAAGAGAAATAGCCTTCAATAAATCGGATTGTATTTGTTTTTTTAGGAATCGTTTTTTCAAATAAAAACCAAAATTAGGAAGATACCAACCGGCTACCCATACTATCAAAAAGAACCAAATCGAAAAAGAAAATCCTTTCAACGTTATAAAGACAAGATAAATGATAAGGAAACTAAAGCTACTTAAGATTTTTTCTATAAAAAATGTTAATTGAGACTTAAACTCTTCTTCTGGTTTAGAAAAAGGAACCCATTGACCTATATGCATTTTTTGTATTTTATTCTCTAAATTTTCTAATATTCTATGGAACCAATTCTCAATTTGATCTGCTATAGATATGCAATCCAAGTGTTCATTAGAAACGACATGATTTTCAATTCTTTTTTGCAATCGAATAGAGCGAAGAGTAAAATAAAGCCAAAGTATGGTAGCAACAATAAAAACTACTAAAATAGTAAAAAATATGAGTTGTTCCCTTTCTAACATTTACTTCACCCGCTTTCTAATTATTGTCCTTCTTCTTTTTGACAGAATCCTTTTTTGTTGATTTTTGGGAAGATGAAATAGACTCAAAAATATCATCCACCGAAGTAACACCTTTTTGTTTGATTTTAGAATATACTTTTGGTACATAATTATATAATACAAATTCACCATTTACATCATTATTTGGATGAACTCCTTGTTGTCGAAACGCAAAAATGCTTTGTAAAAATATATCATCTTCCTTAAATCCTACCACTTCACTAATATTGGTAACTTTTCTTCTTCCATCACTTAAACGTTCTATTTCAACCACAATATCTACAGCGCTTTCAATATATTCGCGAATAGCTCGAATTGGAATTTCCATTCCACTCATTAAAACCATAGTTTCAATACGATGCATTGCATCTAAAGGACCATTTGCATGTAAAGTAGTTAGACTCCCTTCGTGCCCTGTATTCATGGCTTGCAACATATCTAATGCTTCTTCACCACGAACCTCCCCCACAATAATACGATCAGGTCTCATACGCAAGGAATTACGAACCAAATCACGAATGGTAACTTCTTTGCCATTATGATAGTTGGACTCCCTAGTCTCTAGCGAAATCACATGCTCTTGAAGCAAAGAAAGCTCTGCGGCATCTTCAATGGTAATAATTCGTTCGTGATTATCAATAAAACTAGAAAGAACATTTAATAAGGTAGTTTTACCACTTCCCGTTCCACCGCAAACCACAATGTTTAATTTTGCTTTTACGCACGCCTCTAAAAAACGAGCCATATAAGGAGTCATAGTACCATTCGCAATCATGTCATCAATATTATCCATATCTTTTTTAAATTTACGAATCGTTAAAATTGGACCCCTCACACTAAGTGGTGGAATAATAGCATTTAACCTGCTTCCATCTTCTAATCTAGCATCTACCATAGGATGAGTAGCATCAATTGTTTTACCAAGAGGTTGAATCATTCTTTCAATCGTTCTTAGAATATGATCATAATTAATAAAAGAAAGCGTATCATCTTTTTGAATTTTTCCATCCATCTCTACATAAATATCATTAGGACCATTCACCATAATTTCTGTTACGTTCTTATCTTCTAATAACTCTGTAATTGGACCATAACCATAAATCTCATTCTCAATTAAATTGTAAATATGTCCTCTTTCTAGTGTAGATAAATCATATCCTTCTAATTCTCGATCAATTTCTTCATCCATCCATTTTTTTGCGTTATCATAATCTAACATAGGATGATCTAACAAGTTTTGAATAATCTTACTTCTTAGTTTATCCAATAAATCTTTATCTTTAAAAACATCATAATCAGGAATAAAAGAAATGTTTTTTTTCTCTTTTTCTAATTCAAATTCTTCTACCAAAGTCCTTTTTGCCATACTATCACCTACATTTCTATTAAATCTTGAGCCATTTTTTCTAGTTTACGGAGATCATTTTTATCTTTAAATGTTAAACTTTTATTTAATGTGAATATCTCTCCTTCTATCAAAAAACTAGTAATATTTTTAATATATAAAGAACGATCCAAACTATAATCAATATTCTTTCCAATCATACTTCTAATGTCATACTTAGAAAAATAATTTAATCCTACATCTCGAGAATTATTTAATATCACTTCCAGATTATTGACACCACTATCATTCATAACTTCCATAAAGGCTTTCGTGTTCTTCATATCCATTAGGTCGTTTGTCATCACATATAAAATCATATCTGTTTGATCTAAAAGTATTACATTTTCTTTGGTTAAACCATGCGTCGTATCCACCAAAATAATATCATAATAATTTTTCACTTGCTTTAAAAATAAAGAAATGTAACTGATGTCTATTTTCAATGCTTGTCTAGGATCTTTACATGCTGCTATCACATCAATATTCTTGTGATAAGGAGTAATATAATCTTCATAACTATGATAGCGATTATTTGCCAAATCATCAGAAATATGAAAAATATTCTTTTGTGGCTTTAAATCTAAATTTAAAGCAATCGCTCCTCCCATAAAATCACAATCTACCAATAGTACTTTTAAATTCATTTTTGCGAAAATACCCGCAAGATTAGTTAAAAATATGGTTTTTCCCACTCCCCCTTTAGAAGAAGTGATTGTAATCATCTTACCTTTTATTCTTTCCATTAACATCCCTCTATTCTATACAAGAAACTTTTACTTCTATTTCATATGGCTTTTTTCTGATCCATCCAGAAAAAATACCCATCTGTTCTTTCATTAATAAAACTTCTGCTTCTTTCAGATCATCAGAAAATGCAACTTGAAATTCTTGAATATTTCGATCATTTTCCAAAGCCAATTGCTGAAGACTTTCTAAATCTTTGTGCGTATCTAGTGCATATCGGCAAACAATACTAGCAGTACTTTTCAGAGATTTTTCTTGATACAATAAATAGCATTTTTCAACAACATATCCCATTATCATGCACAAAAAAGGAAGTAGCATGATAAACATTACTAAAGTTTGGCCTCTATTGTTCAAAAGGAATCACCCTCTTTACTTCTAATAGATAATCTTTTTGAATAGGACTAATCAGTGATATCTTTTCACTCACTTTTATGGTTATAAAAGAAGTTGTAGTATTTTCTAAAAACGCAACCTCTAAACCTTCTTTTTCCAATAACGTTTCCAACTCTTTTATAGGGGCTTGTTGCTGCTGCCAAACATAAATAATATCTACTACTTTGTTTTCTAATTCACTTTTTTTGGTAAAGACAAAACCCACATTAATCATTCCTAGTAATAGCAAAATAATAATTGGTAAAATGAAAACAAACTCTACCAAAGCCTGCCCCTTATGGTTTTGAATCATAAGTACCACCCCTATTATATCTAATAGTATAGCACAGATTAGCACAAAAAAAAAGAGCGAAACATCAATTAATCGCCTTCTAGAACATCATCATAAATATCTTCACAAGCACCTTCCCCAGGTTTTTCCCCTGCAACATATTCAAGTCCAGCTATATTACATGATGTTTTTGTAATAGCATCTTTTAAGTAACCACCAAAATATTTTACTAAGCTAATAATAATAATAGACATTAATGCAATAATTAAAATATATTCAACCAAAGCTTGTCCTTTATGATTTATCATAAGCATCACCTACTATTAAAAGTTTAGAATAAAATAGTATATTTGTCAAACCCATTTGCTTTTGCTATACTAATTATGGTGATAATATGTATCTAGAATGTAATAAAAAGATAAAAATTGAGGATTGTACCACTTTTTCAAAAAGATTCGCTGGTTTTATGTTTAGAAAAAAAGAAATAACAGAAGGAAAAAGATTTCCAAAATGTAATAGTATTCATACCTTCTTTATGTTTCAAAAAATAGATGTAATTATGACAGATAAAAATAATAAAATAATAAAAATGTATCCAAATTTAAAGCCATGGCGAATCATACTTCCTAAAAAACAAGTTTATTATACATACGAACTACCATTAGAAACATGTAATCATTTTAAAACTAAAAAAATACTAAAAGTAAAAGAAACAGAAAATTAATCTGCTTCCGAGCTTCCTTTACTTTTTTAATTTCATATAGATATCATTAACAGGTTCACCATCGACTATTCTAACATTCTCTACAACTTTATATTCTATAAAACCTAATTTTTTATAACAATGAATAGCTCTTAAATTATGTGAGAAAACTATTAAATTAATTTCTTCTAAACCCAACCTGTTAAAACCAAAATCAATCATAGTTTTTAAAGTCTCTGTACCATAATGTTTATTCTGATAATCTTCTGTAATACTAATTCCTATTTCAGCATCTGCTTCTGTTACATGCATAAATTCAACATTTCCAATAAATTTGCCTGTCATTCTTTCAATCATAGAAAAGATAATAGCTTTTTCTTCTAATTTATTATTAATCCAATTAATTTCATCTTCATAAGAATAAAACTTTTCTTTACCATGAATCAATTTATTAATATTAGAATTATTAGCCATCTCTAAATAATCATCAATTAACTCTTTTGATAGTTCAACATAATCAATATTTTGGGATTGCAACAAAATATTAAAACTATTTTTCATTTAATTACACCTCTATATTCTAGCAATCATAAAATTGCTAGATGAATATCTTTTTAAACCTTTATCCTTTATAGGATACAACAAAAGCTAATACAACAAATAAAATTGCTATACCAATTATTAATAAAGTTAAAACCAAAGGAATAACTTGTACAAACTTATATCCCTTCACTTGCTAACTAATTATACACTATATTGTCTAAAAAGTTAACGCATTCTAATTTCGATATTCAAATTCAAAATCCAATATTCTAACAATATCCCCTTCTTGAGCACCTAGTTCTTCTAGTTTATCATCAACACCCATTTTACGAAGTCGACGGGTAAATCTTAAGATACCTTCTTCTGTAGTAAATTTTGTCATTCTAAATAGTTTTTCTAATTCTTCACCAGATAGTACCCAAGTGCCATTATCTTCTCTAGTAATCGTATAGGGCTCTTCCTTCTTGAACTTATATAAAACATGTCCTTCTAACTGATCTTCTTCAAACAAAGGAGTCTCCTCTGTTTTTTCAATTAAATCTCCAAGTGCTACCAAAACTTCTTCTAATCCTTCATTATTCATAGCACTAATTTCATATATTGGTCTATCTACTTTTTGCTTAAAGTTCACTAAGTTTTCACGAGCTGTTTCTATATCCATTTTATTGGCAATGATAATTTGTGGCTTTTCTATTAATTTCTTACTAAATTTTTCTAGTTCTTGATTAATCGTTACATAATCATCATAAGGATCTCTGCCTTCAAAACCAGACATATCAATAACATGGGCAATAACTCTCGTTCTTTCAATATGTCTCAAGAAACGGTCTCCTAAACCTTCTCCTTCGGAAGCACCTTCAATAAGACCTGGTAAATCCGCCATGACAAAACTTCTACCTAGTTTATCCTTACATACGCCAAGGTTAGGAGTTAATGTAGTAAAATGATAGGCAGCAATTTTCGGTTTGGCTTTTGAAACTTGCGAAATAAGAGTGCTTTTTCCAACACTAGGAAGTCCAACCAATCCAACATCTGCTAACATTTTAAGCTCTACTTTTAAATATTTTACTTCTCCAGGTTCTCCATTTTCACTAAAGTTGGGAGCAGGATTACTAGGTGTTTTAAAGGCAGTATTCCCACGGCCACCTCTTCCACCATAAGCAACAATTACTTCATCATTTTTATTCTTTAAATCAGCTACAATTAAATTCGTATCAAGATCAGTAATTACGGTACCTTGTGGAACACGAATCACAACATCCTCACTATTTTTACCATTACAGTTTTTACCAGTACCATTTTCCCCTTTTTTCCCTTTAATAATACGGTTATAACGTAAATCTAAAAGAGTATGTAAACCCTCATCTACTTTAAAAACTATATTACTTCCTCTTCCACCATTACCACCAAATGGTCCTCCCATAGGAATATATTTCTCGCGTCTAAAAGCAGTACATCCATCACCACCATTACCTGCATGGACTTCGATTTGAACCTCATCTATAAACATAAATATGCCTCCTTATTTCTCATAAAAATCATAATGGATTTGTATTCAGTTAATGAAATAATATAACCGGAATACAATATTGCGTATTTGCCAACTTCACTAGTGGAAGAAAACTTGATAACTATGAAGAAAACAGATTTATTAATCTCATTTATAATACCAATTATTATTTTATTAAATGTCTAACAATGATTCAATAATAAAGAAACAGCACTCAATCTAGCATAGATTAAGTGCTTAACCATATAACGAGCAAGTACTCAACATGCACAAGTTAAGTATTCCCTTTTTATATTATAAAGTTTCCTTCATCTGTATACAATATACCATAAACAAACTAGAGTTTCAATTATTTTCGCTCATTTTACCCATTTACTAAATTAATTTATTTAAAGTCTAGTACTTTTCATTTCATCTATATTTTCATTAACTTTTGTATAAAATTGCATATCCCAAAGTTTTCCATTGATATAATAAGATTCTAATCGGATACCATTTAATTCCGCAACTTTTTCATGAAGCTTAATAGATGGATTATTAAATTCAAATACTGCACTAGTTACACTTGCATACCCAACAGAAAATAATTGATCATAAAATTTATTTATTACTTGTGTTCCAAGTCCATTATGTTGTAATTTTGGATCTATGCCTATCTCAATTTCTGCATTTCTATTATTAGCATTGTTTCTTAAAATATTAATATACCCAGCATAGTGATTTGAACTATCTAGCAATACATAGTCATAATTCATAACAGCTTTAGAAATTCCATAATTTCCATTTCCTCTTTGTAGAATATATTTATCCTCTCCCAAAGGAATCGCAAACCCTTCTCTTTCTTGCATAGCACTGATATGTTCATCAATTATTTTATTAGAATCAATATGATCTTGTTCTAGTATCTTAGGTGATACTAATCTATATCCGTTATTTAGTTCAATTACAGAATCTAATTCTTTCTTATCTGTATCAAATGTTTTAACATCCTTACTAATATTCTCTGGTACATAAACGCCATTTTGTTTTTTCATATTTGGAATATGCTGAAACATCATATTAGATTCTACATGGTTTTCGTTTATGGAACCAAATGGAATAAACCCATAATAATTCATATTGGTATTACGCAAAATATCCAATTTATTTTTATCGCTTCCTGAAACTGATAAAGTGACATTATGAATATTACAATTATGCACATAATTTACATAGTCATCTATCACATAACCAGCTAGTTCTTTCACAATATCATCGCCCAAACTTTTATCTAAAAATATATTTAGATTAGCTCTTTTGTTTGACCATATTAGATTAGTTAAACCTATAATTCCAATTGCTCTATCATTACTTTTAATAGTAAAAGGCATTTGCATTCTTGGAATACTATAATCATGAGAAAAGTATTCTAAGGTTTCTTCTGATATTCCCGATTCCAACATGCTGCTTGGTATAATTATATTTGTTTTTGGCTGAATTCTATTCTGTGAAACCTCTTTTTTAGTACTAGTAAAATATATTTCTTCTTCAATTTCATTTAAATTTAGTGACTCTGATAACCACTTTTTATATTCTTCTAAAATTGTATTTTTGTCAGTAGTTAATAAATCCACATTGGTTTCAAAACGAATCGATGTTCTATTATTTTTAGCATCTACATTATATAGTCCAATAAATCCAATATAATTGCCATTATGATCTACTATAGAAGCTCTGTATGTTGTTGGCATACTTTTCATAATTTCATCTACTTCTTCTTCTGTCAAATCAGAGTTCTTTTGAATTAATCCTTTTGACAAATCTTGATAAGCATCAAAACTTCCAATACTATAATTTCCAGCTTTAAATTTTTCAATAAAATTATTATTCATTTTTCTCCCCTATCTATCATGAAACGATACATTAAAAATTATTTTTAATCAACAAAAACAAAGATAGTCTTCTTATTGATTATTACTCATATTCATGTTGCGAATCATAATTAATTTATCTACAATATTCTTAACATTTACTTCGTTAAATGGTTTTTGCAACATATCTACAATTGGATATTGATAAGCTCTTTGTACATTTTCCTGAGTACCTTCTCCAGTAATAATTGCTACTGGAATTCTAGCAAATAAGTTAGCTTGTTTAAAATAATCTAACACTTGAAAACCATCTACATTGGGCATATTAAGATCAAGAAGGACTCCAACGATTTTATCATCTACATTAGAACGAATAATGTCTAATGCTTCTTTTCCATCATTAGCAATCAAAACATCATATTCATCATGGAAAATTTTATATACAAAATTTCTTACAACATTAGAATCATCTACAACTAAAATAGTCTTATCTTTAATTACTAAAGGTTTTACTACAGTGCTGCTACTACCACTAGTAATACCTAAGTATTGTTTAACCAAAGCCACAATGCGATTAGCTTCTGTCATTAATTCATCGAAATGATCTGTTACATAATACATATTATTGGCTTTGCTTTCCATTTCATGATTGTAAGCAAGTTCTGCTAATTTTTCAAACCCAAAGTATTTGGCATCACTTTTTAAAGAATGTACTAAAATAGCATAATTAGCCATATCAGAAATCTCTTTACAAGACTTAATTTTAGCTAATTTTCCTTCTACTTCATTTAAGAAATCGTGTAATGTATCATTATAAGTTTCCATATCCCCAAATAGTTCTAAACTTTTTTCGATATTTACTCCATTACTAATTAACAAATTTACATCTTTCATTATTTTCACACCCTATCTACTATAAATCCAGTATATCACAAAATATCTTCTTGTTGCAAAAATTTTACTAAAACTCTGTATAATTCTGTCTTATCAATTGGCTTTGCCAAGTAGTCATTGAATCCTTCATTTAAATATTTTTCTTTCATACCAGAAATCGCATTGGCAGTTAAAGCAATGGTTGGAATATGATAATCAG
Source organism: uncultured Bacilli bacterium (assembly GCA_944359075.1). GTDB lineage: Bacteria > Bacillota_I > Bacilli_A > RF39 > UBA660 > Alloscybalousia. Next base: position 12,915 of record CALVSR010000031.1, read on the forward strand.
GAAGTTGCTGTAATTGATGAAAGGTTTCTACCCCACTCATTTTTGGCATCATATCATCCATTAAAATCAAATCATAGTGATTTCCTGCTTTGATTTTCTCAATACATTCAAAGCCACTTTCTACCGTTTCAATTTGACAACGATAATCCTTTAATAAACGAGAGGCAACTTTTAAATTAATCTTATTATCGTCTACAACCAAGATCTTTTTATCTGATAAATCAATAGCTTCTATATTCGAAACTTTCGTAGATTCCAAAACTGTAGTTGGGTTTTCTACAATCTTTTGGTCAAGCGCAATTGTAAATTTAGAACCTTTTCCATAAACACTTTGAACTACAATTTGCCCACCCATTAATTCAAGAAGTTTTTTAGTAATAGCAAGTCCTAAACCAGTTCCTTCAATAGTATTATTCTTTTCAATATCCAATCTTTCAAATTTAGTAAACAATTTATCGATGCTTTCCTGCTTAATTCCAATTCCTGAATCTTCTACTGAAATAATCAGCCTACAAATACCATCTTTTTGAATAGATGAAACTTTAAATTCAATCCAACCCTCTTTGGTATATTTAACAGCATTGGTTAGCAAATTTAAGATAACCTGTTTTACGCGAACTTTATCTCCATATAAATATGGTGGAATCGACGAATCAAATGCACATCGAAATTCCAAAGGTTTTTCCCCTAATCTTGCTTTCGTTAATGCTACTAATTCTTCTAATACCATATTAAAATTATACTCTGTATCCACAATCTCTAACTTATTAGCCTCGATCTTAGAGATATCTAAAATACCATTAACAATTTCTAATAGTGTTTCACTAGCCATCATAATATCTTTTACTTCTTCTTTGGCTTGAGGAGACAAATCTTCTTCTGACAATGCTTGACTAAAGCCAACAATGGCATTCAGTGGAGTTCTAATTTCATGAGACATATTACTTAAGAATTCACTTTTAGCATTATTAGCACGCTCGGCCTGATCCTTAGCTATATTTAATTCATTGATTAATTTTAAATCAGGATTTTCAATTGTGAAATACATCAGTATTGTTATAAAAACATCAACACAAGTTATTAATAATATTCCTGTTATATTTTGAATAATAAGCATAAGTATTCCAAATAATAAATATGCAAATAGTGGTAAATATTTTTTGTTTTTAAAGTTTTTAAAGTTTTTTATTAATATTGTTATAACTACAATCACTAATACGATAGTGACAATATACATTAAATTAATACTAAAACCAGAAGGATATGCTAATCCATCCTTCGTTATTATTCTTAAAGGTGATAATAAAATTATAATGCTTAATAACATTACTATAGTTTTGTTAATGTTTAACATTGTGTTTATTTTGCTTTCATCACCAGTATAAGAAATAACTACAACATAAGATAACATCAGTAAATCCCAGACTACATAAAATAGAATAATAGTTTTTGTTAAAAGCATATATAAAAATGAATTCATATCAACATTATTTAAAAATAGTACACCTGAAATACTGTCAAGTAATATCCCAAATAACGAAGCAATTAGCATATATGAAAATATTTTATTTTCTTTGTTTTTTAAACGTGGTTTACTAAAAAAAACAACAAATAGCAAAATTGTATAAACAAAACTAACTAGTGATGCAGTTACAGAAATCACAAAATCACTTCCTTATTATTAAAATAATTTTAGCACAAAAAAAGAACTTTAACAACAATGTTATTTAGTTATAGTCCTTTTTTATTATTTGTTTAAATAAAATTTTTTTTGAAGTTGTTTTCTGTTTTCTAATATTCCCATTTTCTCTAATTTTTTAAAATCAAGCTTACCAATAGGCGTCTTAGGTAATTCTTTTAGAAAATTATAGCCTGCCATTGTTGAATATTCAGGCAACTCATTCGCAATAGCATTATCTATAAATGCTACAACTTCTTCCCTTGTATCTGGATCATCATATTCTTCTTTTAATACTATATTAGCAACAGGAATATTTAATTCATCAGGATCGGCAACGCCAACAACAGCACATTCTTTAACTAATGGATGCTTTAATATCAAACTTTCTACATATGAAGGATAAATTTTAAAACCTCTTCTAGTGATAATCCTTTTTATTCTACCATCTATATATACCATGCCATCAGAATCAAAGTGAGCTAAATCTCCTGTCTTGTACCATTTTTTTCCATATTCATCAGTTACTATTACACTATCATTTTCATTCTTAGCATCACCAAAATAACCCATCATAATAGTTGGTGCATGAACTCTAAGTTCACCTATATTACCATAACCTCTAATTTCTTCGTTTGTATCTGTATCACAAATTTTTAAAATATTTTTCAAATATGGAGCACCAACGCTTTCGTATCTAAAGCAATCATTTTTTACACATGTTGTACCAGCACTTGTTTCCGTCGCACCATATCCTAACCAAATATTCGCTTTAGCATTATGTTTTTTTAAGAATGATTGTACTTTTTCTTGAATTTCTTTCGGCATCTTATCACCACCAGAACAACAAATTTCTAAAAATGACAGATCTTTATCATCTAGTAGTTCACTATTCATTACTATGTTCCAATGAATTGGCCCCCCTAAAACAATATTAGGTTTATATTTCATTATCAATTTTGGAAAATCTTCTGGTTCAAAAGATGGAATCATTATAGATTCTAAACCCAGGCAAGCTGATAAGTGCATTGCGTTATTTAAACCTAAAGCAATAAATGGAGGTAAGATATTAAGAAATTTTTTATTTCTTTCAAACCCCATATTAGAATACATTTGCTGATAAATTAAACTATTAAAATTTTCGTTACTTAAAATCACGCCTTTTGGAGTACCTGTTGAACCGCCTGTATGTACAATAACAGCAGGAGCATTAGGCTCATATATATTAGGTACCTCACCTGTATATTTTTTTCCTAAATCTAAAAATTTATGCCAATTCATAAATAAATTATTATCAAAGTTTCTTTTTCTATTTTTTATTTTCATAACTTGCTTTAGTGGAAATGGTAAAGAAACATATGGTGAAATAGAAATAATTTTTTCTAATGATGTACCATTTGCTATTTCTTTAAGTTTATCATCAATAACATCTAATGAAAAAAAGAATTTAGCATTAGAATCAATAATGTCTTTTTTTATAACCTCTTTGCTGGCTCTAGGATCAACTGAATTTATAACTGCACCAATTTTGTTTATAGCATAAAAGATATACTCAGCTTCAGGAGTATTGGGCATGCTCATTATTACTATATCACCTTTTTTTACTCCCAAATTAATTAGTGATTTCGCAACAACATCTATATTTGTTAATAATTTGCCATAAGTGATTTTATTTCCAAAATACGATAATGCAATATCTTCTTGATATGATGAATTTTTGCTGGCCATCAATTGATAAATAGACATTGGTTCAAAATCTAATGATAACGAATTCTCATCAAAGTATTTTAACCAAGGCATATCTATACTAGCATAACCGGTTAACGGTCCTTGAATTTCTCCTAACGATAATTTCCTTAAATATAGATTTCTTAATTTTTGTTCATTAATATCCAAATTTGCTATTTTCTTTCTATAACTATCTAATTCCATATTAACACCTCATATTCTTTCTAATTTCTGATACCGCTTGAAATTGTCGCTATTATACCATATTTTGGCAATTTTGTAAACAATTACTTTTTAGCTAGTAATACGATCGTTTTAAAAAATCAATTCATCTAACATAATTACACAGAAAAAAAGAAGAACTAATTTTCTTAGCTTGCTACTCTATTGTTAAAATATTCAGCTAATGCTTTTAGTAATTTTTCATCTTCTACACTAGAAACCATGCTTTCTCCATTTTCAGTTGTTTCCTCTATAATAGAAAAATCTACTGTCAAATTGTCTTGACTATCTAATTTACTGGTTAAAAAATAACACTTACTATTATAATTACCTCTTTCTAATTGACTGGCTGTAGATTTACATAACTGTTTAAATTACCTTTATTATCCCATGTAGTACCATCATATGTTTCTAGTGTCTCTTGCCCATTATCTATTAATTTTATTATAGCAAATGTTCACTCCCTTTTCAATAACACTTACATAATTAGATAAAAAACTTGAATTTTATTTTGAATTTCCGTTTTATTATAAAAAACCGAAATAAGTCTTGTATAATATATTTTATGTTTCCT
>CALVSR010000032.1 GCA_944359075.1 uncultured Bacilli bacterium
TCCTTGACTAAAATGAGTGAAAGATTAAATTTCAGTTTCAAATATTTAGGAGCAATTTACTTTTTCATTTCACAAAAAGTAGAAAAATAAAGAAAAAGCATTTACAGAACTGCTTTTTTTTGCTATATTATGAACGAGTATTTTAATACTCCTTGCTAGAAATAGCCAAATGACCAAAAGGAGGTGTAGAAAATGAGAAAGTATGAAATTATGTTTATTGTAAAGCCTGATTTAGAAGAAGCAACTATGAAACAAGTAGCTGAAGATATGAAATCAGTATTAGAGTCTAATAACGCTAAAGTATTAGAGTTAAAAGAGATGGGACAACGCGACTTAGCTTATGAAATCAAAAAATATAAGACAGGTTATTATTTCTTATTTACTATTGAGACAGAAGATTTAAATGCAACCAAAGAATTTGATCGTTTATCATTAATCAATGAAAACATTCTTCGTCATTTAATAGTAAGAGTAGAAGACTAAGAGAGGTAATAATATGAATAGAGTAATTTTAATCGGAAGATTAACAAGAGACCCAGAATTAAGATATACGAGTAGTAATATCGCAACAGCTTCTTTTAGTTTAGCTGTTGATAGAAACTTCACAAATCAAAATGGAGAAAGAGAAGCAGACTTTATTAATATCGTTGTTTGGAGAAAACAGGCTGAAAATTGTAAAAATTATCTAACAAAAGGTAGTCAAGTAGCAATTGAAGGACGTATTCAAACAAGAAGTTATGATGGTCAAGATGGACAAAAAAGATATGTAACAGAAGTAGTAGCAGATAATGTTCAATTTTTAGGATCAAGAGCTAGTAATGGTGCTAGTAGTAATGCACAACCTGCATTTAACGATGAAGCAACACCATATGATTTTGCATCGACCCCAGAAAACAATACAACAGATGTATCAAATGATCCATTTGCTGATTTCGGATCTTCTATTGAGATAAGTGATGATGAATTACCATTCTAAAGAAGGAGGAAAGAATATGGCAGAATTTTATAAGAAAAAGAAAAAAGTTTGCTACATGTGTACAGGAAAAAATATCGATTACAAAGATGTAGAAACTTTAAAAAGATATATCAATGACAAAGGTAAGATTTTACCAAGAAGAATTACAGGAGCTTGTGCAAAACATCAAAGACATATAGCAGAACAAATCAAACGTGCTCGTGCAATTGCTTTATTACCATATACAAAGTAAAGAAAGATGACTGCAAAGTCATCTTTTGCTTTTTGAAAATAGTAAAATGAAAAGATAATATGAGAGTATTGAGTAAACAAATTTTTCTCTTCTACCATCACTTGGACATGTACACTTTTTTGTAGTATAATAGAACTAGAAATGGAGAACATTATGAAAATAGAAAATCAAATCAAGCGAAAAATAAAAAGAAGCAAAAATGTATTTATCGTAGCACATAAAAACTTGGATTTAGATGCAATCGGTGCCTGTATAGGGGTGGCATCTATTTGCCATTCATTTCATAAAAAAAACTATATCATTATGGATGATAAAAAACATGAACTTGGTGTTGATAAACTATTAAAAGAAATAGAAAGCAATTATACTATAATAAAAAGTAAAGAAATACCAAAATATCATCATAGGAAAAGTATTTTAATTATAGTAGATACCAATAAAGCTCATTTGCTTCAAAATGATCAAATTCTTCACTATTTTGATGATATTATCATTTTAGATCATCATCAAGAATCTGATCAAACCATCTCACATGCCCTTCAAATTATTAATGAAAATGCTTCTAGTGCCTGTGAGATTGTAACCAATTTGATAGAACACTATCATCTAAAATTAACAGCGAAAACAGCAACCTTTATTTTATCAGGTATCGTTTTAGATACAACCAATTTCGTTGTAAAAACAGATACTGAAACTTATCAAGCAGCTTATTATTTAGCCAAACAGGGTGCCAATCCCAAAAAAGTTCAATATTTCTTGAAACAGGATATTAAAGATTATATAATAAGACAAAAAGTGATTACAGAAGCAAAAGTGATAAATGATAAATATGCCTTATCGGTAGCTTCTGAGAAAGTGAAATATAAACGAGAAGAATTAGCTAAAATAGCAGATACTTTACTGCAATTTAATAATATAGAAGCATCTTTTGTACTAGGAAATCGTGTAGATGGTGGGGTTGGATTAAGTGCTAGAAGTGAAGGAACTGTAAACGTTGGAGAAATAGCAGAACACTTAGGTGGTGGTGGAGATGATCATGATGCTGCTGCCCAAATCAAAAACATGGAATTACAAGAAGTAGCCAAAGAATTAATCAATTTATTAGATTAGGAGGATTTATATGAAAGTAATATTTATCAAAGATCTAAAAAAGCAAGCTAAAAAAGGAGACATCAAGGAAGTAAAAGATGGATATGCACAAAATTATCTAATCAAAAATGGTTATGCTGTTCAAGTAACGGAAAAAAATATGGAAAATGTCAAAAAAGAAAATGATGCTAAAAAACAAGAAGAACAAAGACTAATCAAAGAAGCGGAAGAACAAAAGAAAGAGCTAGAAAAATTAACTTTGATTTTCAAAGTAAAAACAGGTGATCATGATAAAGTCTTTGGGAGTGTTAGCCCAAAGCAAATTAAAGAAGAACTATTAAAAAAGGGATATAAAATTGATAAAAAACAAATAGAACTAGTTACCTCTTTACAGGCCTTAGGCTTTCATAAAGTAATGGTAACTTTATATAAAGAAATAAAAGCAGAATTAAAAGTACAGTTAGTAAAATAAAGTAGGTGATGATATGGCTGTCAAAACAATCCCTAATGACATTGTAGCTGAGCAATCCGTATTAGGGGCAATGTTTTTATCTCCGTTAGCAATTGAAAAAGCAACAGATAAATTATTTGCCAAATCGTTTTATTTAGAAAAACATGGTATTATTTTTCAATCTATTGTAGACTTACATGAGAAAAAAGTGCCAATAGATTTAACAACAATCACATCAGAGTTAAATCAAACCAAAAAGCTAAACGAAGTAGGTGGAGTAGAATATCTAACAGAGTTAATCAATATTGTTCCCACGGCTGCAAATGTAGAATACTATATTCAAATTGTTGAAGACAATTATATGTTAAGAAGTGTCATTGATACTTCCACGGAAATTGCTACTTTGGCCTATGAACATGATGGAGAAGTTGCGGATATTTTAGATCAAGTAGAAAGTAAAATTGTTGGAATTATTAGAAACCGTCGTTCATCAGAATTTAGAACGATTCAAGATGTTCTAAATGAGGTACAGGTAAATTTAGAAAAATTAGCATCTTCAAAAGGAGATATTACCGGAATTGCAACTGGTTGGTATGAACTAGATAAATTAACTTCAGGGTTACATGAAAATCAACTAATTATTTTAGCCGCACGTCCCGCAATGGGAAAAACAGCTTTTGCCTTAAATCTGGCTACTAATGTAGCAATCAATACTAATAAAACAGTAGCTATTTTTTCCTTAGAAATGGGAGCAGAGCAACTAGCATCGCGTATTATTTCTTCGCTAGGTCAAATTGAAGGAACTAAACTAACAAGTGGGAATTTATTAAATGATGACTGGAAAAGGGTAACCGAAGCCAAAAGTCAATTATCTCATGCTAAACTCTATATATCTGATGATGCTGGAGTAACAGTAGGAGACATTAAATCAAAATGTCGCCGTCTAGCTACTAGTGAAGATGGACTAGATTTAGTAATTATCGATCATCTACAACTATTAACCATGGGTGGAAATTATGGAAATAATCGTCAAGCAGAAATTACGGATATTTCTAGAAGTTTAAAGAAAATGGCCATGGAGTTAAAAATTCCGGTTATTGCTTTAGCACAGCTATCTCGTGGCGTAGAATCTCGAGAAGATAAAAGACCTAAAATGAGTGATTTAAGAGAGTCAGGATCTATTGAGCAAGATGCAGATATTGTTGCCTTATTATATCGTGATGATTATTATCAAACCGCAAAAGAATTGGGCGAAGCACCGGATCCAAGTTTGAGTGAGTTAATTATTGGAAAACATCGTAACGGTCCAACCGGAAAAATAGATTTACTCTTCCGTAAAAGTACTAGTACCTTCTTAAATTTTATAAAAGATAATAAGGGTGAAAATAATGGATAAAAAACAAATAGTAATTGTAATCATAGCATTTTTAATATCTTGCCTAATTCTAATAATAGGAAGTAATCCCAATACAGTCTATGCAAAAGTATTAGGATTTGAGCAACAAGGAAATCAACCAAGACAATTATATAAAGTATATTTAGCTGGAGAAACCATTGGAGTAATAGAATCCAAAGAGGAATTAGAAAATTATATTGATGAAAAACAAAAAGAGCTAAAAGAAAAATATAATGTCGATAAGGTTTATGCACCGAATGATTTGGATATTGTGAAAGAAATTACATACAATGAAAAAACTTCTACAGTAGAAGAAGTCTATCATAAAATTGAAGAAATTAAAGGAGCATCTTCTTTTACGATTGATGGATATAAAATAGTGATAGAAGGTTTGGAAAAAGAAACCGAAGAAGGAGAAACTTATAGAACCAATGATATAATAATTTATGTCTTAGATAAAGATATTTTTACCAATTCGGTAAACAAAACAGTAACTGCTTTTGTAGATAATGACACTTATACATCCTATTTGAATAATACACAAAAGGAAATCAAGGCCAATGAGACAGGAACAATTATAGAAAATCTTTATATTAAGAATAATGTCACAATCAAAAAAGACCGTATTCCAGCAGGAGAGAAAATTTATCAAAGCGAAGAAGAATTAAGTAAGTTTTTATTATTTGGTACAACAGAAGATCAAGAAACTTATATTGTTCAGTCAGGAGATACTATTGAGACTATTTCTAACAACAATAAATTATCAACCGAAGAGTTTTTGATTGCTAATACAAATTTTAAAACAGCGCAAGATTTATTATACCCAGGGCAAGAAGTAAATTTAGGATTAATCTCTCCTCAGTTTGATTTGGTAGAAGTGCAACATGTGGTATCAAAAAAAGAAATTAAAATGGAAACCGTTTATAAAGATGATGATTCTCAATATGTGGGATATGAAAAAGTTGAGCAGGAAGGAAAAGACGGGTTAGCATTAGTAACTGAAAAAATTCAGTTAGTAAACGGAGAAATACAAGACTTAGTTCCTGTTTCTAGTGTGGAATTATCTCCAGCTATTGATAAAGTAGTAGTGAGAGGAACGAAAAGATATACATCCTCAAGTATAGGAGGAGAAATTGAAGTGCCAGTCGGTATTGGTAGCTGGGTATGGCCTACGAATACACCATATACAATTACTAGCTATTTCTCATGGCGTTGGGGAAAACATCATGATGCCATTGATATCAGTGGAACCGGTTATGGTTCTCCAATTAAAGCAGCTAATAATGGAATTGTGGTTCAATCTGGTTATACTTCTACAAATGGTAACTATATTATCATAAAACACAGCAACAATTATTACACCCTATATGCTCATATGGCAGCACGTTATAAACAAGCAGGAGATGTAGTAATGGCTGGCGATCAAATAGGTACAATGGGAAATACTGGTTATGCTTTCGGAGTGCACCTTCACTTTGCTTTATATAATGGCTATCCATTTAGAGGAGGGGTAGCAATGAACCCACTTACTACCATTTTTAACTAATGAAAGTAAAAGTATTAGCAAGTGGTTCGAAAGGCAATAGTACTCTAATTAGAACCGAAAGAGTAAAATTATTGATTGATATTGGAATCACCTATCAACATTTAGCCATAGAGTTAGAAAAAGTAAATCTAACTCCCAAAGAATTAGATGCCATATTAATCACACATACACATGGAGATCATATTAAAGGATTAGCTTCTTTAGTAAAAAAGACCAACTTAAAAGTATATGCCTTAGAAGAAATGAAAGAAGAATTAGCTAAGAAAATGCCAGTTGATCATATCTTTATTTATGAAGATCCACTAAAGATAGAGGATTTGAAGATTGATTTGATTCGAATTTCTCATGATGTAGAAGGAGTAGGATTCATCATTGAGCATGATAACCATTCTTTAGTATACATTACCGATACCGGTTATATTAATAGAAAGTACTTACCTTTCATAAAAGATAAAAACGTATATATCATGGAAAGCAATCATGATGAAGAAATGCTAATGGATGGACCATATCCTTATATTTTAAAACAAAGAGTTATTGGCGATAAAGGACACTTATCCAATAGAACAACAGCGGAATATCTATTAGAAGTAGTAGGAGATCATACAAAGCATATTATTTTAGCCCATATTAGTGAAAAAAATAATACGGAAGAATTGGCACTAAATACAACCAAAGAGTTGTTAGAAGAAAACAATATTCATAAAGATATCATTGTTGCCAAACAGTATGAATCCTTAGAAGAAATAGAGGTTTAACATGATTAAGGTAATTTGTATAGGAAAATTAAAAGAAAACTATTTAAAAGAAGCGGAAGAAGAATATTTAAAAAGATTAAAAAAATATACAAATATCGAATTAATAGAACTACAAGATTCTAATATTGATGATGAGAAAATAGCACTCGAAAAAGAAAAAGAATTAGTAGAAAAACAACTAACTGGCAAAGAATATCTAGTAACACTAGAAATAGAAGGAAAAGAACTTTCTTCTATAGAATTAACAGAAAAATTAGATAAAACATTTATTACGAATAGTAATATTACCTTTTTAATTGGTGGATCCTATGGAATTCATCCTAGTATTAAAGAAAAATCTAATTTTAAACTATCCTTTTCTAAGATGACTTTTCCTCATCAACTATTTAGAATTCTTTTATTAGAACAACTTTTTAGAAGTTATAAAATTTTAAACCATGAAAAATACCATAAATAATATGGTATTTTTTAAAATTATTTATTTTTTCCTAATTGGTTCATTTTTTCTATCTTTTTTTGAAAAGGATGATAATGGTCGTCTTCTCCTACAAAAGAAATGCCATTCCTATTTAAGTTTTGAAAAAGGTTATCTGATCGATTATTTCTAATTTGTTCAAATACATAAAATGCTCGCTCAGGATCTGTTTCGTAGATTTCCTCTAAGTCCAAGGAAGTAAGATAAGAAATTAAATATTTTGTATTCGGTTTGGGATCTTGCTCTAAAGCAGAAAATAGAATTGTTTCATCACAATAAAATGGTAGAGACTGTTCTAAAATTCGTTTTTGAATAGGAATAATAGAAATCCTCTTTTTCTTACGCAATAAGCGAATAGTCAAATCAGTAATATAAAAGTCAATAAAACTATTGTATGCTGTAATAAAATTTGTATACTCCAATTCTTGGATGATTCCATACGGAAAGCTTTGCTTTAAATACTGAATGGATAGAAAGTCAAAGAAGAAGCCTTCCAGTTCTGTTAAAAAATAATGATCGCTTTTTTGAGATTCAGTAGTATCATTACGAAACATAATTCCATGAGCAATTTCGTGATTTAAGGTAATAAAATCTGTAATGGTATCATTTCGATCGATACAGAAATAGGGACGATAAGTAGGATAATAAAAAAAGAAAGTCTCGCCGGTATTATGATAAAGTTCACTATGAATAAAACGAAGCAGATGTTTATTAGGATTTGTATATTTTTTAAATTCTGTTAAATATTCTTTTCTAGGTAACCAACGATAAAAATCATAAGACATTGCTACCAGGTCCTGATTAGATAAATGTAGTGCCGGAAGTTCTAAATCATCATAAGTATCTGTGTAGTTTGCAAAGAATGGAATCGCTTCTAAAACAATTTGCTTTATATGAGAAGGAATTTCATCCCGATAACTTAGATAAGTATTTACAGGAACCATATGATTATCATCCATATATTTAATTTTTTGAGGAAACGCAAAAGTCTTTTTATTAGGCAGCAAACGATTCTCCATTTCTGTAAGAGTTTGAAGAATTATTTTTAATGTATTCTTTTCCTCTTTAGAAAGACCTTCTGTTTTTCGTAATAAGTCACGAGTTTGTCTTTTTTGTCTTCTAATTTTATCTATACTCCAATTATATTCCATAAAATTCACATCCTAATTAATTTTCTATTCTATAATAAAAAAATAAAATGGTAAAGAAAAAGTGACAGATTTGTAACGTAATGAATCAGTATTTCGTGTATAATAAAAGAGAAGGAGAGACTTATGAAAGTATTAATGATAGAAGATGATGAGGCAATTCGTACAGGATTGAAATATTATTTAGAACAAGAAAACTTTGAAGTAGTGGAAACAGATACGGGGAAAGAAGGATTAAAATATCTACAAGAAATATCCGATATTACGATTTGCTTATTGGATATTAATTTGCCAGATTGTAATGGTTTTCATTTATTTAAAGAAATGAAAAAAAACAAAGATATCCCAATTATCTTTCTAACTGCTAATGATTTAGAAACTTCTATTGTGATGGGTTTAGATATGGGAGCAGATGATTATATCACCAAACCATTTAAAGCCCGAGAATTAATCTCTAGAATTCGAAATGCTTTAAGAAAAAAAGGAAGTTCAAGTGCTAGTAATATCATTCATTTTCGTAATATTACCGTGGATTTAAATGGCGCTAGAGTATTAAAAGACAATAAAGATGTCTTTTTAACAGCTTTAGAATATAAAATTGTACTTACATTCTTTTTAAATCCCAATGTAGTATTTACTAGAGAAAAAATACTAGCCGATATTTGGGATGTCAATGAAGAATATGTCAATGATAATACTTTAACAGTATATATCAAAAGAATTAGAGAAAAATTAGAAGAGGATCCAGCTAACCCCAAAATTATCGTAACAGTAAGAGGAGTCGGATATAAATTAGGAGAAGAAAATGTGGAGAGATAAAAAAAATCAAAGATTACTGATATGTCAGATTTTCATTTTAACGATTGGCCTATTATTAACACCTGTTTTTCAATTTTCAAATGGAGCAATTTGGTGGATGATTATATTATTAATCATAACAGATATTATGGTTTGGTATTATTTATGGAAACAATCCAAAAAAATAAAAGGCTTATCTTTTTACATGAATCAGATTTTAAATAATAACTATTCTTTGGATATACGTGATTATGAAGAAGGCGATATTAGTAATTTAAAGAATGATATCTATAAAATGACAGTGAAATTAAAAGAACAAAGTGATTTAAGCTTAAAAGATAAGAAATACTTGGAAGAAGTATTATCGGATATTTCTCATCAATTAAAGACTCCACTTACCAGTATGTATGTTATTAATGATGTCTTACTATCCGATAAAAAGATTAGTGAAGCTAAAAAACAGGAAATTTTAATGAAAAATCGAAAAGAACTAGAAAGAATCGAATGGTTAGTAACAACACTATTAAAAATGTCTCGCTTAGATAGCGGTAGTGAAACCTTAAAAATAAAAACCGTTGCTTTAGAAAAGTTAATTAAAAAAGTACTCGAGCCTCTAGAAATTCCAATGGAGTTAAAAGAACAGGAATTAATTTTAGATTATGATCCGAATATTATGCTAGAAGTCGATTTAAATTGGACCGCAGAAGCTTTTATTAATATATTAAAAAATGCTCATGAACATACCCAAGAAAAAGGAACCATAACCATTCGAAGCAAAGATACACCTATTTATACAGAAATTGAAATCATAGATACCGGTGAAGGTATTGATGAAAAAGACCTCCCTCATATTTTTGAAAGATTTTATAAAGGGAAAAGTAATAAAGAAAGTATTGGGATAGGCTTGAACATGGCAAAAAAAATCATCAATTTAGAGAAAGGAGAAATCAAAGCCTTTTCTACTCCCCAAGGAACTACTTTTAATATCAAATTCTATAAACAAAATCTTTAGTGACAAAATTGTAAGAAGAAAAGTCACTGAAAAGTAATAAATAATAACTATACTGATATATGCAAGGAGGAAATTATGGAGATTTTAAAAGTAAAAAATTTATGCAAAAATTACGGAAAGGGAAACACCTTAGTAAAAGCTTTAGATAATATTAGCTTTTCCGTAGAAAAGGGTGAATTTGTAGCCATAGTGGGAGCATCTGGCAGCGGAAAAAGTACCCTATTACACTTATTGGGAGGAGTAGATCGTCCAACCAGTGGAGAAATTATTATTGATGGTGAAAATGTTTATAAACTAAACGAAAATAATTTGGCTATCTTTAGAAGAAGACAAGTTGGATTAATCTATCAATTTTATAATTTAATTCCTATTTTAAATGTGGAAGAAAATATCACATTACCAATTTTATTGGATGGAAGAACTCCAGACCAAGAATATCTAAAAGAGTTGATTGATATTCTAGGACTAAAAAACAGAATTAATCACTTACCCAATGAATTATCAGGAGGTCAGCAACAGAGAGTATCTATTGGTAGAGCACTTATGAATAGACCGGCATTATTACTTGCAGATGAACCAACTGGAAACCTAGACTCGAAGGCAAGTCGTGATATTATAGAATTATTAAAGATGTCTAATGAAAAATATAAACAGACCATTATTATGATTACACATGACTACAATTTAGCTTTAAATGCAGATCGTATTATTACCATTGATGATGGAAAAATCGTATCGGATGAGAAGGTAAAGTAATATGAATATTTTAAATAAATTGACAATTAAGCATTTAAAGATGAATAAAAAAAGAACCATTGTATCGATTATTGGAATTATTTTATCTACTTCTTTAATGGTAGGAATTGGTCTTTTAATGTCTACCATGCGTGAAAATATGATTGATATGGTGAAGAGTGAAAACGGTTCTCAACAAGTAACTCTCTATAATTTAACAGAAGAAGAACAGCAGTATATTGGAAAAAACGATAAAATAAAAGAAATTTTATTAACCGAGAAACTTGGTTATGCCAAACAAGAAGAAAGTGAAAATAATTATTATCACTATATCAAAGTTTTAGGAGCAGAACAAAAATTTCTAGATACCATAAAATTAAAGGAAGGAAGGCTTCCTGAGAATGAAAATGAAATTATCATCTCTAATAATCTCTATTTTCAAGGAGAAATTGGAGATACACTAACTTTAGAAGTTGGCGAAAGAGCACTAAACAATGAGGCTATAGAAGATTATTTTCGTCCAGAAAATGAGGAGGAAGTAACTCTCATGAATACTACTACCAAAACTTATAAGGTAGTAGGAATTATCGACTATGACTGCTATCAAAACTATAATGATGCTGGCGTTTTTGTATATACCTATCAAAAAGAAATAACAGGGAATGCTAGAAATGCCTATGTTTATTTCAAAAATAAAAATGATACTAGGGATACGGTAAATTCTTGGATTGAAGATTTAGAATTAGATATCAATGAAGTCAACATTAACGAATCCCTACTAAGCCTATATGGATCAAGCCGCTATGATAATTTCATGTCTTCTATTATCAATTCCTTAGTAATTATATTAGTAATTTTATCCATTGGTTGTATAATCGTAATTTATAATTCCTTTGCGATTAGTGTCATGGAAAGAAAAAAACAGTTCGGTTTACTATCTAGCATTGGTACAACAAAGAAACAGATTAGAAAAACAGTCTTTTTTGAAGCTTTTGTAGTAGGTATCATTGGAATTACTTTAGGAATTTTAGGAGCATATATTGGTATTGGCTGTGTATTAGCTATTATCAATAAATTATTACCAGATGTTTTTGGAAGTGGCACTCCACTGAAGTTAGTTACTTATCCAATATTTATTATCATTCCTATTATCTTGATGATAATCACTATCATAGTATCTGCTTTTCTACCTGCTAGAAGTGCAAGTCGTATTACCCCAATAGAAGCTATTCGTTTAAATGATGATATTAAGATAAAAGGCAAAAAAGTAAAAACCTCACGCTTTATTCGAAAGATATTTGGTATGGAAGGGGAAATTGCTTTAAAAAATATGAAACGTAATAAGAAAAAATATCGTATTACGGTATTATCCTTATTTATAAGTATCGTATTGTTTATTTCCTTTTCTGGATACATGCAATACATGTTCTCCGGAGTAGATAGCTATACAGCCTTGCCTGAATTTGATTCTGTATTAAGTATTTATCAGACTTCTGATGATTCTATTAATAACGAAAATAGAGTTGCTTTTAGCAAAGAAATTCAAAAAAACCAAGAGATTAAAAAATCATTAAACTATAATTTATATTATTTAGTAACAACAACCAACCTATCCAATCGAAACTATTATACGGATAAGTTTTATGAGTTAGAAAAGAAAGAAGAACCTCAAGATAAGCAATATGATAATATGATTTTATTAGAAATTGACGAAGAGGTTTATCAAAAAATGCTAACTGCAATTGGAAAAACAGAAGAGAAACCGATTATTTATAATCATTATGAAACCATAAAATATTCTGGAAATAATCGCAAGAGTTACAGTGTAACGAAATATACTTCTAATTTAAATCCTAATATTAAAATGTGTGAAACACTTTTAGGAAATGAAACAGAAACTTATGACTGTAAATTTGAAATGAATGATTACTATATTGCGAATATTGATTTCTTTGGTCAAGATCTAATTGTAGGAAATGATCAATTAGTAGTGATTGTTCCAATGAATTACTTTGGTGATCTGACAGAGTTTAATGATGGCTGGGAAAGTGGAATTTTATTCTCCATTGATGATGATAAAGAGTTAGAAAAAAATATTGAAGAGTTAGTAGAAAAATATAATATTAGTTATAATTACAACAATCTTAAAGAATCTTACCAATTAACTAGAAATTTAGTATTCTGTATCAAACTGTTAGTATATGGATTCATTGTGTTAGTCACCTTAATTGGTGTAACCAGTGTCTTCAATACAATTAACACTAGCATCCATTTACGAAGAAAAGAGTTCGCAATGTTGCGTAGTATGGGATTATCTAGTCACGGATTTAATAAAATTCTATTATTGGAAAGTCTATTCTTTGGCTTGAAATCGCTTCTATATGCATTACCAGTAAGCATAGGAATTATTTATCTATTATATTTATCTTTCCGAGGAATGACTGATTTTGATCAAATTCTAATTCCATATCGTAGTATTGTGATTGCTGTTATTGGAGTATTTGTAATTATCTTAATTTCTACTATTTATGCAACCAGAAAAATTAGAAAAGAAAATATTTTAGAAGCAATTCGTGAAGAAAATATATAAAAAAGAGAACTAGTTATGAGAAACTACTCATAGCTAGTTTTTTCTCTTAGTAGCATATTTTTGAATAATAACACCCCTAACATTTTAATATACAATTAGTTAACTTAAAACATTTCAAGAAAAGGTTAACTTATAATTAACATAAATGAGGGGATAAAATGCTAGTATTTCAAAAACGCTTAAAAGAAACCAGAAAAGAAAGAGAATTAACACAAGGATCACTGGGAAGAGCTATTTTTGTAAGTAAACAAGAAGTATGTTTGTATGAAAGTGGAAAAAGAACTCCTCCTATCGATGTTTTAATTAGAATTGCTAATTTTTTAGAAGTAGATTTTTTATGGCTAATCGGAATGGAGCTAGAATGTCCAAGAGCAGAAAATAGAATTGTGAATTTATCCGAAGAAGATATCAAAATCATTGAAGCACTAAAGAAAGATAGTAATTTGTATGAAAAATTTTTAGAAGATCCAAATCGTGCAATAGCAGATATTACCAATCATTTAAATAAATAGTAGATAAATAATCTGAATATCCGCGTTATTTCGATCATTTTCTCATCCATCTACCTATACAATTCTTCTAGGTGATAACATGATTAAAATCATAACGGATGTTTTATGGAGTATTGCCATTGTTTTTCTATTAGGAGGAGGATTATATTTTAGTATAAAATTGGGGTTTCCCCAATTGAAATTTAAATCCTTATTTAAAGGTTTTCAAGGAGATCATAAAAGTAGTGTATCTCCTTTTAAAAGCTTAACCATGTCTCTTGCTGCCAGAGTAGGAGTTGGATCTTTAGCAGGAATTGCTCTAGCTATCTATATAGGTGGACCTGGTACTATTTTTTGGATTTGGGTAGCCGGTATTATTACATCCGTAAATTCCTTTTGCGAGAGTTACATGGGAGCTAAATATCAAGAAAAAGATGGTGATGCTTATAAGGGTGGACCTTCCTTTTATATTGCCAAAGGATTAAAAAATAAAAAACTGGCCGCAATTTATGCTGCGTTGATTATCGTAGCTTATATCGTTGGATTTATGACCATTCAAGCCAATACCATTACTGCCTCAATTTATAAATATTATCATATTAATCCATTCATCATTGGGATTGTTTTAGCAATTATTTCGTTCCTATCCATTATGAAAGGACTAGATCGAATTGTAAATATTACTAGTAAATTAGTTCCAGTAATGGGAATAGGTTATATTATTTTAAGTATAGGAATTTTAATTTTAAATATAGACAAAATACCTAGTGTTTTATGGAATATTATCGAAAGTGCATTTCAAACCAAAGCAATTAGTGGAGGAATTATTTCTACTTTTATAATAGGCATTCAAAGAGGAATGTTTTCTACGGAAGCAGGATTGGGAACTGGAGCAATTGCTTCTTCTTGTTCCCATTCTGAAAATAAAATAGGATTAGGACTCATTCAAATTTTAGGAATCTATTTTACAGTCTTTATTGTTTGTACCTCTACCGCTTTTATTATTTTAACTTCAGATTACACGCACTTAAATTTGGAAAATATCAACGGAATTGAATTAACACAATATGCTTTAAATTATCACTTAGGAAAGATGGGGATTATAGTATTGTTGTTATCAGTCATCTCTCTAGCTTATTCAACGATTGTGGCAGGATACTATTATGGTGAAAGCAATCTAAAATACCTTCTAAAAAATGTAAGCAAAAAGCATATAAATATTTTAAAAGCTGTCACGGTATTACTCTTAATGATTGGAAGTATTAGTAGTCCCACTCTGTTATGGAGCATCGTAGATATTTTAGTTGCAGTTTTAGCGATTATAAATATGTATGCGTTATTAAGATTGAGAAAAGAAATTACCAAAGATTACTATCAAAATAAATCGAGATAACTATCCAAAATATAGGAAGCATGATACAATAATATCAGGTGGTAGTATGATCGGAAATGATTGGGATATAATTTTAAAAGAAGAATTTGCGAAAGACTATTTTCAAGAATTACTTACATACATAAAAAAAGAGTATCAGAAAAAAACAATTTACCCCAAACAAACTGAAATATTTAAAGCCTTTCGGAACACTTCTTATCAAGATACAAAAGTAGTTATTCTTGGACAAGATCCTTACCATGGAGTAAATCAAGCGGAAGGATTATCTTTTTCTGTAAAAATAGGAGTTCAAAAACCTCCTTCACTACAAAATATTTTTAAAGAACTTCAAGATGATTTAGGATGTCCCATTCCATCTAACGGTAGCTTGATACCATGGACAGAAGAAGGCGTTTTACTTTTAAATACAGTATTAACTGTGGAAGCCAATAAACCCGCTTCACACAAAAATTTAGGTTGGGAAAGATTTACAGATGAAGTAATAAAAGAAATCGATAAAAAAGAAACTCCTGTAGTTTTCATTCTGTGGGGAAGCTTCGCAAGAAGTAAAAAAAGCTTAATAACCAATCCCATTCATTATATTATTGAATCTGCTCATCCCTCGCCATTTTCTGCTTATAATGGTTTCTTTGGTAGCAAACCATTTTCAAAAGCTAATCACTTTCTAGAAAGTAAAGGAATCAAACCCATTCATTGGGAAATCCAATAATAGAAGGTAAACTCTTCTATTTTTTTAATATATTTAGAAAGATCGGAATTCAAAATAAGAAAGCATCCATCATCTTATAAAAAAAGAAACTCTAGTTTTCTTTTAGAATTTCTAAAGTTTCTATTTTTTCTTCTTTGAAAAAATCTTTTTTTTGGTATCCAAACAATTTAGCCACAATATTAGATGGAAAACTTTGAACTAAATGATTATGTAACACAACGGTATCATTATAATACTTTTTCGCAGCATTCAAGTCATTATCAATATCCACTAAATCTTCATTAATATTTTTCAAAGCTTCAATCTCTGATAATTTTTTATCCAAATCTAACATGCTATTATATTCTCTCAATGCTAACATTAATTCTCGGTTTAAATCAAAACGATTGGGTTTTTGATTTTTAATTTTTACTAAATTATCTAATATTAAAACATCTTTATATTTTTTATTACTATCTTTTATAATATGAATAGAACGCTCCAATAAATTTAACTTTTTCTCAAATAAGATATCAATGTTATTAAATGCTTCACTAATCTTTATATAAAGTAACTGAAATTTATTATAATAACTAATTTCAATCATCACAAAGATCATCAACAAAGCCACTAAAGCCACAATCACATAATACACCTTGACCGCCTACTTTCGTACTAATTTTACCATGATTTCGTACTTTAGTAAATAATAAAAAGACTTCTTTTAAAAAGATGTGAAATGAAAAAGTAAATTGCTCCTAAATATTTGAAACTGAAATTTAATCTTTCACTCATTTTAGTCAAGGACTA
>CALVSR010000033.1 GCA_944359075.1 uncultured Bacilli bacterium
GATAATGGTGGAAACTGGAACCATTATAGCTATGGCATAAATTTGTGTGGTTATGCACCAGGACAAACATGGGAGTTCAATTATACTGGAGGAGTACAACAGTTCACAGTGCCATGTAGCGGAACCTATAAGTTAGAAGTATATGGAGCCCAAGGAGGATCGTCCGCAAGAGGAAGCGGAGGAGCAGGGGGATATTCCTCTGGCACAAAAGATTTTATAAAAAATGATAATGTATATATTGTCGTTGGTGGACAAGGGGTATCTAGTCCTACCGTTGGATATAGCACCACTACAGCAGGTGGTTATAATGGAGGGGGTAACGGTTATCGAGGTTCTTGGAGTGGTGATTGGTTAAGCGAAGGTGGTGGCGGTGGTGGCGCAACACATATAGCTACTACCAATCGAGGAGTATTGGCAAATTATGAAAATTTTCAGTCTGAGGTATTACTTGTAGCCGGTGGCGGTGGTGGTAGTCACTCAGAAGCTAACTCACTAAACTGTGACAGCTGGAATCAATCTGGCCCAGAAGTTGTAATAGGAGGAGCTGGTGGAGGAAGTACACCTAGTCCTGTTACATATAGAGTTATCAGAAATTGTAGTGATGAATATACCGATAGAATTTTAAATTGTACAACATATACAACTTTTGGAAAAGGTCGTAGCACTTCAGATGGTTATCCTTATGGCAATTGTGGAGATGATAGTTTAAACAAAGAGTGGACTTCTGGTGGCGGTGGCGGCTGGTATGGAGGTAACTATAATACCGGCGGCATAGGTTATATTGGAGGAGTTACCGGTGGTTCTATGCAAAATGGTATTCGTGGAGGAAACGGATTTGCCCGAATCACATTAGTAACCATTAATTAAAATAAAACATTAGGAAGATACTTAAGGTTTTGAGTATTTTCCTTTTATTTCACCTTCTTTTATAGTATAATGAAAATAGTTATGGAGGCTAACTATGTATAATTATATATTGGGAAGTATTACAGATATAGAAAGCACATATATTGTGTTAGAATCAAGTGGTATTGGTTATCAAATCTTTACACCAAATCCATATTCTTTTGATATCGGAACTACTTATAAAGTTTATGTTTATCAAGTGATTAGAGAAGATGAAAATAGCTTATATGGATTTAAAACTAAAGAAGAAAAAGAACTGTTTTTAAAACTAATTAGTGTGAAAGGTCTTGGTCCTAAAATGGCTCTTCCAATTTTAGCAACTGGCTCTATTTCTGGTATTGTGGATGCGATTGAACGAGAAAATCTCCTATATTTAAAAAAATTTCCAAAAATAGGAGATAAAGTTGCCAAACAAATAATATTAGATTTAAAAGGTAAAATTTCTATTACTGGAGTTGAAGTAGAGCATTCGGTAACCAGTTATGAAGAGTTAATAGAAGTATTAAAAGGACTTGGTTATAAAGAAAAAGAAATCAAATCTATAGTTGTAAAAGTAGATCAAAACTTAACAATTGAAGAACAAGTAAAGGAAGCTTTAAAATTACTATTGAAATAGGTGATTAGATGGTAGATTTAAAAGTTGGTTTTATAACCCCTGAAGATAAAATATATTGGATGACTTATCATGAAGTGTCTGATTTTTGCCAATCAATATGTTGTCAGGAGGAAAATTCTAATAAATTTCATGAATTTGAGAAAAATTATGGATATTTTTCACCTTATTTTGATTTTGTTATGTTTGAACTTGAATATATTTTTATAAATCCATTATTAGAAGAAGGTACTTGTTTAAGAAAAGCAGGCAATGCTCTTTATAAAATATCTAAATCCATATTAAAAGAAGAAAAAGGAAACTATGATTCTATTAGTAATCTAGCTATAAGATTAAAGAATGGTGGCAATTATGCTGACATGGTTGCTTGTTCTGATAAAGAATTAAAAATTAGAAAATGCAGTATTGATGATATTCATAAATGTATGATAGATCCCAATGGTTTTACTATGATATCTACTAGTGATGGTGAAAAAGATGGGAATCATGAAGTGACTTCTGCTACTATTGTTAATCAATTGTTAATGAATAGTGAATATCTTTGGAAAACCTATAATTCTAAGTATTATACGGCTTCTTACTTAATAGAAAAATTTGGCTTTATTAGGGCTGATTCCCCAGAGTATGGTGGTAGTATGATAGGGGTTGAAAGATTTTTAACAGATGAAGTAAGAAATTTTAAAAATTTATGTGTACAAGAAAGAAATTGTGTTTTTTATGATTTAGAAATAGAAGTAAAAAGAATCAATGAAGAGATAGAAGATTATCAAATAAAGAGGAGGTAAGAAAATGGATGAACGCATTATAACTAGTGAAGAACTAGCAGAAGATGGAATGGTAGAATCTAGTATTCGTCCATTAAGTCTTGATGAGTATATAGGGCAAGAAGATGTAAAACAAAACATTAAAGTATATATAGAGGCTGCTAAAATGAGGGGGGAGGCATTAGATCATGTTTTGCTATATGGTCCACCAGGATTAGGAAAAACTACTCTTGCTAATATTATAGCTAATGAACTAGGTGTGAATATCAAAACAGCAAGCGGTCCTAGCATTGAAAAATCCGGAGATTTAGCAGCTATTCTTTCAACACTGGAACCTAAAGATGTACTATTTATTGATGAAATTCATCGTATGCCTTCCTATATTGAAGAAATTCTTTACCCTGCCATGGAGGATTTCGTTTTGGATATTATGATAGGTGGAGAGGGCAATAGTAGAAGTATTCGTATTAATTTACCACCATTTACTTTAGTGGGGGCAACAACGCGTGCTGGAGATTTAACTTCTCCACTTAGAGATCGTTTTGGGATTATTTCAAAAATGCAATATTATACAGTAGAAGAACTTGTAAAAATTGTGAAAAGGACTGCTAGGGTATTTGATGTTCCCATCGATGAAGAAGCTGCCTTAGAATTAGCAAGTAGAAGTCGTGGAACTCCTCGTATTGCCAATCGTTTATTGAAAAGAGTTCGTGATTTTGCTTTAGTAGAAGGAAATGGAATAATCAGTTTAGAAATTACGAAAAAGGCTTTAGAACGTTTAAAAATCGATGAAAAAGGATTAGATGATACTGACCATCAATTGTTATTAGCAATTATTAAAAAATTTAATGGTGGGCCAGTTGGAATTGAATCCGTTGCTTCTTCTATTGGGGAAGAAGTTACCACAATTGAAGATGTATATGAGCCATATTTATTACAGCAAGGATTTCTCAAACGAACACCAAGAGGAAGAGTAGCAACATCGCTTGCATATGAGCATTTAAAAATAGAATATCAAAATGATTTATTTAATTAAGGAGGGAGAGTATCATGGCACATAATTATGATACAAAAACTAAAATTACTGACTTTAATGTGGATTGGATGAGGATAAAATCAGCTTGTATGACCACAATATCTAAAAAAGCAGGCAAAACACCTAATGACGAATGGAAAAGGAAGCTATTAATTTGTAGACATTCTCCTATCAGAAGAGGTAGTATTAGTTGGGAATGGGATAGTATTCCTTATGCTATATCAACCCATTTTGCTAGACACCATGAAGGGTGTGAGAAATTTATTGGGACAGAAAGAAGTGATCGAACAGGCATTGATAGAAGTCAAAGGGGACAAATGGATTATGTTCCAATGGAAATGGATGCTAATATTCAGGCTCTTATAAATATTTCTGAAAAAAGACTTTGTACATGTGCAGACCCAACTACTAGAAAATATTGGGAAGCTGTATTAGAGGAAATTAGAAAATATGATGAAAATATCTATTGGTCATGTGTCCCTCAATGTGTTAGATGTGGCGGATGTGTTGAACCTTTTAGTGATTGTAAATTTTATGAAAATTTAATGAAAGATGCGACTAAAGAAGAACAGATGAATGTTATGAAAAGGTATGACATTTATAATGAAAAAGTTAGAAAACTAACTAGAAATTAAAGGTTTAATTAAAAGAAAAGAGGTTGAACGGGATATGAATGAAAAATTATTAGATGTCAATGATACTAGTGTTGAAAAATTAGTAAAAAGAATTAATGAAATTGTTGGAGAAAAATTTTCTGTATTAGATGAAGAAAATGATATTGAAAAATGGAATACTGTTCCTAAATTGCTGTTAATTAGCGATGAAAGCAAAAATAGAGTATTATCTTTTGTGGAATTTATAGATTCTATGTTTGTTTCATTAGAAGAAAAAGCAATGTATGTAATTTCTTTATGTGGTTTACTAGAATTTGCAAATATTTCGTTAGAAGACTATGATGATGGTAGCTTATTTACTATGGCAGATTATTATCAGAATAGTAGTATCGAAGAGATTAAAAACACGCTGCCCATTGTTGGTAATAAAGAATTATTATTAGCAGTTAGAAAAAAAACATTAGATTTAGATGTTAGAAAAAAACTATTGCAAGCCATATTTAACCGTTTTATAACAGATCACAAGAACATTACCAACCAAAAGGATATATCAAATTTTATAGAAAATGTGATAAAAGAATTAGAAGAGAAAGATTATTATGATTTAATAAAATAGGAAGTAGGGATAGATATGCAACTAGAGGACTTTAATTATAATTTGCCAGAAGAACTAATTGCCCAAACACCGCTTAAAACAAGAGATGCTTCTAGGCTAATGGTACTAGATAAAAATACTGGTGAAATAGAACATAAACATTTTACAGATATCTTAGATTATATGAATAAAGGAGATACTTTGGTATTAAATGACACGAAAGTTTTACCAGCTCGTTTAATCGGTGTGAAAGAAGATACGGGAGCTGTGATTGAAGTATTATTGCTCAAGGATATGCAAAATAATGTTTGGGAGTGCCTAACAAGGTCAGCAAAAAGAGTACATGTAGGCACCATTATTTCTTTTGGAAATGGTGAATTAAAAGCAAAGTGTATTTTTGAAGGAGAAGAAGGAATTCGAAAGTATGAATTACTTTATGAAGGAATTTTATTAGAAATACTAGATAAATTGGGTACTATGCCCCTTCCTCCTTATATTCATGAAAAATTAGAGGATCAAGATCGCTATAATACTGTTTACGCTAAAAATATTGGAAGTGCAGCTGCTCCAACAGCGGGACTTCATTTTACCAAAGAACTGTTAAATAAAATCGAAGCAAAAGGAATTCAGATTACCTACGTAACTCTACATGTTGGGCTTGGTACTTTTAGACCAGTTCAAGAGGAAAATATTCTAGATCATAAAATGCATACGGAATACTATGAGATGAGTAAAGAAACGGCTGATATTTTAACAAGAACCAAAGAAGAAGGTAAAAAAATTATTGCGGTTGGAACAACTAGTGTTAGAACGCTTGAAACCATTATGAAAAAATATGGAGAGTTTAAGGAATGTTGTGGTACTACGGATATTTTTATTTATCCCGGTTATCAGTTTCAAGGAATAGATTATTTAATTACAAATTTTCACTTACCAAAATCTACTCTGATTATGTTAGTCAGTGCTTTAGCTGGTAGAGAAAATGTTTTAAATGCTTATAAAGAAGCTGTCAAAGAAAAGTATCGTTTCTTCTCTTTTGGAGATAGCATGTTAATTAAGTTTTAAAGGAGAATGCAAAATGAGTGATTTATGGAATAACACTTGTGTTTTAATTACCAGTGATGGAAAAATATTTTTATCGAACCCGCAATTAAAGGGACATAATATGGCAATTAGTGATTGTGCTAAGAAAGTTGGATTGACTATTCCTATAGAGCAGTCTATGGTTTCCATGCTAGAAATATTAGCCAATGATAATCATGTTGTATTACTAAATTGTGGTAGAGCATTGAATGAAAACGAAGAAGAAAAAAGAACAGGTTATTTAGCTTTGCCTAATTTTTTAACCGTTACTCAAATGCCAGTAATAGAAAATTTAAAATTATTACTAGAAGAGGAGTATTTGGCGATAACAGTATGGCAAATAGAAAATCAGAAACTAAAAACTAAAAGTATGGGTAATGTTAATTTTGCCACTATATTAATTCAAGAGATGATGGACAAAGCTAATAATCAAAATTTAAAGAATATTCAGAAATAGAAATGAGTAGATAATATGAAGATAAAATATAATTTATTACATGAAGAAAAAAATACCAAAGCAAGACTTGGTACGATTGAAACCAACTATGGGGTAGTAGATACCCCTATGTTTATGCCGGTAGGAACTAGAGCTACGGTAAAAATGTTAACACCAGAAGAATTATATGATGTCCATTCTGGTGTGATTTTGGCAAATACTTATCACTTATGGCTAAGGCCAGGAGAAGATCTAGTAGAAAAAGCAGGCGGCCTTCATAAGTTTATGAATTATCATGGACCTATCTTAACAGATAGTGGAGGTTTTCAAGTATTCTCTTTAGCCAATCCTAAAGATATTACCGAAGAAGGAGTCCATTTTAAAAGTCATATTGATGGTTCTAAGTTGTTTTTAACACCAGAAAAAAGTATTCAAATTCAAAACAAACTGGATAGTGATATTGCGATGAGCTTCGATGAATGTCCACCGGCTAGTGCTACTTATGAGTATATGAAAAATAGTATTGAACGCACATTAAGATGGGCAGCAAGAGGAAAAAAAGTGCATGCGAATCCTCGTCAATCTTTGTTTGGAATTGTTCAAGGAGGAGCATACGAGGATTTACGAAAATTTTCAGCAACAGAAACGGTTAAATTAGATTTTGACGGCTATAGCATTGGTGGAGTAGCTAACGATAATGAATCCAAAGAGGATATGTATAAAGCTATTGACTATTCTATTCCATATTTACCTAAGGATAAACCAAGATACCTGATGGGTGTTGGGGAGCCATCGGATATTGTAGAAGGAGTAATTCGTGGAATTGATATGTTTGATTGTGTGCTCCCTACTAGAATTGCCCGTCATGGTAATGCTTTTACGAAACATGGAAAAATAAATATCAAAAATGCCAAATATAAAGAAGATTTTACCCCTATTGAAAAAGATTGTGACTGCTATGCATGTAGAAATTATACCAAGGCATATATCAGACACTTAGTAAATGTTGATGAATCTTTAGGAGGAAGACTATTATCCATTCATAATATTCGCTTTTTAATTCGTCTAACGGAAGAATTAAGAGAAGCCATTAAAGAAGATAGATTACTAGAATATCGAGAAGAATTCTATAAGAATTACCACGAATAAAAAGAAGCCTAATCAGACTTCTTTTTATTAATTCCTATCATACTTCCTAGTGTAGAAGATGCCAATAAAATGAAATAGTAAATTAAAGTTTTGATATGGATTCCTTGATCAAAAGCTAAATAGCTAACGATAAAGAATAAAATAATAATTTCTAGCCCGACTTTTAATCCTTCTAACCAGCCCTTTTTACTAGCTTGACTTCCAATATAAATTCCTCCAATTAGCATAGAGATTGCTATAATAAATAGTTTGAAATAATTAATAACACCATTTCCTACAATATTAAAATAATACAAAATAGATAGAATTGCGTTTAAAACGAACATGGGAATCAAAATATAAAGTAAAACTTTGAAATATTTTATTATGTTCATGTTATCACCTAATAAAATCTATGTAAATGCATATTTTTTTATGTCAGAAACCATAATATATTTAGGTGATAGTATGGATTATGTCATTGTATTAGAAAGAACGATTCTTTTTTATATTATAATAACGTTACTATATCGCTTTATGGGAAAAAGAGAAATAGGTCAATTAGGCATTGTAGATCTAATTGTTTCTATTTTAATTGCTGAGCTTGCTGCCATTTCTATTGATAATAGGGAAGAAAGTATCTTCTTATCCATTATTCCCATTGTGGTTTTGGTACTGATTCAAATTGGCATGAGTTATCTCTCTTTAAAATATGCGAAAGTAAGAGATGCTTTCGATGGGACACCTTCTGTTATGATTAATAGAGGGGTAGTAAATTTTAAAGAAATGGTTAGGCAGCGTTATAATTTAGATGATTTATTAACACAACTTAGAGAACAACATATTAGAACAATCGAAGAAGTAGATTATGCAGTATTAGAATCTAGTGGTAAACTAAGTGTCTTTAAAAAAGAAGGAAGTCAGTTTGGCGATTATCCTCTTCCTTTAATATTAGATGGCGTTATTCAATCAGAGACATTAGCTCAAATTAAGAAAAGCGAGAAATGGTTAAATAAAACCTTAAAAGAAGAGCAAGTATCGCTAGATAATATTTTTTATGCCTTTTATAAAGATAAAGGGTTATATTTAATAAAAAAAAGTGATTTAGATCAATGAAAAAAGAAACTAAAATCTAGTTTCTTTTTATGGTTTTCAAATAGGTGAGAGTAAAATTGAAAACCATTTATGAAAATTTCTTTTCATAATATAAATATAAAAGATAAATGTGAAATCTGTGTGTAATTTTTTAAAAAATTTAAGAAATATCTTTGATTTTAAAATAGAAAGTGGTGCCTTTATTTTTCTTAGAATGAACCCCATATTCAAAATGATGCAGCTCTAATATTTGTTTCACAATCGCAAGACCTAGTCCTGTACCAATTGTATTTCTTTGATGGTTCTTTTGAGATTTATAGTATTTATCCCAAATAGAGTGAATTTCTTTTGGATCAATTCCTTTTCCGGTATCGGTAATTTCTACCATTACACCATCCTTTTTTTGGATATGAATATAGATTTTTTTATCTTCACCAGTGTAATTAATAGCGTTATTGATTAAATTATAAATTACTTGTTCTATTTTTTGCTTATCTGCTGTGACCATAACCTCATCCGTAGTATTGATAATAAACTGGTATTCTAGAGTGGTAGAAAAAATCTCATATCGTCGAACAATCGTGTTAATCAATTCTGTCAAATTAAAAGTTTCCATGTTTAATGTAAGCATTTTACTTTCCATAACAGATAGGGAAAGAATATCATTTACCAAAGCATTTAAACGATCTACTTCATCAATAATGGTATTTAAATTAGCTTCTCGTTTTGCTTTGTTTTTATAAGTTAAGTCTCGAACCATTTCAGCATAGGCTTTGATCATAGTCAATGGCGTTTTTAAATCATGTGATACATTTGCCATTAAGTCTCTTCTTAATTCATCGGTTCTAGCCAGTTCCTTTTTAGCAGTATTTAAAGTATTGGTTAGTTCTTTGATTTCCACAATATCCGTTTTAGTAGAAAAATCTGCATTATAATTTCCTTTTGCCAGTTCTTTGGCAGAAGTTGTGATATCCTCAATTGGTTTGGCTAGTTTTTTAGAAATAAAGTAGGAAATAATTAAAGATAATGCCAAAACCAATATGGTAACATAAATAAATTGACTCTGTAAAATAGAAATAGTGGAACTAATAGGAACTAGAGAAGTAGAAATAAAAGCATATAAAGAGTCGTCCAACTTTAATCCATAAATTAATGTTTTGTTTTCAAATTGGGGATTAATCAAAGTATATTTTTTTATAAATTGATTACTATTGATAAAGTCTTCTTTATATGGTAGAGAGTAGGTACCTTTAATACATTCTCGATCATTAAAGTTGCTAGTATAAGAAATGTGATCACTTCCATTGGACAATTCAATACAAATTCCATTTTCGAAACTTACAGTCTCTAACTTTTCTAAAAAACCATCCATAGTTTCATTTTGACGATAACTAAGAGCAATTTGATTCACCAATTGCTTCATATCTTTTGTTTTTCGCCATTCATAGTAGGAAGACAAAAATAAAATTTGAAAGACCCATAAAAATATTAAAATTAAAAAGGAAAATAATACTAAATAGGACCAAATTTTGGCATTTATACTATTTTTAAAGGTTCGGTTCTTTGACTTCAAATTTGTAGCCAA
This sequence comes from uncultured Bacilli bacterium, assembly GCA_944359075.1. Classification (GTDB taxonomy): domain Bacteria; phylum Bacillota_I; class Bacilli_A; order RF39; family UBA660; genus Alloscybalousia. The sequence continues at coordinate 9,856 of CALVSR010000033.1, forward strand.
CCCCTCTAACAGTAGTAATTAGATTTCGATATTTTCCTAAATTATTTCGCAACATTTTTACATGAGTATCAATGGTTCTATCATCGCCAAAAAAGTCATACCCCCAAATAGAAGAAAGTAGTGATTCGCGAGAAATAGCGATATTCTTGTTTTTAACAAGATAAGTAAGAATTTCAAATTCTTTTGGCGTTACTTTGATTTCCTGCTTACCAATATAAATGGTATAACCTTTAAAATCTATGATTAAATCTTGATAAACAAATTGATCAACATCTTGATAACTTCTTTTGGCAATTGCTTTAATCCTAGCAATCAATTCCTTAGGAGAAAAAGGTTTAGTTAAATAATCATCAATTCCTAACTCAAAGCCAAATAGTTTATCGTATTCTTCGCTTCTAGCCGATAAAATGATGGTTGGGATATTTTTGATTTTTTTAATTTCTTTATAAGTAGAAAAACCATCCAGTTTTGGCATCATGATATCTAATACCATTACATCAATGTTTTTTGTTTCAACAATTTCAATTGCTTGCCATCCATCTTCTGCTTCAAAAATTTGGTATCCTTCGTAAAGTCCATATTCCTTAATGACATCACGAATTAACTTCTCATCATCCACAACGAGTATATTCATAAATCGTACCTCCCTGACCAATATTATACCTAAATTTATGTAATTTGTGTGAAAAAAAGTGGTCTAAGCCACTTTTGGAGAATTATATTTATTTACTTTAGCATTATTTTTTTCTAATTGAGTTTGCATTTCTTTTTTCATTTTAGAAACATCTTTTTTCCGTTCTTTCATTTCTTCTTCTAAATCTATCAATTTGTCTAAGGCGCTTTGATAACTAGGTAAATAATCACAAGAAGAGTAGTCATGCTCGAAAATATAGCGAATAGAAGAAATTTGATCTATATTTTTATCAATCACATCTGCTAGAAAGTTAGTATCCTCGGTACAATGTTCAATCAAATCCCGATAATCTTTGACATCATTTTCGAAGACGACCTTTTGTTCTGAAATAGGAGTAGTCATTTTGATAATCATATCTAAAACTAGCATAGCAGTAGCAGCAGCGATAGCATTATTTTTCATACTTAGATTGTGTTTTAATAAACCCATCAACAAAAATAGTTCTAACATGGTATGATCTACTTGTTTCGTAATAATATCCACACGTTTCGTAATATGAACTGTCTCATTTACTTTTTGAGTAATTGTTTCCATCATATTTTCACTATCTTTTAACATTTTGATGATTTTTTGATTCATTTCTTCCAAATTTATTACATCTTCATTTAATTTTTTCATTTGTTCTTCTTCTAATTCTAATTTTTCTTTTTTAGCTTGTATTTTTTCTTGAATTATTTTTTGCTTTTCCTCCATTTCAATGACAGTATCTATTAAGGATTGAAATCGGGGATTTTCTTGTAAGGACTTTCCAAATTCTATTTCTGTATGGCGACGTTGCTTATATTCTTCTACTAAATTGGTAAGATAGTAATCCGGTTCTTCTACAGGAAGTTTTAAATCTAACATTTTTTCTAAAGAAATCATTTGCTTCTTTATTTTTTCTATCATTTCCATTAATTGCTGAACTTCTTTTTCTAGCTCTTTCAGCTCCTCTTCCTCTGTGATAGAATCTATGCTTTTTTGAATCGTGTAAAGCTCACTATCCATTTTCTTTAACTGATACTTTTTTTCTTCAATATCTTGTTCTAATATTTTGATAATCTGTTTTTCTACAAAGTCTATATCATTCTTTTCTTCTTTTGGAAATTCTATTGTTTTTGGATGGCCTGCCAAAACCTTGGTTTCGGTTTGTGTCTTTTTTTCATTCGTTTGTAAATAAAAATCATGAACAACTGGTAGTGGTTCCATTTTTTTTGGTGTCTTTTCTCTTAGCACTTTTGAAATTAAATTATGGGTAGAAGGGGAACTTTCTTTTTTCTTTTCCATATTGATAGTCGGAGTAATAGAGCTCTTTGCAGGTTGCTTTTTAGTAGAATCCTCTTCTTTAAGTAAAGTAGGAACCTTTGGTGGTGTTAGGCTCGTAGTATTTGGTGCTAGTATTTCATCTTTTACAGCAGTAATAGGAATGCTAATTTTTTCTTCTTGTTTTTTATCTGAGTTTACTACTAAAATAGTATCTACTTCTTGTTGCTTCTTCGCTTTTCCTTGCTTCTGTTGTTCTTCTAATTGTTGACTTTCTTTTTTTATTTTTCTTTTCCGATTACGAAAAATTAATATGCGATCTTTTTTACCACCCTTGGCTCCAATTCCTTCTCCCATAGTAGCACCTCATTTCTTTTTGATTATACTAAAAATAATTTTATTAGTAAATATTTCTTTGTTGTGATATTCTATAATAGGTGAGATTATGAAAAGAAAATCTATTTGGTTGCTATGGATAGCGGTCATCTTATTTTGCATTTTATTATTATTGTTGGAATTTTCTTTTGCCCAATACATTGATGATTATGGTGAAAATATTCAAAAACTTTTTGCACATCCAAGTTTTAAGTATATCTTTTTAATCATAACCAATTTTATGAGTGTTTTAGGAATTGTCATTATCTTCGTAAGCACAGCCATTCTTTTAAGAAAACAAAAAGCAAAAAAAGAAATCATATTATATATTATAACCGTTGTAGTAGGCTTTTTATTAACCAATTTCATTAAAGTAATGATTAAAAGAGATAGACCCGCTAACATGTTATTAGATGTTTCTGGTTATAGTTTTCCGAGTAGCCACTCATCTGTTTCTATGATTGTCTATGGATATTTAGTGTTATTGATTAGAAAGTATTACCATGGTAAAAGGAAATCTCTTTATATCTTTCTGTGTTGTTTATGCATTTTGTTAACAGGTCTTAGTAGAGTTTATTTTAATGTTCATTATATTACAGATGTGTTTGCTGGTTTTAGTGTAGGACTTATGATACTGTGCATTAGCTATTTGGTGATGAAAAAATTTGACAAATCCCCAAAAAAATAGTAAAATAACCATCATTTAAAAGGGGATGTAAGTTTATGTTAACTTGGAATTGGGAAACAAAAGTAGGTAGATATTGGGATTATGAGCAAAAAAACGATAATAAAATGGTAAGCAATGAAATAAGAATGATTACAGAATATCAAAAAAGGGCATTTCAACAAGTATTAAATGGAACCTGGTCTGAAGAAGAATATGATCATTTTTCATCAGAGATAAAGCAGGTTTATATTTATAATTTTGTGAACTTTATAGATCTTTACATGGCGGTATTCACTATATCCTATCGTGAAATATTAAAAGAATTATCCAATCTTTTAAATAACAAGGTATTACGACCTTCACCAAATTATAAATCAGTACTACAGTTAATTGCTAAAACGCTTCGAGAATTACAAAATAAATTAATGAGTTTTTCTAAAATGCCTTTTGATGAAAGAGAAAAAGGACCCTATAGTTCAAATGAAGAAAAACGAGAAATCTATCAGCAGATTTTAAGGGAGTTAGAAAATCCGAATTCTAGTTATAATGAATTATTTCAGAAAACATGGATGACATGGGTTAATGAGAATATCGAAAATGAAGCATTAAAAAACATAGTTTTAGCAAAAACGGATATGTTACGACAAATGAAAATTGCTTCTGTAAAACAAATCATAAGAAAAACACCTTCTACTGCTGAAAAATATGCAATGGAAGTGGATTATTATTTTGCATCTCAAAAGTCAGAAACGATTAGAAAACAAGCGCTAAGGAAAAAATAGATAATAACTTTATCAAGATTTTAACTGTTTCGCAACATGAAAATAGTGACTACAAGATACTATCATAATATTAATGCTAGAAGCAATTACTAATCCATACATACCAATATGTAAGAGTGAAAGAGCATAAATAAGAAGCGTTTTTAAAACAATTCCTAAAATGTTATCAAACATTACATTTTTTGACATATCCATTGCTTGCATTGTAGCAGCTAATGGAAGCTCAACATAATAGAATAAAAACGGAATCGCTAATGCTCTTAAATAATTACCACCGTGGGTGGTTCCATATATAAGATTTAAAAAGAATTCTGGAAATAAAAATAATATTACTGTAACAGGCAAACCAATGGCTAGAGAAATACCAATTGCCTGTTTTAATTTTCTTTTGATGTAGAGATATTTTTTCTCTGCAGCAGCTTTGGAAATAACGGGCAATAAACTATTAGAAATGGCTCCTGTAAAAAAACCAGGTAAAAGCAAAAGTGGCATAGAATATCCTGCTACAATCCCATATTCTTGAGTAATATAATCTGGACTATAACCAGCAGCGATCATTCCGGCAGTTAAGAGAATTGGTTCTAAAAAATAACCAATATTTCCAATTAATCTCGTATTGGTATTAGGAATCGAAATAGAAAGAATGTTTTTAACATTCTGCTTCTGAGGCCTAATATCATTTCTATTAATTCTAACTCCTTTTGGTAAAAATAGTAATAAAACAATAATACTAGTAAATTCACTAACCATATTTACAAGTATTAAGAAAGCAACTGCATATACCAAATCAATCTTTAATAAAGAAGGAACTAATAAAATGGTTAAAGACAGTCTAATAATCTGTTCTATTACATGGCTGACAACATGAGGAAACATTTTTTGCTTCCCAAAAAAATAACCTCTTAGCATATTAGAAAGAGCCTCAAAGGGAAGAACTAAGCTAATACATAAAATAGGGAGATAACATCTACTATCTTTCAGTAAATCAATGGATATAAAAGAAGCAGAAGCTAGAATAATGGCTATTAAAATGAAATCAAAAATGATTATAATAGGGATACTCGAAAAAACTAAATTTTTATTATTATATTTTTCTTCACTCACTAATTTTGATACACTAGTTGGTAAACTAAATTGAGATAAAGACATAAAAAGAGAAAATGTTGGATAAATAAGCATATACAAACCAATTCCTTCTAATCCAATTAATCTAGTGTTGATTACTTTGATTACCATTCCTAAAATTTTAGTCACAAATCCACCAATAATTAAAATAATGGTTGATTTAATAAACTTTTCTTTGTTCATATTTTCACCTTAGCCTTAATAAATTTATATGTCAATTAGCTCTAAATTTGAACAAAATAGAAATGGAATCTTCACAAAAATACCTTCAATAAACAACTTGTAGTAGAATCGAAAAGAGGATATAATAAAGTTAATAAAATAAAGTGAGTTTTTATTTTTTTATATTTAATGATTTTTGAAAATGGTGGGATCAATATGAAAAGAGAAAAGGGATTTACATTAGCGGAATTATTGGTAGTAATTGTGATATTGGGAGTATTGTTAGCACTAGCGACTCCATCCATTTATCGGGATCTAATTAGAGGAACTGAGGAATATTATCATAGTTTGGAAAAAACAGTAATGCTATCAGGAGAAGATTATCTAAATGATTATCGTGCTCTTCTGCCAAGAGAAATAAATAATGTAACAGTAATTGAACTAAAAGAGTTAGCAGATAATAAATATATTGAAAATGTAGTAGATAGTAAAGGACAAGCTTGTGATGCAAGAGTAACAGCCAAAAAAATAGGAAACAATGAATATGAA
>CALVSR010000034.1 GCA_944359075.1 uncultured Bacilli bacterium
TCATAATGGATTTTAAATTCTTCATTCATTGCTAACCTCTCCAATTCTTTTATAACTTCTATATCTTCTGGATTATTTGTTAGCTTTCTCATCTCGTCATAACTAGTTGCTGAAAATAGCGATAAGCTAACATCTACTTCATCACTATCATAGCATACTTTTTGAAAGTTTGGTAAATAGATTTCAAAACTTTCAATATCATCTATCCTAACATGATATTTAGGATCTTCAAAAATAAAGTTTCCTGTTTTCATTTCCGGTACTTTTTTATTCTTAAAATGATTAAATAGGATTAACTTCGTTTTCTTATCACGATACTTTTCTCCTGTATCATACATACTTCCAGCTTCCCGATATAAGTATTGGTAATTCTTAGACTGTAAAAAGGCATAATCACTACGATTCATCTCTATAATCACTGTTAAATTGTCTTTGACAAACTTTAAATCATAGCGATAATCTTTAATATAATTTCCAGTATTCGATTCATTATCTACCAACTGATAACTACTTAAATCCAAATTAAATTTCTTTCTAATAATATTTTCAATCCAACTTCTGGTTTTTATATTCTTATATAGATACTTAAATGTAGTATCTGATACCAAGGATATAAATTCTAGTTCTTTTTCTTTTGGCATACAAAACTCCTTTCTTAAATATATGGAAAATGATTATATATTTATCTTCCAATTATATTATTTAAGAAAGTTTCGAAAAGACTTAAAAAAAAGATTAACTATTCATTTTCGTTAATCTTTTCAATAATCTTTTCTATTTTATTTCCATATTCAATCGATTCATCATAAATAAATCGAAGTTCTGGAGTATGCCTAATTTCAATTCTTTGACTTAGTTGCCCACGAATAAAAGATGCGGCTCCTTTTAAAGCCTGTAATGTGCTTTCTTTTTTACTATCATCTAAAACAGTAAAATACACTTTACAAAAACTCAAATCATTTGTGATTTCGCATCCTGTAATTGTTACAAAACGAATATCATGATCTTTAATTTCCGTTTGCAGAATAGAACTTATTTCTTTTTGAAATTGGTCGTTTAATCTTTCTATTTTTACACTCATAATTATCTTCCTTTCTCGAAGGCAAGCATGAATTATCTTTTTATTTCGATTAACTCATATGCTTCAATCATATCTTTTTCTTTGATATCTTGATAATTTTCTAAAGTAATACCACAATCCATACCTTTGCTTACTTCTTTTACTTGATCTTTTTCACGTTGAATGGAATTGATTTTTCCGGTATACACAACTACACCATCACGTACAAGTCTTGCATTACTATTTGCTTTAATGACACCGTCTAATACATGACATCCTGCAATATTTCCAACTTTAGAAAACTTAAAGATTTGTCTAATCTCCAATGTTCCATTTACTTTTTCTTCATAAATTGGCGCTAGCATTCCTTTCATAGCTGCTTCCATGTCTTCTACTACTTTATATATAATATTATACAGTCTAATTTCAATCCCATTTTCTTTGGCCATTTCTACTGTTTTTGCATTTGGTCTTACATTAAAACCAATAATGATAGCATTGCTGGCCTTAGCTAAAGTGACATCACTTTCTGTAATGGTTCCAACTCCACTACGAATTACTTTCACACGAACATCTTCTACTTCAATTTTCTCAAGTGATTTTTTCACTGCTTCACTACTGCCATTCACATCTGCTTTTAAAATAACATTAATTTCGCGAATACCTTCTTGAATACGTCCAAATAGATCATCTAGTGTCATACCAGAACGATTACTATCTTGTTCACGACTTCTTAATTTTCTTTCTTCTGCTATACTTCTAGCCTGTTTTTCTGTTTCAAAAGCCATAAACTTATCACCAGCTTGAGGTGGTTCATTTAGTCCCGTAATTTCTACTGGTGTAGAAGGAAGTGCTTCTACAATATCTTGACCTTTATCATTTTTTAAAGTACGAATTTTTCCGAAACTGGTTCCTACTACAATTGGATCTCCTAAACGAAGTGTTCCATTTTGAATTAAAAGAGTTGCAACACTACCAATCTGCTTATCTAGACGAGATTCAATCACAGCACCCGTTGCATAACGATGAGGATTGGCCTTTAATTCCGCCATCTCACTAACTAATAAAATATTTTCTAAAAGTTCTGGAATCCCTTCATGGGTTTTAGCAGAAATTCGACAACAAACAGTTTCTCCTCCCCATTCTTCCGGAGTAATTCCATATTCTACTAATTCTGTTAACACCCTATCTGGATTAGCATCTGGTTTATCCATTTTATTAATTGCCACAATAATAGGTACATCAGCAGCTTTTGCATGATCAATTGCTTCTTTGGTTTGAGGCATCACTCCATCATCAGCTGCTACAATAATAATAACAACATCGGTTACACTAGCACCTCTTGCTCTCATTTCTGTAAAAGCTTCATGCCCTGGTGTATCAATAAAAGTAATCTTCTTTCCATTAATTTCTACTTGATAAGCACCGATTGCTTGTGTAATTCCACCAGCTTCTCCACTAACAACATTCGCATCACGAATGGCGTCTAACAATGATGTTTTTCCATGATCAACATGTCCCATGATTGTTACTACCGGAGGTCTTTCTTGTAAATCTTTTTCATCATCGATGATTTCAAAATTTTCAAAATTGGAAATATCAGCGGATTCTTCTTTTTTTAAAGTCTTTTCATATTCCAATACTAAAATTTCCGCCACATCAAAACTTAGAGAATTATTCAATGTTGTCATAATTCCAAGACCCATTAATTTTTTGATTAACTCACTTGGTACTACTCCCATTGCATCGGCTAATTCTTTCACTGTCATATTTTCTTTATAAAGAACTACTGAATCATCCGTTTTTGCTTCATTCGTCATTAATTTTTCACGATGTTTATAAATTTCTTTTTTATCTTTTAGAAATGTATCTTGCTCGTTATTCTGAGATTGTTTTTTCTGTTTTAATTTAGTTTTAGGTTTCTCTATCGCTATCTTAGTATTGGCTGCTAGTGATTCTACCTTCTCAAAGAATTCATCATCATCGTAATTATTATCACTTTCTTCTACTACTGAATCTTCTTCATTTCGAAGTTCATTATCTAAATCAGTAATATTATCCTGACTTAACAAATCCTCTTCACTTGACACATTAATCTGTAATTTTTCACATAACTTGAATATTTCCTCTACACTTTTATTCACATCTTGTGCATATTCTAAAACACTCATCATAAAAAATCACCCTCCTTTTATTTCTATTATATTGAACCAATTTTCTTTACCTTAGGTTCGTATTTTTCAACAATAATTCCACTTTCTTTTAGCATGTTATGAGAGCCTTCATCTTGATAATCGCCTTGATAAACAATTCTTTTCAACTTACAATTCATAATCATCCTGGCACAGATATTACATGGATAAGTAGTAACATATAAGGTGCCACCTTTGATAGAAATTCCTTCTGTTGCTGCTTGAATAATTGCGTTTTGCTCCGCGTGAACTGCTCGACAATATTCTTGTCTTGTTCCGGATGGAATATTATCCTCCTGTCTCATACAACCACCTAATTCAATGCAAGATTCACATCCAACTGGTGCTGCATTATAACCCGTAACTAACACTTTGTTATCTCTAGCAATCACAGCTCCAACATGCCTTCTACAATCAGAATTAGTAGAAATTTCCTCGGCTAGACTCATGAAATATTGATCATTATATTCCGAATTTACGATATCACTCTTCACTGAAAATCTTTTCAATATTTTTTGAATTTCATTAGCCGCCCCTTGCACTTCCTCTTTTGAAAAGTTTTTATATGGATTATAAGGTATATATTCCACACCAGCTTTATCAAACATTTCTTTGGTTATCTTAACTTTCATTTCATCATTATACATTCTTAGATAAACAACTTTTTTAATACCTGCTTGAATAATCGCTTTTGCACATTCATTACAAGGGAATAAAGTGACATATATAGTAGTTCCTTCTAAATTTGCGCCATGACAATTTAAGATAGCATTGAGTTCAGCATGAGCAACCCAAGGATTTTTAGTGGTATATAGGTCGCCTGTTTTCTCTCCAGGACTATTCCAAGAAAATTGATCATCATCCATTCCATTGGTAAGTCCATTATATCCTATAGATACTTGTTTATTGTCACTACTTATAATACATGCTCCAACTTGAGTAGATGGATCTTTACTTCTTAGAGATACTTCTAGCGCTTGCCCCATAAAATATTCATCCCAAGTCAAGTATTCTTCTCTTTTCCCTGGCATAGTTTACCCCCCCCCTACTACTAACCGTACTATATTTCTTGTTTTATAATACTTTCTATTTCTTCGTAAATAGAATCTGGTATTTCTATTTCTAAACTTCTTGCTAGTGCTTTTGATTTCTTAGCTTTTGTTAACACTTCTAAATCTTTTTTAATATATGCTCCATGTCCATTTAATTTTCCAGTTAAATCTACTTTCACTTCATCTTCTGGTGTTCTAACTATTCTTAGAAGTTCTTGTTTTGGAAATCTTTCACGTGTTACAGAGCACATTCTCATTGAAATTTTTCTTACTTTCATACTATTCATCCCTAAAAGTAATTCCAAGTTCACTAGCTTGACTACTATTCTTAATATCAATCTTATATTTGGTTAAGCGAGAAGCAAGTTTGGCATTCATTCCTTTTTTACCAATAGCTAATGAAAAATTATCTCCATCCGCTATTACTAAAGCTTCTTGTTTCTTAGGATCCATAATTAATACTTTTAAATCTTTAGCAGGTGCTAGGGCATTTTCAATAAATATCTTTGGATCTTTATCATATTTTACGATATCAATTTTTTCTCCGTGTAGTTCTTCTAAAATATTAGCAATTCTACTACCCTTTTCGCCGATACAAGCACCAATTGGATCGATATTAGGTTTTTCTGAATATACTGCTACCTTACTGCGGTTTCCAGCATCACGAGCAACACTATATACCAATACAGACCCATCATTAATTTCAGGAATTTCTAGTTCAAATAATCTTTTTACAAAACCATAGTGTGTTCTAGAAAGTAAAATTAATAATCCTTTACTATTAGAATCTACTTTACTAACATAGACTTTAATTTGACTACCCATTTGAATCTTTTCACCAGGAATACATTCTTTTTTAGGTAAAATCCCATTACTTCTTCCAAGGTTGATATAATAATTATCGGTATCTTCTAGTTCTACAGTACCAATAAGCATTTCATCTTGCTTATCACCAAGTTCATTTAAAATACTATTTCTTTCTGCTTCACGAATTTTCTGAATCAATACTTGTTTTGCTGTAGAAGTAGCAACTCTACCAAAATCTTTTGGAGTTACTTCGGTATCAATCGTATCTCCTACATTTAAAGTTTTATTGATTTTTCTAGCATCTGTTAATCCAATTTCAAGATCTAAATCGATTCCATCTGATTCCTCATCATTTGGATCTTCATCTTCTACAACTGTTAAATATGAATAAACTTTAATATCTCCTGTTTTCTTATCCATTACTACTTTTGAATTTTGAATTCCTGTATTTTTTTTATAAGCTGCCATTAAAGCATTTTCCATTGCTTCAAAAATAATTTCTCGATCAATTCCTTTTTCTTTTTCTACTAAATCAACTGCTTTGATAAACTCCTTGCCATTCATTATTTTCCATCTCCCTTTTCTTTGGCATATACATCTAATGTGTAACTCTCCTCAATCAAATCTAACTTATCCAAAATAGGATTTATAATTCTAGTAGCCATCACTACCTTATTTAAAGGAATGATTTCTTTACTATCTAAAATAATCGTTAATGTATTTTCATTTTCTACTTTTCCATAAGTAATATCATCAATAAAAACATCTAAATCATCTAGCTTGTTTCCGATAGCTTCTATTATTTTCTCTTTCATAATTCCTCCTTTTTACTAAACAAAATCGAGTGGTTTCCCACTCGTTGTACTTACAGTATAACACAAAAAAATCATTTTACATAGAATTTTTAATAAATTAGCAAAAAAAGAACTGTTTTTATCAAACTTATGATAAGATTATGATAGAAAGAAGGAATTTTATGAAACAGAATATCATCAATATCAAAAAGATACCTAAATTAATTATTGTAGTGCTTTTATTCTTTTTTGCATCCTTGCTCCAGTTTATCCCTATACATCTTTTCAATATGGATATTTACAATATTACAATTAAGCAGCAATTATGGCTTACTATCTTCTCTGATAGTGTTTTATTGATTATACTGGTAGCTATTTACTTCAAATCATTAAAAGAAGATTTTCAAAAAATGAAAAATAACTTTTATTCTTTAATTGATAATGGAATTAAATATTGGTTAATAGGATTGATTGCTATGGTAATATCTAATATTATCATTGGTTCATTCGTACCTCAAGCACAGGCTACCAACGAACAAGGTGTACAGCAAATTATTCATGGAACGGGGTTACTATCTATTATTACGATTGGAATTTTAGCTCCTATTATAGAAGAGTTAACCTTTCGTAAAGCTTTTCGTGAAGTTTTTCAGCATAAGATTTTATTTGCCTTTGCATCTGGTCTAATTTTTGGTAGTTTGCATGTTTTATTATCTTTAAGTAGTGGTTGGGACTTACTTTATATCATTCCTTATAGCTCTTTAGGGGTTGCTTTTGGATATATGTATCAAAAGACAGATAATATTTATGCTTCCATTATCATGCACATATTTCATAATACGGCTTTGACTACACTTTCCTTAATTAGTGGAGCGATGATTTTATTATGATGAGTCGCAGTGACAAAGCCAAAGAGTTAGAAGCTCAGTTAGAAAAAGAAGAAAAGAAGGAAAAAAAACAAAGAAAAATCAAAATCTTTCTGAAAGTTTTTCTGATTATTATAGGAATTTTTTTACTTTTCATTTTATATATGCATTTTATAGGTACAAAAGGATTAACTGTAAGAGAATACAAAATAGAAAGTGCTTCTCTTCCCGAATCTTTTCATGGATTTAAAATTGTACAGTTTTCTGATTTGCATTACTTAACGACTATTCATCAAAAAGAACTAGATAATATGGTAGATAAAATCAATCAGTTAAAACCTGATATTGTAGTATTTACAGGAGATCTTATTGATTATACAAAGGAACCTAGTGAAACTGATATCAATGATTTAATAACCAGTCTGAATCGTATTGAAGTAACTACTGGTTTATATGCAATCAAAGGAAATCACGATTATGAAAAGGATTACTTTGAAAAAATTTTCAATGAAACTAATTTTAAAATCTTAAATAACACTTATGAATTAATTTATTATAAAGGAAATACTCCTATTCTTTTAACTGGACTTGGTAGTATCTTACAGAATGATAGCGATATGGATCAAGCCTTTAGCTATGATCAAGAAGATAACTTATATACCATTACCTTATTACATGAACCAGATGTAATAGATGATATTGTTTCTAAATATTCAGTAGATTTAGCCCTAGCCGGACATTCTCATAATGGACAAATTAGATTACCTGGAATTGGTGCTATTATGAAAGTAGAAGAAGGTAAAAAATATCCAAATGAACAATATGAAATTGGAAATACAAAGCTATATGTATCAGGGGGATTAGGAACTAGTATGTATGAGTTTAGACTATTTACTAGACCTAGTATTAATTTGTATCGTTTAACAACAAAAGGAACAGAGTAATTTGTTCCTTTTTATCCTTTATAGTCAAAATTTAGTGGTTTCAATTCTTCTAATACAAACATACCATCTTTACGAATTAAAACATCATCAAAATAGATTTCGCCGCCACCATAATCTTTTCTTTGAATTAATACCATATCCCAGTGAATTCCAGAGTCATTTCCATTATAGCAGTCTTTATAAGCTTGACCTGGTGTAAAATGAAGACTTCCTAGTATTTTTTCATCATATAAAATATCTCCCATTGGATATAAAATTTTAGGATTAAATCCCAAAGAGAATTCTCCGACATAGCGAGCTCCTTCATCGGTGTCAAAGATTTCATTTAGTTTTTCATTATTACCATCACAAGTTGCTTTTATAATTTTACCATCTTTAAATTCTAGAGAAACATGATTATATACTCTTCCTTGATAAGGACTAGGTGTATTATAAGTAATGATTCCATTTACACTATTTCTGACAGGAGCACTATATAGCTCGCCATCTGGTATGTTCATTTCTCCCACACAAGGGATACTTCCCATTCCTTTGATACTAAAGGTTAAATCCGTTCCAGGCGAAATAATTCTTACTTTATCTGTTTTATCCATCAAGTCTTTTAATGGTTGAATGATTTTTCTCATCTGTTCATAGTTAACAGTCATCACATCTAATGCAAATTGGCTAAATTCACGACTACTCATACCAGCTTTATAAGCATCCAATAAAGATGGATAATTTAGTAATACCCATTTTCTTTGATTGACTCTAACATCTGATGAAGGCAATAATGCTTGACTTAATTTTTTAGACATTTCACTAGGAACATTTTTATTTTCATAATCGTTCATAGAATAGCGAATATTAATAAAAGAATCAAACAATTCTACTTCGTTTTCTTGAATTTTTTGGAGTAATCCAATTCTTTCCTCATTATTTCCCTCTGATAGTTGAGCCCCTAATAAGGGGTCATTTATTTTTAGACATGGAACCCCTCCACTCTTATAAATAGAGTCAATTAAATAGGAAACAAATTCTCTAGTTTCCATAGATTGGGTTGTAATCAAAACTTTTTCATTTTTTTCTACATGAATCGAATAGTTTACAATTAAATTTGCTAACTCTTTTAATTTTTCACTCATTTTCACTCTTTCCTTTCTCATACATACAATACTTTAGAGGTGATGTTATGTATTCAAATAACTACAATTATAATATACCACAATATCAAAGAAATATGTATTATCGTGGTGTAAATAATAATGATCAAAGATTTTTTGGCGGATTTTTTGCACCATTACTATTAGGTGGTGTAGCGGGATATGCTATTGGGGCTAATAATAGGCCAAATTATTATTACTACCCTCAACCATATTATTATCCATATCCAACCTATTATAGTAATAATTATTATTATAATCCATATAATTACTAAGAAAAAGACTTCCAAACTAATGTTGGAAGTCTTTTTTAGTAGGAGTAATTTTATTTATGAAAACTTTTATACAAAGTTTGTTGATATATTTCTATATATCAGACTACAATATTATTTATCACATCTCCTTTCGTTAAGACCAGTATAGTAAAAAAATATGAAAAAATTATAAAATAAATGTGGGAAATTATGGTAAATATTTTTTTATAAATAATAAAGACAAACGATTATACAATGGATGTTATCTATTTATAGATTGTGGTTGTTCCATCAAAATAGTTAATATGCTTATCACACCATTCTTTATCAGGTTCATTTCCACTTCCAAATGTTGCTGTTAAGTCTATTACTATAATACTATCAAGATATGCAATTATATTAGGATTGTGATTATTGTATGGATAACTTCCAATTCTGAAAATACTAGTAGTATATTTTAAATTATTATTATCAATAATTGCACTAATTTGAGCCCAGTTATTATTAGTTGCAGTTATTGTGGATCCTAAAGCTCCCATGGAAAAATCAAGTTTATCACCACCGTAGAATTCTCCAAGAATCAAAAGTCCACTATTTATACTAGAACTATAATAATCAATAGAAGCATAAAATTTATGATTAATGGGAGTACCAAATAGATTACTATCAATTAAAACCGCCGAATTATTGCTATCTATCTTTAGACTATTATTACCGCTAGTTTTATATGTGGTGCTTATCGACGCATCTGAACTACTTAATAATAGTGTCCAATCACTAAGGTCGTTTTCAAAAGAACCATTTGTAATTAAATTGGTTGCCGTATAAGGACTATATGTGATTTGAATGGTTTTGGAAGTAGTGGCTTTCTTTCCTGCTCCGGTTGTTACTGTACAAGTTATGGTATGGTTTCCCGTAGATAAACTAGATGTATCCATTATTACTCCATCTATATCACTACTGCAACTTACTTTTCCTCCTGATATACTACTTGTTGTATAACTTTCTAATATTGTATAGCTATCACCTCGAGTTATAGAATTTGGTAAATCAGAGTTCATTACTATTGTTGGTATAGTTGGATCGTCAATCAAATTTTTTCCTTGTGATAATACTAAATCGTTATTAGCAAGGCCACCCTCTATTCCAAATTCTAAAATAATATCTTGAGATGATTTGTTATTAATAAAAACTCGTATGTTCTTTTGTCCAGAGGATTCTATCTTTCCAGAGGCAGCGTCATAATTATCATCATATCCTACTATAACATCTTCTGTATTTCCCTCTTCTAAATTATAATATAATATATATTTAGAAGAAATAGAATTTAAGCTTGTAACTGAAATATCTATTACTTTAACTGTATCAGCTGGAACTTTAATTTGTTGCTTTTCTAGATCATTACTTTGCATTTTATAAGTTAAATTACCAACCATAATATTTAATTTGCCATGGTATTCATCAGCCTTCATAAAAATAGCATAAGAAGCTCCAAAACAAACAATACTTAAAATCAATAAAATAAAAATAATGAAATAACTTTTCTTAATCTTCTTCATATAACCATATCCTTCTATTTCATTATAACGAAATGGGCAACAAAAAAGCAAGAATTTATATACACTCTTGCCTATTTAGTTTCTAATTTTACACTAACTAATTTACTAACACCAGATTCTTGCATTGTAATACCGTATAAAGTGTTAGCATATTCCATTGTTTTCTTTTTATGAGTAATGAGTAAAAACTGAGTTTTCGTTTTGTAATGATCTAAATATTTACCAAAGTTATCTACATTTGCTTCATCCAAAGCTGCTTCTACCTCATCAAAAATACAGAATGGAATTGGTCTTACATTTAAAATCGCAAACAATAAACTAATTGCTGTTAATGTTTTTTCACCACCAGATAAAAGAGAAATGGTTGTTAGTTTTTTTCCGGGAGGAGAAGCAATAATTTCCACTCCTGTTTCTAAAATATTATCGGGATCTGTCAATTTCAAAGAAGCTTTTCCGCCCCCAAACAATTGCTTAAATACGGATTCAAACTCTACTTGAATTTGTTTAAATGTTTTTAAGAATTCCTCTTTCATTACTTCATCCATTTCAGTAATGATTTCAAGAAGTGTATCTTTGGCCTGCAATAAATCGTTTCTTTGACTATCTAAGAATTGAAATCTTTCTGATACTTTTTCATATTCATCAATCGAAGCAAGATTAACCATACCAATTTTCTTAATATTATTTTTATAGGCATCAACTTTTATTCTAGCCTCTTCTACTTCCACTTCCAATGGGTACTTTTCTTTGGCTTTTTCATAAGTTAGTTCGTACTCTTCACTTAAAGTATTTAAATAATAATCCAGTTTAACATCCATCTTGCTGACTTGTATTTCCAGATCTTTCAATTCGTTTTGTTTCTTGTTTAAAGTACTATTGTTTAATTTATTCTTAGCCTCCATTTCTTCAATATTGATTTTTGTTTTGTCTCGTTCCTTCGTAATTGTTTTTAAATCTAATTCTACTTGTTGTTTTTCTTTTTGCGTTTCATAAAACTCGTTCATTAATCTTTCCTCTTCTTTCGATAAAGAAGAATCTATGACATGGGATAAACTAGAAAGCTCAGAGGTAACAGTCTCTAATCTTTCCTGATATTCTGCTAAAGTATTATATTTACTTTTCAATTTTTCTTGCTCTAATACACAATCTGATTGTATACTTTCTTTTTTTGTTAAGAATTGAGATCTTTCTTTTTCAATTTCCGTAATCTTTTCTTCTAATTCATTAATTACTAAAATATTATGAGCTTTTTGTTGTCGTAGTCTATCTAATTCTTGTTTATCTGTTATGACACTTCTAGTCGATGGAAGATTTCCACCAGTAATCGATCCTCCCACATGAATTACTTCCCCATCGATGGTTACTATCTTATATCTTCCATGAATCTTTTTGCTAATTTTATTGGCTGCATCCATGTCGGTAACAAGTAAAACATTACCTAATTGATTATAGATAATATTTTTATATTGGGAATCAAATTTACTCATATTGGCGACAGTATCAATATATCCCATTTCTTGTCTTAAAACAGTTAAGGTTTCACTATCTACCGATTTTGGTTTTATTACATTGATTGGAAAAAAAGTACATCTACCTAACTTATTTTCTTTTAAATACTGAATGGCTTCTTTCGCACAAATTTCATTATCTACAACCAAAAACTGTTTAGAACCACCAAGAGCTACTTCTAATGCCTTACTAAACTTGTAGTCAATTTCTACTAAGTTTCCAATCACATCATGAATTCCATTCAGTCTTGGATTATTCATAATATTCTTAATAGAACTAGGAAGGTTTCCGCCATTCTCAATAAAATTTTCTAGTACGCTAATTTTATTCTCTAAATCATAATGATCTTTCTTTTTAAAACTTTGCTCTTTTAAGTAAGATTCCCTTTTTGTATTTAAAGAAGAAAGATTATTTTCTATATTTCTTAAATTTTCTTCTTGTTTAGCTAAATTTTCTTTATCCGTAGTAATTTCTGTTTCTAAAAGACTAATTTCATTTCTTGTCTTTAATTCATTTTCTTTCAATAATGTGATATTATCATGAACTCGATTGTCTGTAGCATCATACTTACTTCTTTCTTGAAGAATCTTTTTTTCACCATTTAATTTTTCTTCTTGTTTGGTTAATTCTAATAGTTCTTGATTTAACTCACTGATTCTCTTTTCTAGCTTTAATAAATTGGTCTTTTCCTGATCTATCGTTGCATCACTTCCACTACTACTAGCAGAAAGGGTAACAATTTCATTATTTAAATCTTGAATTCGATTCTTGGATTCTTGATATGTTATATTTAATGTTTCGATTTCATAAGCAATTAAGGCAACTTCAATCTGTTCTAAAGCTCGTTTATTTTCCAAATATTCTTTGGCTTGAATACTTTGTTCTTTTAATGGTTCTAATTGTACTTCCAATTCACTAATAATATCACTTACACGCTCTAAATTATTATGAGTTCGATCTAACTTTCGAATCGCTTCTTCTTTTCTTTTTTTATACTTCAATACTTCAGCAGCTTCTTCAAATACAACTCTTCTATCATAGGGAGAGTTGGATAAAATCTTTTGGACTTCTCCTTGAGAAATAATATTAAAACTTTCTTTTCCAATTCCACTATCCATGAACAAATCTGTAACATCTTTTAAACGGCATTTTTCTCCATTTAAAAAGTATTCATTTTCACCAGTACGATACACTCTTCTTTTGATAGAAACTTCTGTATAAGGAACTTTCAAATAATTATCACTATTATCAAAAATTAAAGCTACACTAGCTACATTTAAACTATTACGACTTTTGCTACCCGAAAAAATAACATCTGTCATAGAGCCATCACCACGAAGACTTTTAACAGATTGTTCCCCTAATACCCAACGTACTGCATCTACAACATTACTTTTTCCACTACCATTAGGACCAACAATACAAGTAATATTATTATCTAATGTGATACTCAATTTATCAGCAAATGATTTAAAACCTGAGGCCTGTATTTCTTTTAAGTACATATTATCACTACCATTCTACTAGAAAATTATACTATAAAATAGCTTTTAAAACAAGGAAAAAGGGATGATAGCCAGGATAAACGCATGAAATTTTAATCATGTGTTTTTTTCTAATAATTTTGCGATATCATTTGTATTTAGTAGCTTA
>CALVSR010000035.1 GCA_944359075.1 uncultured Bacilli bacterium
AACAGTCTAACACAACCAAATATCTTTCACAAACTCTACTTTTTCGTTTTTAAACCAGCAAAATAACCAGATTCTTCATTTTACTTTTCTAATTTTCCTAAATTTGTAGACTATTATTTCTTAAAATACAAAGTCACTATAAATTAGAAAAAACACCGATTATCCATAATCGGTATTTTTTAATAAAAGATTAACATTTCTATCTATTAATCATCAAAGAAGTCATCAAAAAATTGATCGTCACTAATAACATTATTTGCTGGAAGCTTATCTTCATGAATAATTGGCTTCTTCTCTTCTACTTTAGCTTCACTAGTAGATTCTATTTTCTCTTTCTGAGATGAATTAGTAGAAATAGTAGCACTTTCAGTGAATGTTTTTCCTTGATTAGATTGCAATAAATCATCTATAGTTAAATTCTTTTTAGACTTATCTTGGATAGTAGATGTTTCTGAGCTATTTTCTACTTTCTCTAACTCTATTGGATTCTTAGAAGATAATACGGAAGCATTCATCTTTTCTTTTGATGGAGAAATTTCAGGCTTTACTTCTACTGCTTCTGTTTTAGCCTCCACTACTGGTTTCACATTAGCTTCTTGTTGTTTCTTCTCTTCTTTTTCAATTTCAGCAATCTTAGCATCTATTTTCTTAATAATATCATCTACATTTAATCCTGCATTATTAGGTACAGAAGAGTTATTTACTCCATTCATAGAACTATTCGGCATCATATATGGATTAGGGTTCATAGGATTAGGACCCATCATACCACTATTATTCATCATAGAATTTGGCATCATAGAATTACTACCCATCATTCCAGTATTATTTCTAGGCATAGAACCTGGCATACCACCAAACATTCCACCAGGCATACCCATACCAGAACCACCCATATTAGGCATACCACCACCTGCTGGCGTACCCGTTGGATTATTCATCATTTCCATTAATTTTTCTTTTTTCTTTTGTTTTACATATTCTCTTAAATCAAAAGTATGCACTTCTTCTTTATCACGATGTGGATATTCTGCTTTTGCATATTTCTTTCCAAATTCCATCTGATAATATGGAACAAACTTTGTTTTAAATGGATTCTTTCTCATACGCATGATAATAACTTCAAATTGTTTCATACGTTGCAAATCACTAATTGTTACAAGTGGAGTAGAAGCTGTTTTATCATCTTTTTTCGATTTTACTTCCCCACACATTTTAGAAATTTCTTCTAATGCTTTTAACTCCGTAGTAATCAAATAAATGGTATTACCACAGTTACCTTTAATTGTTTCAGCATTTTCTTTTCCATATACTTGATCTAATTGAGCAAAGTTCTGAATAATCATAGTAAAACGAATCTGACGACTACGAGCAGCAGTAATCATAGTCGTAATATCTTTTAATGGTGGCATATTCGCAAACTCATCTAGTAGAAAGTTAGTTCTAACCGGAAGTTTTCCACCATGTTTTTGAGCTGTTGCAATTAAAGTCTCATAACATTGTTTTAGTAAAATGGTTACCAAAGAATGGTATGTTTTCTTTTCATCTTGAATAACGATATACAAAACAGTAGGTTTTTCTCCAATAGAATCTAATTCAAAATCGCTATGACTTAGCATTTCAGATAAATTTTCACGGGTAGCAAACAACTTAATTTTTTGCTTAAATACGGAAATAATAGACCCTTTGGTTTCACTAGGAGCCATAATGGTTCCACTAGCATTGGTATAAGCTGCTCCACTTGGATCCATCATATTAAAATATTCTTTCATATAAGTAGAACCGCCAAACTTTTCTTCACCCACAGTTGTCATCAAACTAATACTATTTAAGTTAATTTGATCTTCGGTAGCATCATCAAATAAAGCAAGAGCTAACCCCGCAAAATAATCAGCTGATGTCTTTTCCCAGAAAGGATCAGCATTGCCACTCTTTTCTTCATATAGGATATTAGCAGCAAGGTCATCTAATAACTCAATCGCTTTATCTTGATTTCCTGATTTATACATACGATAAGGTAAAGAAAGAGGATTCCAAGCATTTCCATCTTGTGGATCACGGAAGTTTAAAACTAAAACATTATAACCTTTGGCACGCAACATATTAGAGGTTTGTTCATAAATTTCACCTTTAGGATCGGTAATAATCATCGATTCTTTTTTCTTAGCTAATACCTCGACTGTAGGGAAAATAACAGTCTGAGTTTTACCAGAACCAGTGGCACCAATAACCAAAGAGTGGTATTCACCATTGTCTACCCAAACTTCATCTTTTTTTATAATTAGTGGAATTCCAGCAACATCTGAAGTCTCAGCCCCTGGTCTTACCATCGCAATTCCTTTATCTTCTTTAATCTCTTTTTCTTTTGCCCAATGACTATATCCTTTAGATGATTTTTCTGTGGAAAAGCCAAATCCGCTTTCTCTTTCAAAGAAGTAAGAAGAAACAGACATAAAGATAGCTGCTAAAAATAAAATATAAAATACTAATGTTGTAACAATCCGATCAGAAGCCAATGCAGGAAGTGGATTAAGCCCATAAAAACGACCATTAATAGCTAGTTCTGGAAAATTAAGCACTCCCAAACACACTATATAAAATAAAAAGATTGCAAATAAAACAAATATCAACACATCGGTAGCATCTGCTTTAAATTTTAACTTCATATTCCCAACTCCCTACTAAATTTCATTTAATCGTTTCCTTTTATTTTTAAAATAAACATAGACAAGACTACTAACAACTAGTATTATACCAACAATTATAGCGATGTAAATAACTTTTTTCACAAATTCATTTTCATAATTAAAAATATATTCATCTTTCTCTAAAGTAATTAGAATAGCAGCATCTTCTTTTTCAGCACGACTAATATTCCAAGTATAGTGATATCCATCTACAATATCTGCATTATTAGAAACTACTTTATGATTGGTCTTTAAATTTACTGTAATAAAGTCTAAACTAGGATACGAATCAAAACAAGTATTTTCTAAAGAAGTAGATAAAATAATATGATTATCTTCTTCTAAAACCGAAAAATATTGATAACATTTTTTCACAATAGAAGAATCATAAAAATTATCTAAAGTAAATTGATGATAAGAAAGTTTTTGCCCTAAACGATTACTATCGGATATTAGGTTATTATCATAGTATTCTACCCCTTCTATTTTAATCATATCATTTTCATCTACTACAGTACTATCAAATACCGGATAAGGATAATTAGAAGACTCTACCACAAGCTCACGATAAGTAAGACCATACTGTGCTTCCTTATCCCAATTAGAAGGAATAGAATCTATATATTCTAAATCCTCTTTTACAGTATTATTATAAATCTCAATATCATAAGTAGCACTACATCCTGTAACTAGGAACAAAAAGATTAATAAGAAAAGTTTCTTTTTCATATTTTCCTCCTACATTGGATAATCTGTTACTCTAGTAGCATTGGCATAATAACTAGACATGTCTACTAAATAGTAAGACCCTGTACTCTGAAATGGTACGGTAACGATACGAACACCGTTTTTTCTACTGCTTGCTTCTGCAACAACATAACCATCACTACTAACACCAATAATCATACGAATGTGACCAGTTGTTCCATTGCTACTAGATGGTTCATTGAATATTAAATCACCTGGCCTTGCACTACTATCTACCATTCCTTTACTCCATGCTCGTTTAATACCCGCATTTCCCCATCCGGAAGCGCTTCTAACATCATAAGCAAAACCACCATTATGAATTGCCCATGAAATAAATCCAGAACAATCTAGTCCTTCCGATGGATAATCACTTCTACCCGTATTATTTCCCCAATTAGGATCAATACCATAACCACTATATTTACCACTTGGATATAATTCATAAGGTAGAATATATCCTGTTTGACTATAGAAACCAGAAATTAAGGAAGTAGCAGCTGCCACAACTCCTTCTCTAGTACCAAGACCAGATTTTATAACTTGATCATAGATATATTGGTTGAAGGACTGAACAGATGATCCAGCACTTGCTAGATAATTGGTAATAGGTCCTTCAATAATTTTAGAACCATCTGTAGTAGAAGGAGATAATACCAAGCGAATTTCTACACCATCTGAATAGAAGTAAGAAAGAATTTCTTGATAGTTTTTTCCTTCCTTCGCAAGCTGATAAGAAACAAGTTGACTCATACCAAGACCATGTCCTTGTCCAGGTAAAATTCTTCCATACTGGCTAGGATCATTTAAAGTAATGGTATGTTTTTCGCCATAAGGTACTTTTGTATAAGTAACCGTATAAGTACCATCGCTATTTCTGGTAGCATCTGGACAATCTATATCATCATAACAAAAAGAATCATAATTGGCAGAGAAAATTTTACCCTCTCTATTTACTAGGACCTCTCCTACCGTAGCGCTTACAGCCTCACGTGCTCTATCATTAACATTTCTTGTAAAAGTTTGCTGATTGGTACTATTAGTAATACTATTTTGGCAAAAGTTAGTACTACTTAAAGCATAAGTCCTAGCAGCAACAGCTTGTGCCTTCAATGCTTCCATTCCTTCTGAAGCATAAGCCTCATTGGAAACTACTCCGGCAACATAATCTTCTAGTTCTAAGGTACCAACACCTTCTACTGTAATACCATTTGGACATAAAGCAGATGGACCGGCATAAGAAACACTGCAAGATTGACTTGGTCCAATCTCTTGATATAAAAGATAAATATCCTCAGCCATCCTCTTAATATCCTCTGTTTTCTGAGGCTCTGCACTAGATATATACTTATCATAATAAGAAGGAATAAAACTATTTACCAAGTTCCAATAGAAAACGGAATCTTCCCCCTCAATACTTAATTCCATTTTATCATCTGGCAACATACTCTTGGCATAACTTTCCGTACAAGTACCATCACTATTAAATGGTGGTCGATAAATATAATAGGCATTATTCTGTTCTTCATTGACTTTGGAAGTAAAAAAAGCTTGTATTCCATCTATATCATGACTAGCAATTAATTCGTAAGTAGAACTATTTTTACTTCCGGTTGTAATTAAGGTAGTTTCCGCACTTGTTGAACAATAACTATCACTAGTCTCATCCAACTCATAATGACTAGTCATAATTTGCATTTTAGCTAATAATCTTATTTGTTTTATCATTTTTTTATATGGAATTGTTATTGTATTTCCTTCAGAATCTTTAATATCCTCCCCATTTTCATCCATTCCCTTTCCTTCTTCTAACATTTGATCAAAAGTTCGACCTGCCATCAAAGAAGCCGTAATTAAATTAACATCAATACAAACATGATAATCTCTATTAAATTCTTGCTGCACAGCTTTCAATTCTTTATAAAATTCTACTTCCAAATCTTGTTGGTCTTTAGTAAAGAAAGATACAACCCCATCCCAAATCCCTTCTACAAAATCACTAGCTACTTGCAGAGGAAAAAGAAGACTAGCAGCTATAACAAGAATAACGAAAAGTATAACAACAACAGATGTAATTATAGCAATAATGATACCCTTCTTTTTCTGAGGATTATCAGAAGAGCCAAAAAAACTAAGATCAGGAGAAAGAAGAGGAGATGAAGAGTCAGAATCAGTATTTTCTTTTCCAGTAGGAATATTTGAAATATTCTCAAAACCTTTTCCGCCAAGGTCTGCTCCTCCACCAGCTGAGCCAACAGCTTTATCTGCAACATCTAAAGCACCTGTTTTGTTGGCAATATTCGCAATTTTTCCAACTCCTGGACTTTTATTTAAAACTTTAGCCCCAGTTTCTAAAACATCATTTCCTAATTTTGTTTTACTAGCAAGATCAACAGCTGCCCCCCCAACAGGACCAGCATAAGCGTTAGCTGCTGCTTTGGCTCCCGTTTTCAGAGCCTTTTTTGTAGAATCTTGTTCTTCTTGTTTTTGTTGTTGCTTTTGGGCTTCTTTTTCTTCATCCATGCTGGTCACCTGCCTTTACTTCAACTTATTCTATAATCCTCCACCAGAACCAAATGATTCCAATTCTTCTGGAGTAACTATAACATTAATTCTCATACGCCTATTTCCACAAACAAATAGAGCTTCTCCTTGTGAATAACGTTTAATGCTCTCTTTTTCATTTTCATTTAAATCAATTAAACGACTCAAATCATCTACAGCTTGCTTCTTTAATCCCATTACTAAATAATAAGATGCATTATCAAAAATAGCTTTTCCATGAATAATAACACTTGGTGCAGCAAAATCACTAGGCTGTTGAGTAATAATGATAGAACCTGTATTATACTTACGAGCACGACGTTGTACTTGTGCTAAGAATTCAGCACCTAGGGCATTACTTCCTGACAATAACACATGTGCTTCATCTACCATCAAACAAGTATTAATATCTTTGTCTAAGCACAATCCCCATGCATATTTTAAAATATTAAAGAATAAAGCATTACGAATATTATCAGCACTATTCATTAACTCCTTAATATTAAATACGATAAAATCAGTATTTGGATTTACTGTAGTATGTCCATCAAAATAATATTTTAATTCTTGTGTTAAAGGTCTAATTTTTAATTCTAGCTTTTCCATAATCATACGTTCTTGCGTTTGATCAGTCATAGCTAATAACCTACCTTTGATGGTTGCATATACATCAGAAAAAGTTGGATAATCAGAAGCTGTATAATTATAGAAATTACTATTAAAATCAATTCCAAAACGTCTATAAGTATCTTGTACTACTTCACTAAACATAGCAAGAACATCTTCTTCTATAGAAGGATCATAATAACGCATAAAACCTTTTAAGAACTGCAATGTTCTAGTAAGAACCGTATAACCTAAACCTTCTTTAATTTCATCTTCATCAGCATCGATTACGATTTGAAGAGGATTTACCATTCCGTATTCTCCACCTTTACCAAGGTCGATAGATTCTCCACCAAAACTACTAGCCATTTCATGAAGTTCATCTTCAGGATCAATAGCTACAATTTGATAACCATTACGAATATGACTCCTTAACATTAACTTAGCAGCTGTAGATTTACCACTTCCTGAGGTACCTAAAATAATTAAATTAGCATTATTACGGTTATTCTCTTTTTTAATTTGATACAAGAATTGATTAAATAGAATAACACCACCAGAAAAGTCTACTCCAAGAAGTGTAGATAAGCCCGGATCTTTAATACTATCAAAAATAAATGGATACATAGCAGCAATCGTAGGAGATGGAATCGGTGTACCAATACGATTTTCCACATCTTGCTTTGGAAAAATAGGTACTATCGATTTTAAAACTTTTTCTTGTTCAAAACGAAGAGATACTCCTTTCATTTCCATCGCATCTAAATAATTTTTAACATTAATTTTCTTTAATTCTAGATCTTCTCGAGAATCAGCCGTAATCATGATATGCATTTGATAATCAAAAATCTTAGCCTGACTTCCTGCAAGCATAGTAATGAATTGTTCAAGGGATTCATAATCTTGGCGAATTCTCTCACGCATCGTATTATCTCTTTCATCTTGGTATTTTGTCTTTAAATCTGCAATTTGCTTATTTAACATTTTAGACATCGTAGAAAAAGGAATTGGAATATGTTTAGCTACTACTTTAATACCAGACATACTAGTAAGAGAAGATAAGTAACCTGGATAAATATATTTTGGATAAGAAACAATTGTCATAATAGTTGCATATTTACCACTAACAACAAAATCTCCTGGATTAAACTGTAGCCCCTTAGGAGCCACTTCTGATTTAAAAATACTCATAGAGGCATCACCGTCCCAAACGTAGTAGTTGATCCACCATTTAAGAAATTATCCAAAATAATTCTTAAATCCTCATTATTAGTTTGACTAGCAATCAAACCAGCTGTGGAAAGTCCACTAATAAGCGAACGAATTTTCTTTTGAAGAAGATCCACATTTCTTTCTTTAAACAAAATAAAGTATTCAGTATCTACAACATTATTATTCATAAAATAATTCCCTTTTTGAATATCCTGATTAATTAGTTTACGTATTTGTGGATTGGTTTGATTTTGGTACTGAAGTTGTAGTTGAGATAGATAAACAGAAATATCCACCGGTCTATCTGCTACTACCAACCAGAACTCATAGTCAATGGTGTTATAAAAATTCTTAAGAGCAATTAAAATATTAGCCTGAGCATCTTCATCTAAGATAAAGATATTACGAGGAGTAATTTTAACTCCCGATACTTTATCTTGATTCGGTAAAATAATCATTCCATTAGATATGGATTGAATATTAATCCAATCTTCGGTCCATTTACTTTGACTCTGATTCATCTACAAAACACCAACCCTTCCATACATATCTGCTCCTTCTGGTAAAATACTGATAGATTTCTACAATCAATTGCCTAACGTTATGGTAATAAGCAACAGGTAGAACTAACAGACCAGTAACAACACCTGGCATAATAGATAAAACTGCCACCCAGGTAATATCCATAGGCAGGATCATTACCAAAATTAATGTTATCAGTAATCCGCTACCAAAGAGGATTAAATCGATTGGCATAAAGAATCCCAATATCAATTGTCCTCTCTTTGTATTAGCCGGTATTAAATAATTTTGATTCACTATATATCACACATTCCTTTCTAATTATTTTTTTCTGAATTTGCTTTTCCTTGTTGAAATTCAGCACTATTTTTAATTTCAGCAACATCGCGTGCCACAATTTTTGTAGCGGTATCAAGATTTCTAATACCTTTTTCAACATCATCAACATTCAATAAATTTCCAGCAGCATCTTTAATACTCTGTTCGGTAGTAGATTTTAAAACAGCCTCTAACTTAGTATATAATTCAGGATTATCATTTCTAATTGCCTCTTCATTACGCATTCTATTTGCCAATAACTGCATTTCTTGTTTTTCCATATCTCCAGCAATACGTTCATAATCAGTAGTAGAAACTTTTGATACGTATGATTTTCCATTTTCATCTACATGATGATAATAGAAAAATTCTTCTCCTTTAGATATAGCAACTTGTGCCTGTGCACGTAAAGATGTAGATTTACCAACAACATTGCTATCCCCAATATAATCACCTTTAACTACTACAGTGCCATATTTACCTTTGGTAGCTTCTTTCTTTAATTCATCCATGGCTTCTTTAGCATCTTGAAGATAAGCTTCAGAAGATTTAAGCTCTCTTTGCATTCTTTGATATGTATCCTCACCAAATAAAATAGATTGAATGGTTGATATTGCTCTACCCCCTGCTGTCGATCCAGTATCAATTCTACTTAAATCTCTAGCATGATATTTGCTCTCTGCATCAATTCCTGTTCTTAAAGTTGGCTTGTCCGCTGATAAAATTGCGCTACCACCAGCTGCTCCACTAGCTAATCCACTAAATAAAGATGCACCAATATTTTTAACTCTTCCGAATGTAGTAAGGCCACCATGTTCTTGAGCATGTTCTCGAGCGTATTGATTTCTAGCTTTTAAAGAAGAAGCAACGGCACCTCCCATACCAAGAGCAGCGGCCCCCATACCTAACATTCTCATAAAGTTTCCTTTAGTCTTAATACCCAAGGCATCAAACAAAAATTTAGGAGCTTGCTTGGCGAAGAACAACAAACCAACAATTAAAAATGCAATTAACATTACCCTATCTATTACTGCAAATAGTCCTGATTCAGGAAGGCCATTAAAGAAGCCTACCCATGCATCTCCCGATAATAAGAAGTCAATCATATATACAATAAAATAAATAATCCCTAATAATAAGAATAATTCCCCCCAAGTACTTAAAAATGTCTTTGTCCAAGTTGAGAACATTCCATCTTTGGAGGACTTAGGATCGATATAACTAACGACCGGAATTGGTGCAATCATTCTTAAAATAATTAATTTAAAGGCGCGAATTGCTACCGTAATACACAAAGAGAATAATACATAAATCATAAGAATACCCACAATCGTTGAAAAAACTGGTAAGTAATCATAAGCATAAATTTTTCTGCCTTGTGCATCTTCACATGTGTCATTGATATGATTTAGGAAATCTGACATCGTAGAGAGATTATTAGTCGTTTCATTTCCCCACACGTTTTCTACATCAGAACTAACACAATCTTCTGTTTTATAAGAAGCAAAACCTTGCAACAAAGTAAGAGACATATTACTTGCGATTCCAGAAACATCATCACTATCTAAAGTATTAGCCGTACCTATAATTACTCTAGGAATAACTGGTAATAATTTATTCTGAAATTCTGTCATAAGATTAAAGAAAGTAGGTAGAGCAATTAACATAACCAAAACAGTAATAATTCTAGTAACTACTTTTGCTGCACCTTGTTCTTTATCGGAAATTTTATCAGGATTTACTAAATATGTTATTAAAGAAACTGTAACTTTAAATAACATAAAAATTCCTAAAATAACATAAACCCTTTGTTCAAAAACCTCATAAAGGCCAACCAATTCGAAATTTGCTAAATGAAAAATGGTTCTAAAAAAGACTTCAATAAAACCATATACAAGAAAATCGATAAAAGCAAAAAATCCTCTAAGTATATTCCATAACCAATTTGCAGTTACATTAAACAATCCTGCAAGAATAAAAACATTTGTCATGCTATCACTCTCCTATTCCACAGGTTGAACTAGCAGCACCAGTAATATCATTAAACATATTTAATAACCAACTTAATATTAACGGAATAAAGAATAACGCAACTGCTATAATCAATCTTTTAGTAAATTTACTTGTTGCCTTTTTCATAGCATCTTTATCATCCTGTAGTATTGCTCCTGCAAAATCCACACTGCTAATAATAATTACAAAAATAGGTGCTAGTATTTGTATCCAGCGAAATATTTTATTCAAGAAATCAAGCATTTCTTGTCCAATAATTCCCTCACAATTAACTTCCACCTGATCCCCAAAATCAATTTCAGAATCAGAATTATTAGAGCCTCCTGTAGTACCAGTAGAACTATATATTGTAGACTCACAATATTCATTAGGTTGCAAAGTAGCCTCAAAAACTGTATTACCATTTGTTTCAGAAGAACTTGCATGGTATGGAAAGTATACTTTCCTTCCACCAACATTAGAAAACCAAATACTGCTAGGCATGTTATTGCAATTATCCATATTTTGATATTTACTCCACTCACTATTATCTGAAGGAGACATGTAAGAAGCAGTTGTACTCAAATTAGGTTCAGAGGTCATACAATTATTCCCTGCACATACAGCATAGCTAGTGCTCCCAGTTGCTGAATTAAATTTATAAGTATAAATAGTTGTAAGATTATACTTATAGACGCAGCAACTTCCAGAAGATGGCTTCGTTCCAATTAGTTCACCATCATATTCAGTCTCCACTTTTGGACCTGTTCTAGTTAAGGTAGAAGAACTATAACAAGAAAAATCATCTATTTCATTATTTTGACAATTACTTGGTGTAAATGTATTTGGTGTAAGAAAAAATGAATAAGTATAATTACCAGCCGTTTCTTGTTTCAACATTGTAAGATTATCAGGGCATGTATATTTATCATTTTGTACAAAATGATTAGTATAATTATTCTTATCAGTAATAAGTGAATAGTACCCATTTTTAATTTCAACAGCATTTACATAATCAATTTTAAACTCATTACCGCTCATAACCTTAAAGCAATCGCTAACTAAATCTCCTTGTCTGCATCCCTCTACATCAGTAGCTACTGCTGTCGTTAGCACAGGGGAAGAAAAAGAAAGACTATTATTAGCATCTAACGTAATAGTTACTCTAATTCCAATATCAGCAAAATCAACATCAGGGATGGAACCAGTATAAGTACATTGCATTTTAGGAGTTGCAGCAAAAGTAATGGTTGGTGTAAATATCACCAAGAATAAACCAATTAGAATATATTTAACTTTTTTCATTATTAGCACACCTCCTATTTTATAGTTTCCCAACATGTTTTCCAATCACTCTGCTCACCAACATCTGTTCTTGCAAACATGTCCATCACTATTGTTACGATTGTTCCAATAAAGAAAACCATAACCGCTATTAAGCACCTTCTAATAAATTTAGAAATAGCTTCTTTATTACCTTTGTCATCAGAAGATACAACAGCTCTAACAAGATCTATTGTTCCCATTACAATTAGTAAAATTGGCACAAATAATTGTACAGTATTAAATACCACTTTTTTTAGAAAAACAATAATTGCTCTTAATTCCCAAGGACATCCTTCTCCATTCGAAGTATCATCACCAGTAGAACTAGATCCACAAAGAGCATTCGTAATCTTACATTTTCCACCCTCACAAAACTGCTCCACTTCATTTCCATATCCATAACACAATGTAGATATTTGACTTTCCGTATGGATTGTATTAGCTTCGACTTTTATGATTTTTACATTGTCATTATTAGTAACATAAAAAACATCTTCACAACTAGATGATGGAAAACTATTATTGCCAGAAGAAGAAATAAATTCAGTACTACCATCAGGATATTGAACACTCCATCCATTAATAGACTTAGAAACAACTAATTGTTTGCCACTTATCTGCCCTTTATAAGTACATTTATATAAAGCTCCTGTTTCAGTATCCTCTCCAGATTCGCTATTTCCAGGAATAGAGTTCACATCATCTATGGTACAAACATTATAATTACCATTACCACCACAAGAAATACTCAAAGATGGACATGAATTAGAAAAGTCATTAGTAGTAATGCTTGTACCAGGAGATAATTGAACCTGATAGTTTGAATTAGAAGAGTTAAATTGAAACTCACCATTAGAATAAGCTTCAATAGTTATAGTAGAAACAAAATCGTCATTATAATCTTTACCATTATATCTACAAGATCTAATTAATTGAACATCACCATCTGTAATTAAATTATTATTATTGTTGGTGGATTTAGAGGATAAAGAAATTGTTTCAGAATTGGCCCCATCAAAATTTGTAAACCCCAAGGTCGTAATAGAAGAAGTTCCACCACCAGTCATTTTAAAATATAATTGTGATGGGCAAACAATCTTATTATTTTCTTTATCAATAAAATCTGTTGCTGCCGCATTACTATTAACGGTATACTTCATACTATTGTTTTGATATTTATAATCCCAATTAAAAGAAACCTCAACACTTCCTTTTTTGTTGTCTACGATATCATAAGTATAAGTCCAATCTCCACGTTCGTATATACAGCTAGCACGTGCCAATTCTGCAGCTTCCACATTTTCACAAAAAAGAAAGCTAGCAGCTAGTACTAATACTAAAAAAACACAATGCTTTTTTATATTCTCCCAACTCTTCATCCAAACCACTCCTTGCAGATACATAATCAAAATAATTATAACATAAAAAAAATAATAGCAAAACTATATTTTGCTATTATTTATAAACTTCTTGAATTTTATTTTGAATTTCCGTTTTATTATAAAAAACCGAAATAAGTCTTGTATAATATATTTTATGTTTC
>CALVSR010000036.1 GCA_944359075.1 uncultured Bacilli bacterium
GTGCCTTTAGAATCATCAAATATTTCTTTAATTATTAAATAATCATAATAATCAGGATCTTCCTTATTTCTGTATTTATAATAAGTTTTAGGACTTATTTCTAATACGGCACACATATTATATAACTTATAATTATCTCTATATAGATTAATAAAAGTTACTTTCTCTCTCGTTGTGCCTTGAGGAAGGCCTGGTATTTTTTTAATATTTCATATCTTTCTTTATAATCTTCTTTTGTTAAATCTTTTTCTTTTGGACGACCTTTTTGTGCCGAAATAGTGGTACCCGTTTTGCGATATTTTCTAACCATTGATTCAACTGTTTTCCAACTTATATCATATTCTCTCGCTAATGATTTATATCCGCATTTACCAGATATGTATTTACCTACAATTTCTGTTCTTTCTTCATCAGTAAATTTAATAAATTTTTGTCCTTTTGAAGCCATAAAAAACACCTCCTTTCGGAAGTGTATTTTAACATAATTTTATGAAACGGTCTTTTTTATTCTGTCTACTCTAAGGGGTGCATTTCACACATGTGAAACGTTCTTTTTAGTTAGAATGTCCAGCAATTTTGGTATCTAAGTCATCTTCAATCTCGATTAATTTATAAATTTCTTCAAAGGTAGTATATCCTTTTAATACCTTATCTAATCCATCTTGTAGTAATGTGATAACATGATCTTCGCCATAAACCATTTGTCTTAAATCTTCTTTTTTTAGATTCTTATTAGAGAGTTGATCCCTTAATTCTTCATCGATGAATAGTACTTCTTGAATCGCAATTCTGCCATGGTAACCGTTCGAACAGTTTTCACATTTATCGGTATCCCAAATTTCTGGTACATCTTTATGTAAAACCTTTTTAAATATTTGTTTCTCAAAAGGGGTAGTAGGTCTTAGCTTGCGACAATGAGTACAAAGACGTCTAGCCAATTTCTGAGAAACAATTCCTGTTAAGGCACTAGATAATAAATATCTTTCTACATCCATATCTAGTAATCTTTCAATTGTACTTAAAGAATTATTGGTATGAATGGTAGACAGTACTAAATGCCCAGTGATGGAAGCACGAACAGCAATTTGAGCAGTTTCAGAATCACGAATTTCTCCAATTAGAATAATATTAGGATCTTGTCTTAAAATAGAACGAAGAATATTGGCAAAAGTAAGACCGATATCTGAATTTACTTGTACTTGATTAATTCCCTCAATGTTCATTTCAATCGGATCTTCTACCGTAATGATATTTCTTTCCTCATTGTTTAGTTCCTGAAGCATGGAATAAGTCGTAGTAGATTTACCAGAACCCGTAGCACCAGTAACTAAAATAATACCATTGGGAACAGACAACATTTTTTCTATTTTGGCATAATTTTCAGGAGAAAAGTCTAAACTTTTTAAACCATTTAAACTCATGCTATAATCCAAAATACGTATGACAGCTTTTTCTCCTTCATTTGTAGGAAGCACAGATACACGCATGTCTAGTTCCATATTATCTATTTTCCCTTTGATGGCACCATCTTGAGGCAAACGATTTTCCGTAATATTCATTCCTGAAATCAATTTAATTCTAGTAACTAAATTTCTTTCATAAGCCTTTGGAATCATAGCATGATCTCTCAAATTACCATCAATACGCATTCTAATTTTAAGAGAATCTTCCATTGGATCAAAATGAATGTCAGATGCTCTCGATCTTACACCTGTAATAATAATTTTATTTACCAAATCTACAATCGGTGTTTTTTCTACATCATAGTTTATCATAATTTTTTCCCTCAACTTTATTCTTTTTTATAGCATTTTATTCTAATTTATTATATAATATTTTTGATATAGAATCAATAAAGGAAAGTGAATTTTATGAAATTATCGAATAAAAAGGGGTTTATTTTAGTAGAAACATTGGTTGTAACTTTATTTGTAACGACCCTATTTATTTTGGTATATCAAAATCTAGTTCCCTCAATTGGCGAGTATGAAGCAATGACCTCTTACGATGATATCGATAGTGTCTATGCTGCCAATGTATATAAACAAAGTCTATTACGCTATGGAAATATGGATTACATTGATTCTTATTTAACCAGTCATACCTATTTAGATATTACCAATTGTGACGACAGCAACATTTATAAAAATAGTGACTACTGTAAAAAAATTAAAAGAGCGCTTAGTATTTTAGAAGATGATTATATCTTTATTACCAACTATAATATTAGCGATTTTAGGGCAGAAGTGAAACAAGATGAGTTCTTTGACTCTGGCAAATTAAGTAATTTTAAAAACTATGTTGCTACAGTAAGTGATACCGATTCTTTCTATGATGAAACCAATCCCGATAATACTATAGTTGGAAAATATCGTCTATTTATGACTAGAACAGTGGCCAATCCAGATCAAACTACCTCCTTAAAATATACTAACTTAGGAATTTATACGGGATCCTATAAACGCTATAATATGGGAGAGACTGTTACTTTTGCCCCAGGTACATCTACTGGAGAAATGACTTTCTATGTTTTAAAAAATAGTCCTTCTACGGAAAGTACAGTAACTTTAATACTAGATAGAAATATTGGAACTGCTACAACATTTAATTCTACGGGAACAACTGCTTCTCCAGATACTGCTTTAGCTATGTTAAAAAATAATACCGATTCTTGGGATCAGGCCAATTTGTTTACGGCAGCTGATCAATATGTATCTTTGAATGGATACACCATTTCCTATGATGGTTATCGAGCTAGATTGTTAGAACCTAGTGATATTTATGCTATATTTGGTAATAGAATTGACGAAAACTATTTTGATAGTAACTCTTTGTTTCCGATTTCTTTTCAGGATGATTCTTTACGATTTTTGTCGAACCAATTAACAGGAGCAAATGGCTATTGGATGGCAAATATGGTACCAGGAAGTACTGAGATGGCTTGGACAGTACAAGATCAAAAGTTAGTACCAACCTTGATCAATAATGGTTCGAATATCGGAGTTAGACCTGTGATTACGGTTTCGAAAGAGAAGTTAAAGTAGGTGATATCTATGAAATTGAATAATAGAGGCGTTAGTATTATTGAAATTGTAGTAACCTTTGCTCTCATTATGGTAATGGTGGTAGGAATGCTAGCCATTGTCTTTCGCTATCGTGAAAAAGCTAGTCTTAGTATCGAAAAATTAGAAATGGATACTTTTAAAAACACACTGACCAAAGATATTCAAGATGATATCTTAAATAAAGGGGTAAAAACCATAAACTATGAGGGAGAATGCTTAACAAACACAGAATTGAATAGTTGTATCAATATTGTGTTTCAAGATGATACTGAAAAAGCATTTGGTACTAGTAAAGTAGATACCAATGATCGAGAAAGTATCGAGAATAAGTTTTTATATTATGACGGTATTAAATACCGATTAAGTGATACCCTACCTACCGAGATTCCTACTGGAAGAGATGCCGTTGATTTTCAAACAATCGTCATTCAAGATAGTAACATCTTAAGTACGGATTCGATGATATTAGAAGATGGAACTTTAGTTTCTTTTTATGCAATAGATGTTTATATTAGTCATATTGATTTTGAGGAAGATTTTGGAATTCATATTGTAGCATATTCTGAAAATAATGGATAGTAATTAACTACCTATAAGGCAGAGTATCCATACAATGATAGCTGCTAAACAAGCGTGTAAAATACGAGCTAACAAAAAAGGCTTGTATTTTATTTTGCATTCTGAAATAATCCCTACGACCTGCATATGTACGCTAAATCCCCCAAAAGAAATAATAGCAGTAATCATAATTGCTTTGATCCATTCAGAAAGATTTAAACTACTAACTAATTTTACTCCTTGGGTCATTTCCAGTACACCAGAAACCAAGGCATTTAAAATAGGTGGAAACGAAAAAACTTGATTTAGCAAAGAGTTGAGAATCAAAAAAATCGTAACGATTCCTAATAACAAAAACATCGTATTCAAACTACTAAAAATGCTGCTCGTTAATAATTCTCCAAATGTTTGGGAAGAGGGTTGTTTTTTTTCGTATCTTCTTTCTTCGATTGGAGTTGAATGATAGCGGCGATTCATCCAATAACCAACCAAAAGACCGCTACTCACATGCGCAATTAGAATCCAAACCGCTATCAAGGAACGATTCAGTAAAATATGGCCAATCATCCCTAAGACAAAAACAGGATTAGAATAGTGGGTAAATGTTAGTAATCTTGCTCCCTCTTCTGCCGTAATTCTTTTTTCTATTACCAAATCTTTCGTATATTTAGCGCCACTAGGAAAACCAGAAAATAAACTAGCTGCTAAAACAAAACCACAATCTTTTGGTAAATGGAAAAACTTTTTCATAGGATAAGATAAAAAAGTTCCAATGATATCCACTACGCCATAATGCATTAATAAATTAGACACTACAAAAAAAGGAAATAAGGTAGGAAAGAGATTGTCTTTCCAAATAGAAATGGAAAAACTAACACTTTCTATTACTTCACTAGACCAACCAATCATATAAATGAGTGTCAAAAACAACAAAAAAATAATGAAAATAGTAGATGCTTTTTTATTCATAAAACACTTTCTTTCGTGTTATAATTAACTAAAAGGAATGATTTCATGGTTAGTAAAATATATGAAAAAATAAAACAATTTATCAAAGAAAATTATCTTTCTTTATTATTTTATCTTGTCTTTACAGTCACAATGCTTCATCCATTACCTTATTATATTTATACAGGTGGTGGGACTATTGATGTAAAAGATAAAATTCATATCGAAAATGCAAGTGATATTTCTGGTAGTTTTCATATGTGTTATGTAGAACAAATTCATGCGACTCTTCCTACTTATTTTTTAGCTCATTTATTTTCTAGTTGGGATTTAATCTCTAAGGAAGAAGTCACTTTGACAGAAAAAGAAGATACCGAGGATCTATATAAGCGAGATAAAATCTATTTGCAAGAAGCCAATCAAAATGCTATTTTTGTAGCTTATCAGCAGGCAGGAAAAGAAACCAAAATCACAGATACACATCAATATATCATTTATTTGGATGAGAATAGCGATACCAATTTAAAAATAGGGGATGACATCGTAGAAATAGAAGGAAGTAAAATTAATCAGATGGAAGATATTGCCAAACAAATAGCGAATTATGAAGTGGGAGATAGAGTCACGATCACCGTGAAAGAAAACAATAAAATGGTAGAGAAGTATGCCACCATAATGGAACAAGAGGGAAGAAAAATGCTAGGAATTGCCATTACTACAATTTATGACTATGAAACCGATCCTAAAATTACCTTCTCCTTTACCAATAGTGAATCTGGCCCTAGTGGTGGTTTGATGATTACTCTTGCGATTTATGATCAGCTAATGGAAGAAGACATTAGTAAAGGACTTTATATAGCTGGAACCGGTACGATCGATGCAAATGGGAATGTAGGTAGTATTGGCGGTGTGAAATATAAATTAAAAGGCGCAGTGGATGATGAGGCAGATGTCTTTTTGGTTCCAAATGGAGAAAATTATGAAGAGTGCATAGCACTTCAAAAAGAATATAACTATGATATTAAAATTATTGGAGTTTCTACCTTCGAGGAGGCAATTACCAGTTTATCGGAATTATAAAAAGATGAAATTTTAACCAATATTTGCATATCTTTTTTCTTGTTTTTACGATATAATAAATATGGTTTGGGGGCGTTATAGTTGAAACGATTAGAAAAAGATTTGTGGATGAATATAGAAAGTCAAAATTTTGGGAAATTAACGGTTTATTTGAAAGATGATAAGAATAAAATTGGAGATGGCTATTTGGTTACAGCTACCAAAAAAGAGAAGCATTTGACAGGTTTTATCGACTTTCAAGGAAAAGAAATCATTCCAGTTCAGGAAATGGAATTAGAAGAGATGTTTCATACAGAAAAGTATCAAGACATTTGTTTTGGCTTTCGAATTCCTGATGCCCAAGTATTACAATATCATCATATTAAGAAAAAAGCAGATGGAAACTATAAACAAATATTAAAGACAAATCCTTTTGATTCTGTTCCTATTGCCATTCGCAAGGTAGCAGAGCATTCTAATTTTTGGATTTTTGAAGCTGTAAAGGAAAATCCTGAATATGCTATTTATTCTGTAGATGAAGCTAGGATGTTAACCAATTATTTGGACGAAATCAGTTTTAATCTAGAGGAGAATCCTTATCATCATTTTGCTTATTTTTGTAAGTATATTGCCTCTAATGTAGAAGAGGATTCTGAAGAAATCATCCATACTTCGCTATGTGGTTTTATCGATCAAGATGGTAACTTCTCTTCCCAAATTTTAGATACTGAGAGCGAGACTTTATATGATAGCTATTCCTTGGGCGAAAATTCTCTTTCTAAGAGATTTGTTACCTTTGTTGATCAACTAACCCAAAGTTATGAAACAAAATATTACGAAAAAGAAGAAACAATTGACCAAACAATTGAATATCTCTTTAACAACTATAATTTATCACAACGCCCTGTGAATTATCCGAAAAAAGCAAAAATTATTTCTTTTAAAAACAAAAATGAGTAGGTGAAGTAAATGAAACGTAGTGAAGTAGATAGAAATAAAATCTCACCCATGATGGCGCAATACCTAGAGATTAAAGAAAAGTATGAAGATACCATCGTTTTTTTTCGTTTGGGTGATTTTTATGAAATGTTTTTCGAGGATGCCATTACTGCCAGTAGAGAACTAGAATTAACTTTAACGGGAAAAAATTGCGGTCTAGAAGAAAGAGTTCCTATGTGTGGTATTCCTTATCATGCATATAAAAATTATTTGGACAAGCTAATTGAAAAGGGATACAAAGTGGCTATCTGTGAACAATTAACGGATCCAAAAGAAACCAAAGGCATGGTAGAAAGAGATGTTATTCAAGTAGTGACCAGAGGAACGATACTAGATGATAGCCTAAACTCTAAAGATTACAATTACATTGGTAATATTTATGATTTTGAATACTGCTATGGAGTAAGCTTGATTGATGTTTCTACTGGTTATTCCTATGCTGTTGTTTTAGATCATCAACAGGAACTACTGTTAAAGGAAATCCTTTCTCACAACTTAAAAGAAGTCATCGTGAATGATAAAATAGATCGTAATATCATTAATCTTTTAAGAGAAAGTTATCATATTTTGGTAACGATTCGTGATGATATTTACGAGGCGGATGATTACCAATATTTAACAGAAGATGTAAAAGATATTCGTATTAAAACAACGGTAGCACATTTGCTTTCCTATTTATTAGAAACCAAAAAAGGAAATCTATCGCACCTACAAAAAGTAGAGCTAATCGATCATCATAAACATTTGTTGTTTGATATTCATACTAAGAAAAACTTAGAGTTAGTAGAAACACTACGCAATCGTGATCGTACTTATTCTCTTCTTTGGCTACTAGATAAGACCAAAACCGCAATGGGCGGGCGCTTATTAAAAACAAATATTGAGAATCCTTTAACCGATACCCATGAATTAAATCGTAGATATGGAATGATTGAAAAGCTATTAACAGAATTTATTTTAAAAGAAGAATTAAGAGAAGCATTGGATGAGGTTTATGATTTAGAACGTCTTTCTAGTAGAATTAGCTATGGAAATAGTAATGCAAGAGATATGCTTCAGTTAAAAAACTCGTTAAAAGCTTTGCCTAACATTAAACATATTTTAGAAGAACTTCATTATGATAAACAAATCGAAACTTTAGATGATTTAGTAGATTTACTAGAAAAATCGATTCATCCAGATAGTCCGGTAAGCTTACACGAAGGAGGACTTATTAAAGCTGGATATCATGCCGAGTTAGATGAACTAAAAGAAATTCGTAAGAATAGTAAAGATTTCATTTTAAAATTAGAAAATGAAGAAAAAGAAAGAACGGGAATTAAGAATTTAAAAGTAGGCTTTAACAAAGTATTTGGTTATTATATCGAAGTAAGCAAAGGAAATATAAAAGAGATTAAAGAAGAATATGGTTGGGTTAGAAAACAAACTTTAGCCAATGCGGAACGCTATATTACTCCTTTATTAAAAGAGAAAGAAGATATCATTTTAGGAGCCGAAGAAAAGATTATTCATTTAGAATATCAGTTGTTTATGGAGATTAGAGAAATAGCCAAATCCTATGTCGGAAGAATTCAAGCCATTTCAAAAGTCATAGCAGAAGTGGATATGTTGCTTTCTTTCGCACTGGTATCAGAAGAAAATAATTATATTAGACCAACCCTAACCGATGACCATATCATTCAAATCAAAGAAGGCAGACATCCAGTAGTAGAAAAAGTGAATAAAAAGGAATATGTTGCCAATGATATTATCATGGGAAAAGATACCAACATCTTATTAATTACAGGTCCCAATATGGCAGGTAAAAGTACTTATATGAGACAGCTAGCCATTACAGTGATTATGGCTCAAATCGGATGTTTTGTTCCATGTAAAAGCTGTACAATTCCTATTTTTGATCAAATTTTTACTAGAATTGGAGCAAGTGATGATTTGGTTAGTGGGGAAAGTACTTTCATGGTAGAAATGAAAGAAGCAAATACTGCAATTCAAAATGCTAGTGAAAATAGTTTAATTTTATTTGATGAATTGGGTAGGGGAACTGCAACATATGATGGTATGAGTTTGGCACAAGCCATCTTAGAATATATTCACGATAAAATCAAAGCTAAAACTTTATTTTCAACGCACTATCATGAGCTAACTTCTCTAGCCAATACTCTTCCGCATCTAAAAAATGTACATGTGAGTGCAATAGAAGAAGAAGGTAAAATTACTTTTTTACACAAAATTAAAAATGGAGCAGTAGACAAAAGTTATGGGATTCATGTAGCGAGCCTTGCCCAACTACCAAAAGAATTAATCGATAGAGCTAGTGAAATCTTAAATGTTTATGAACATAAAAATACCAAAAAACAAACCTTTACGCAAACTACTTTATTTTTGGATACAGAACCAGAAACAGAAGCGAAAGATCGTATTAGAGAAAAACTAGAATCTATCAATCCTTTGGAAACCACACCAATGGAAGCCTTAAACATTCTTTATGAATTCAAAAACGAATTACAACAATCCAAAACCAAATCATAAAGAGTTCGGTAATTCTTACTAAAAAAAAGTGACTTTTAGCACGCTTTATGCTAAACTAAATAACAGGTGATGTATTATGAAAAACAGAAGCGAATTAAGAGAAATCATTATGAAAGTATTGTATCAAGTCTTTATTTTAAAAGAATCTGGTATTGAATTTGATGTAAATACTTTAATAAAAGAACAATTAGAAATTGAAAATGATTTTGTTACGACTTCTATTCATACTATTTTAGAAAAGAAAGAAGAAATTTATGAACTTGCTAATCGCTATTTGAAAAGTTGGCCTATGGATCGTCTAAACAAGGTGGACCAAGCTATTTTAGCATTAGGAATTTATGAGTTAAGATATACAGAAACTCCTCCTATAGTAGCAATCAATGAAGCAGTAGAGTTATCTAAAAAATATAGCGATGAAAAAGTAACAAAAATGATTAATGCTGTATTAGATGAAATATATCATGAACATGAATAGGATGATAGAATGGAAGATAAATATATAACTGTTAGTCAATTATCTCGATATTTAAAATTTAAATTTGACCAAGATGTGAATTTAAATCATGTGTTTTTAAAAGGAGAAATTTCTAACTTTAAAGCGCATACTAGAGGACATTATTATTTTACGATTAAGGATGAAAGTTCTAGAATTAATGCCGTAATGTTTTATAGCCAGGCAAGCAAGCTTTCTTTTTTACCAGAGGATGGTATGAAGATTATGGTTGCTGGTCGTATTAGTATTTATGAAGCTACTGGTGGTTATCAAATCTATGTAGAGGAAATGGTGCAAGATGGCGTTGGCAATCTTTATCTAGAGTATGAAAAATTAAAAAAGAAATTAGCTAGCGAAGGATTATTTGATCCATCCAAAAAGAAAAAAATTCCTAAATTTCCAGAAACCATTGGGATTATTACTGCTCCAACCGGAGCTGCTATTAAAGACATTTTATCTACTATCAAAAGAAGATGGCCGATTACCAAAACCATTTTGTTTCCTAGTTTAGTGCAAGGCGCTAGTGCTGCTCCTGAGATTGTGAAGCAAATTCAAAATGCGCAAAAAT
The DNA here is from genome assembly GCA_944359075.1 of uncultured Bacilli bacterium. Lineage (GTDB taxonomy): Bacteria > Bacillota_I > Bacilli_A > RF39 > UBA660 > Alloscybalousia. The sequence goes on from CALVSR010000036.1 coordinate 10,220, forward strand.
ATCCTCTCGATTTATTGATTGTCGGTCGTGGAGGCGGAAGCATTGAGGATTTATGGTGTTTTAATGATGAACAAGTAGCAAGAGCTATATACGAATGTGATATTCCTATTATCTCTGCTGTCGGTCATGAAATTGATTATACGATTGCCGATTTCGTAGCGGATTTGAGAGCACCTACACCAACCGGAGCTGCCGAAATGGCTGTTCCTAATCAAAAAGATTTCTATACATACATCCATCAAGTCAATTTACGCTTAGAAAAAGCGATGATGCATTACATTCAAAATAATCGCGAACGATTAGAGACATTAAAAAATAGTTATATATTAAAAAATCCTCTTTCCATTTACCAAATTAAGGAGCAAAAATTTGATACCCTATATGAAAAATTATATTTGGTAATGAATTCTATTTTAGTCAATGAAAGAAACAAATTAGAAGAGAAAATCGATAAAAGCAAAAACTGGATGGAGCGTTATCTAGAAAAAAGTAAAAATCAATACCTATATATTTTAAATAAATTGGAAGTATTAAATCCCATTTTAACTTTAAAAAGGGGATATAGTATTACCAAAAAACAAGATGAAATCATTACAAGTATTCAAAAAATTAAAAAAGAGGATCTCGTTACCATCGATTTAGTAGATGGCAGTTTCACTGCTAATGTAGAAGAGATCATAAAAAAATAGGAGGAATTATGGCAAACAAAGAAAAGGAACTTACTTTTGAAGAAAATTTAGAAAAATTAGAGATGATTGTCAAAAATTTAGAAAGTGGCAATATCCCTTTAGATGATGCTATCAAAAATTTTAATGAAGCAACACTACTCGCTAAAAAGTGTGACGAAAAATTAAAAAATGCCGAAGAACAAGTCAATAAAATCGTAAACAAAGATGGGACATTGGAAGAATTTAATGTAGAAGATTAAATTCTTTTCATTTGGAATAATTTGCATGATATATATTTTCTAAACTGATCCATAATACTAATGTAGTCGATTTTTAAAAGGAGTGGATTTTATGAATTTTAAAAAGAAACTACTAACTTTTTCTCTCTTTCTTTTGGCTTTATTTCCATCTATAGTATTTGCATATTCTGATAAAATTATACTTGGTGGGGAAAATATAGGAATTAAAGTCAATTCAAAAAATGTAATGGTAGTAGGATTTTACAAAGTAGAAGATAAATATGTTGGCGAAGATGCAGGATTACAAATAGGTGATTTAATTACTAAGATAAATGAAGAACAAGTATCTTCTATTGATGAAATGGTTTCTATTATCAATCAAGTAAAAGAAAACGGTTCCATCGACATTACTTTTCAAAGAAATGGGAAAGAGATGACGACAACACTAGAATTAATAAAAGATAGTAATGGGGTTTATAAGACAGGATTATATGTAAAAGACCAAATTAACGGAATTGGTACATTAACTTATATTGATCCGAATACGAAGATATTTGGAGCTTTAGGACATGAAATTGCAGAAAAATCTACTCTCCAAAAAGTAGAAATTAAAGATGGTGTGATTTTTAAATCAGATGTTGTTGGTATTCAACCAAGTGAAAATGGAACACCAGGTTCCAAAGAAGCAAGATTTTATAGCGATGAAGTTTATGGAACAATTCAAGCCAATGAAGAAAGCGGAATTTTTGGTACTTATAGTGACACTCTTCCTAATAGTAACGTGATCGAGGTCGCGGGACCAGACGATGTAAAATTAGGAAGTGCACAAATTAGAACAGTTATTTCTGATAATACTGTTAAAAACTATGATATTGAAATCATCAATATTAATCAAACCAATACTACTAAAAACATCTTATTTAAAATTACGGATTCAGAGTTATTAGAAAAAACAGGTGGAGTAGTAGCTGGTATGAGTGGTAGTCCCATTATTCAAGATAATAAAATAGTAGGTGCTGTTACCCATGTTGTTGTAAATGACCCAGAAAAAGGATATGGAATTTTTATTACCACTATGTTGGAAGAGGGAGAAAAAAAGGGTGACTAAACTCACTCTTTTTTTCTTTTATAATACAACAGATCAAAATATTAAAAATGATAGCAGAGATAAATAGAATTTTAATTTGTATTCTTTTACTCATCGTGCTATATTAAATATAATAACTATAGAAAGAAGGTTCCAAATGGCTAGTTCTATTATTCATATGTGTATTGCGAAAAAGATCAATCAAACTTTAAAAATAGCAGACAAAAATATGCTTTTATTAGGTTCTATTGCACCCGATATTAGTAAACATGTTGGGGAAACCAAAACGAGGAGTCATTTTTTAACCAATGGCAAAACCATAGACATTGATCGTTTTTTAGAAAAATATAAAAGAAAGTTAAATCATCCTTTTCTTTTAGGATATTTCATTCATCTATACACTGATTTATTGTGGGATCAATATTTTATCAGTGAAATTGTAGAAAAAGATACAATCCATTTATTAAACGGAGAGACTATTCCAAGAGATCCCAAAGTCTATCAAAAAATGATCTATAACGACTATACCAATTTAAATGTTTTATTAATTGATGAGTATCATTTAGATTTATCTTTATTTTATAATGAAGCAAAAATTCCCAATATAGAAATGGATGAAATTCCTGTCGATCAGCTATCCAAACTACTAGATCATACAGGAGTAATCATTGCCAATAGTAAAAAGAATAAAGCCTATACTTTTACCTTAGAAAATGTAATTGCTTTTATTGAAACTTCTTCCCATTTAATTTTGTTAGCCATTCAAGAAATGGCTATCTAACAGTTAAGTTGTGGTAAAATCTGAAACGATCCTAGGAGGTTAAGTAAGATGAAAAAAATATATTTATCTATAATAGCCATAGTTGTAGTATTTGTGTTAATTATTTATGCAGTAAATAAAGATACAGCACCAGCTGTTTCTAATATTGATGGTGTTTTTATTTCTATCAAAGAAGGAACATTAACCAAAACCAGTGCAACAATTATAATTACAAATAACTCTGATCAAATATATACATTTGGTGAAGAATATGTTCTGGAAAAGAAAGTTTTGGGAAAATGGAAAACAATGAAACCCTTACCAAAAGATGTGTGGTGGGATTTGGTAAATTATCAAGTTGGAATTCAGGATGAATTGGAGAAGGAAGTGAATTGGGAATCATTATATGGAGAATTAAAAAATGGAACTTATAGACTGGTAAAAGAAATAAATGAAAAAAGAATAGCAGTG
>CALVSR010000037.1 GCA_944359075.1 uncultured Bacilli bacterium
TGGTGTATGTCAAAAATGTTATGGACGTAACTTAGCTACAGGTAACTTAGTAGAAGTTGGAGAAGCTATTGGAGTTATGGCAGCTCAATCTATTGGAGAACCTGGTACGCAGTTGACCATGAGAACTTTCCATACTGGTGGAGTTGCTGGTGGAGAAGATATTACTCAAGGTCTTCCTCGTGTACAAGAATTATTCGAAGCTCGTATTCCAAAAGGAAAAGCAACCATCGCTGAAATTGATGGTGAAGTTACGAAGATTGATGAAGATCATGGTAAGTTTAGAATTTCCATTAAGAACGATGTTGAAACCAAAGAACATGTTACCAATTATGGTGCTAAACTTCGTGTAGAAAAAGGTTCTAAAGTAGTAGCAGGTGAAAAGCTTACCGAAGGTGCAATTAGCCCTAAAGAATTACTTGCTGTAACAGATCCACTTACTACTCAAGAATATATCTTAAAAGAAGTTCAAAATACTTATCGTAGTCAAGGTGTTGACATTTCTGATAAACATATTGAAGTAATTGCTAGCAAAATGATTAGTAAGATTCGTATTGTTGAAGGAGGGGGAACGAAGTTCTTACCAGGAGCATTGGTAGACTTTTCAACCTTTACTAGTGCTAATAAAGAAGCTATTATTACTGGTAAAAAACCAGCTAGTGGTAGACCAATTCTTTTAGGTATTACCAAGGCTTCTCTAGAGACAGAATCATTCTTATCTGCAGCAAGTTTCCAAGAAACGACTCGTATTTTAACAGATGCCGCTATTCGTGGTAAAGTTGATCACCTAGAAGGACTAAAAGAAAATGTTATTATTGGTAAATTAATCCCAGCTGGAACAGGTGCTAAAAAATATAAAAATGTTGATTTTGATTTAGCTAGTCAGTTTGTGGATGAAGAACCACTTGAAACATTAGAAGAAGAGTTTATGTAGACTCTTCTTTTTTTGCTTGTCAAAATTATTTAACTCTTATTGTATGGACACTATCTACCTTTATTTTTCTATATTTCTATTTTTTGGGAACGAATGTTAGCTTGAAAGCAACCAAGAAAAATGATATACTGAAAAAAATGAAAAGATAAAGAATACACACTTTAAGTATTGATATAAAATAAGTAATTTAGATTATATTGATAAAAATATTGGTAGTTATTTGGTAATAGAGAGTAGGATGTTTTATGGAAAAGGCATATTTATTAAATGATTATATGAATGAGTTGGAGAATAATAAAAAAGAATCTTTATCTGCAGATGAGTATTTGCAGAATTATCTTTTTAGGGTTAACGGTTCTCAATCTATTGACGAATTAAAAAAAGAAGTTAATATCTTTTTAGAACAAAATAATGTTGATCCAGCATTAAAAGAAAAACTTATTAGTATATGTGAGTCTTTAAATGAAAATTCTAATTTATATAATGCTTTTATGGAGTTAGAAAATGCTGTTAAGGATTATGTATATGAAAAAAATAAGTCTTATGAAAACTCTAATGAGCAAATCAATAAAATTAAAACAGATTTAATAGAAGAAAATCTTAATAGATTGAATAGTGTTGGTATACATATTAATGGTGATATTGATGGAATTAAGGAATCTATAAAAAGTGAAGATGATGTATATCATTTTGAGAGAAATATAGATGAGGCTGTTCATTATTATCAAGAGAGAAAGGATTTTGTTAATCAAGGGACTGTTACTGAAACTTCTATTGATGAGTTAGAAAATAGTATTCAAAAAAATGGTGATAGTCAAATTTTAGATGCTGTTTTAAATGAAGAGAAACAAGAATTGGGTAATAATCATTCTCTTCATATTAATGATAATGGAACAATTGAAATTAATTCTTCTTATACAAATTCAGAAGCTATGAATTTTGTTGCAATGATGACACTTTTATTAGTTACTAATCATTCTAATTTTTATTTAGATGCTGATATGGATATGAAATTTATAAAAAAAGAAAATGAAGAAAATGATTTTCGTATTGTTTATGGTAATTTTCCTTTATCTCAAAATGGTACTTCTCTTGATCCTGCTTTAGAAAGACAAATCTATGATTTAGCTAATAGTTATGATCCACAGGTTTCATATACTGATTTATTAAATATGGCTTCTCCTGAATTAAGAATGGCTTTAAAAATTGTTGAAGAGAATATCTTTGGACAAGTTGGCGAATTTAAAATGGCAGTTAAATCCAATGGTAGTGGACATGATATTAAAATGGGTTTTGATGAAAATTATCAAGATATTATTGATGCTTTTTATGAAAATGGGGCTTTTACTACGGAAGGAATGGATGGCACTGTTGAAGTAATGATTCCCAATAATATGGATCAAATCGTATTATTAAATGCTGTTTTAGAAAGTTTAAAACAAAAAGGATATACTGAAGAGCAAGCAAATCATTTAGTAAATCAATATCAAAAGAAATTAGTATATAAAAATGAGGTAGCCAATATACCAACACAGTTATTGCTCATAATTACTTTTGTTTGTGTAATTGAGATATTAGGATTTTTATATTTTATGATGAAGTAAGTTAGTAATTGGAGGTTATTCTATAATGAATGATAGTGTTTTTAGTAAAATAAAAACGTCCTTATCAGCTCTTCCTATTTTCTTAAAGTGGACAACACTAAAAGAAAATAGTTCGGATGTTTTAAGAAGTAATCCTAAAGTAGTTGCAGCCAGCATAAAGAAGAATTGGTATACCATTAATTATGCATTAGAAGATGGTCTAACAGAAGAAAATATAAATTTGGCTATAGAAAAGGGCTATTTTTTAAGTGATGAGAGTCCTGCTATCTTAAGAAGTAATCCTAAAGTAGTTACAGCCAGCATAAAGAAGTCTCAATATACTATTGAACATGCATTAGAAGATGGACTAACAGACGAAAATATAGAATTGGCTATCCAAGGAGGATATTTTTTGATGTCTACTAGCGATTCTCCTATTTTTTTGAAAAACAACCCCAAAATAGTTAACAGAAGCATTAAGGTGTCTTCAAATAATATTGAACTTGCATTAGAGGGTGGCCTAACAGAAGAAAATATAAATTTGGCTATAGAAAAAGGCTATTCTTTAAGGGAGTGGAGTCCTGATATTTTAAGAAGTAATCCTGAAGTAATAAAAGCATTTATAAAAAAAGATCCTGAAAATTTAAATTATGCTTTAGATGGTAGTCTAACAGAAGAAAATATAAATTTAGCTATAGAAAAGGGCTATTTTTTAAGTGATTATAGTTCTGCTATTTTAAGAAGTAATCCTGAAGTAATAAAAGCATTTATAAAAAAAGATCCTGAAAATTTAAATTACGCATTAGAAGATGGCCTAACAGAAGAAAATATAAATCTAGCTATAGAAAAGGGCTATTTTTTAAGTGATTATAGTTCTGCTATTTTAAGAAGTAATCCTGAAGTAATAAAAGCATTTATAAAAAAAGATCCTAAAAATTTAAATTACGCATTAGAAGATGGCCTAACAGAAGAAAATATAAATTTAGCTATAGAAGAGGGTTATTCTTTAAGTGATAAGAGTCCCGATATTTTAAGAAGAAATCCTAAAGTAGTTGCAGCCAGCATAAAGAAGAATTGTTTTACTATTAATTACGCATTAGAAGATGGTTTAACAGAAGAAAACATAAATTTAGCTATAGAAGAGGGTTATTCTTTAAGTGATAAGAGTCCCGATATTTTAAGAAGAAATCCTAAAGTAGTTGCAGCCAGCATAAAGAAGAATTGTTTTACTATTAATTACGCATTAGAAGATGGTTTAACAGAAGAAAATATAAATTTAGCTATAGAGAATGGCTATTCTTTAAATGTTGATAGTTCCACTATTTTAAGAAAAAATTCTAAAATAGTAAAATTATATATGGATAAATATCTTGGAGGTGATATTGTATCTGATGAAGAGATAGAGTTAGCTATTCAAAATGGTTATGTACTTACCAATGATTGTTTTAATATTTTGAGTTTAGAATTATTATCTTCTGCTAAGTTAAAAATTCTTTCTGAGTATTTTAAAATTCCTGATTCTAATTTAAGAGTTTCTTTCACAGACTATATTGTTCAATTTCATAAAGATATTGATATGGAAAAAATAAGATATATTTCTGAAGTGTTATTGAGACTTTCATTATCAAATTCAAGTGAAATATTTACATTTAGACAAGCAATTGCTACACAAATATTAAAGTCAAATAATCCTTTGGAAAGTTTAAGTAAAATTGAAGATGTATTTATAAGAAATAATATCCCTGCTGTTGGAAAAATTTATTTTTGCTTTGAAATTTTATACCCTGATTTTGAAGGATTTGATTTTGAAAGTTCTATGGTATCACCAGTATTAAAAAGATCATCAACAACAAGTAAAAAAGTGATAGTATTCTCTGATTTAATCAAATCTTCATTTGGATCAAATAATAAATCTGTTAATGCATATTTAGATAATATAGAATTTGGTTCTCATTTATATGAAAGTATAAAATCCGGACAAGTTCAATTTGATTCACTTGGTGAAACTGAAATGAGGGAATTAACTATTTTCCGTAATCACTTAGCTACTTTATATAATAATACAATGAAAGCTACAAAAGAAAATGAAAGATTTACATCTGCTGGAGATGTTTTAACTGATATTTTAGAGCTTTCAAAGAAATTATCTCCAGATGGAACATTAGATTATAATTTGGCTGATAGAGTTATTAGAATGTTTTGTGGATTTACTGGAATTGATACTCTAGAACAAGCTAAAGAATACATTAAGAAAAAGGTTAAAACAGCTGATTTACGAAATAGGAATGCGTCAAATTTGGATATGGTATTGGAACAAGGAGATTTTATAAAAGGAATTGGTAATATTACACATTTAAGAAATATTTTACAAAATGGGAGTGTTGCTAAAGAATATTTAGGTTCGGATGCTAGCAGTGATCTTACTCCGCTTGATACAGATATATCAATGATAATGAGATCTGATGGAACAATAAGTGAAAAAATGAATGCAACAGCGGCTTCAGACTATGGACCTATATGGTTTGTGCTAAAAAATGATGATAGATTTATGACAACTAGAACAAGCAGTGAAACATTGGAAGCTAAAAGGGATATGTCCAAAATGGAAGTTTTCTATACAGGAGTAATAGATCAAGGACATTATGGAATTAGAACAGGATTTGCATCAAGTGAAATAAACTATATCGTTATGGAAAATTATGATTCTAGAGTTGGACTTGAAATTGCTATGAATGGCTTCTATATTCCTGTAGCTAATAAAGAGGGTAAAATTGTATTTACTCCAAAAGATTATGATGAGTTAAGGTCAAAGATGAGTGGTTTATCTTACTTTGATGAAGAAAACTATACTTTTTCTGAAAATCTAATTACGGAAGAAACTGAATATTTTGCTGGGCAAATAGAACAAAGTAATTACGAAGTTCAATCTAAAAGAGAAAAAATTAATAGTATTATTAAAAAATCTCTTGAAGAATTAGGACTACATTTAAAAACAAATATTGATGGAAATTTAACAGAGGGTTTTGTAGAATTAATTGATACTGGTTCAACAGGAAGAGGTACCAATAAACCTGGCGATGGCGATTTTGATTTTATGATGAGATTAGATAAAACTATATTATCTAATCCTTCAAGATTAAATGAATTAAAACAAACTATATTAAGAAATCTTGGCAGAAAAAATTCTTCTGAATTAACAGGAACTGGGGATTTTAGATTAAAGAGTGTTCAAATAGATACTGAAACAAGTGTAGATATTGATATTACATTTACTGAAAAAACAGATAAGGTATTTTATTCTACAGATATGGCATTACAAGATAGACTCGCTACTATTCAAAGAGCAGACCCAGAGAAATATAAATATGTTGTTGCTAATATATTGCTTGCTAAACAAGTATTGAAACAAGCTGAGGCATATAAACCCAATCGTGGTGAAGTTCCTCAGGGCGGTTTAGGTGGAGTTGGAATTGAGAATTGGATTTTACAAAATGGTGGGTCATTTATCGATGCAGCAAGAAGCTTTGTTGAAGCATCAGAGGGAAAAAATTTTTCAGAATTCCAATCTAGTTATCAAATATGGGATTTTGGAGATAATCATTTAGCTGAAAGAAGAGGGCAATATCCACATGATAACTTTGTATCAAATAACATGAGTGAATCTGGTTATCAAAAGATGGTTGGAGCATTAAAAGAGTATTTGCAACAGTTAGATTTTACTAAGGTAGAGGATAGAGCCGACGCAATAGTTCAAGCTATGGAAAATGGCATATTAGATGTAGATGGTAATCCTATTTATGGTAGTGACTTTGTTCATTATCAGGGAAAATCTATGGGATATAGTGGAATTCAGTTATTGGGGATAGTTGCTAGCATTTCTAGTATTATTATTGCTGTTTTAGGAATATTGATGTTTCTTGTTTATGGTTGATATCTCTATTTATAATTTTATGTCATTAATAATTTCATTTTGTTTTCAATTGATGATAAAGATTCTTTTAGTTGTACTGTGTCCTTTGGAAATAATTGATTCAAGATAATTAGATGTTGTAAGATTTTTCTAATAATAGTAATATGAGTTTTACTAAGATTTCTATGGTTGACTATATAATCTATGATTTCTAAAGTTTCTTTTATGTATTTATTACGGAAAAATTCATCAGCATATTCTAAATCGCTAACATTTGCTAGTCTATCGCATAGTTTTATTACTAGAGCCCAGCTGCTCATATTTTTCATTTTTATTTCAAGATATTTTGTTTTACCAATTTCATTTTTTAAATCTTCATCTGTAGTCAATTCTAATACAATACTAGCAACTTGAGGGCCAAAAATGTTAACAATATCATAGTATGTTGCTTTAGTATCTTCTATGGTATCGTGTAGGTATGCGGCTATAATTAGTGTTTCTAAGTTTCTTGATATTTTAAATCGTGAAACATATTCTGCTACTTTTATTGGGTGTGAGATGTATTCTGTACCATTTTTACGATATTGTCCTCGGTGCATTACTGTTGCATATTCTAATGCTTCTTCTACTTTTGTTTTATTCTTTTTTGCTTGCTGATTTGTAGGTTCAATATGATATGCTCTTATTTCATTTAATTGTTTATTAATATCTTCTCTATAATTATAGATTTCTACAATTGAAAGCATATTATTATTGCAAGTTATGTTATTAATTACTTTATATATATTTTCATCATTGCTTATGAATCTTGGGAAATAGCTATAATCAAAGTTATCTATGCAGATGAGTAGATGAGAATATTTGCTTTTGTCAGCATTTTTAATTATTTTTTCTATGTCTTTTTTCGATATATTATTTATAAGATCACCTCTTTCTAATTGCATTTTATTATAGATTTTATTATAATTAAAATACAAAATAATTATCTATACTATAATTGGAGGTTATTATGATTCATTTAGAATTGTATCGGATATTTTTTGTAGTGGCAGAGTACAAGAATATTACAAAAGCAAGTGAAATTCTCCATATTTCCCAGCCAGCTGTTACGAAACATATCAAGAATCTAGAAAAACAATTAGGAAATCCTTTATTTATAAGAACCAAAAAAGGAGTAATATTGAACGAGTATGGTGAAAAAATATTTTTAAAAGTAAAACAGGCTTTGATTTTATTAGAGGAAGCAGAAAAAGAAATTCATCAATTTACGAGTATGGGTGTAGGAACTATTAAAATAGGAATTAGTACTACATTGGCTAGAAAGTATTTATTAAAATATTTAGAGGAATTCCATGCTCTTTATCCTAATGTTATAATAGATATCTATACGGATCCAACAAAGGAGTTAATACCAAAATTAAAAAAAGGAACAATTGATATTATAATTAGTAAGTTTCCTCAGAATCAAAGTATGGATTTAGATTATATAAAATTAGGGGAAACGAAATATATATTTGTAGCAAATAGTCAATATCCAGATTTAATAAAGCAGAAGGTTTCTGCTGAAAAGTTAGTAAATTATCCTTTACTGCTTCAAAAATCTCCTTCTAATTCTCGGGACAGTGTTGAAAAGTATTTTGAAAATAATCATATTGATATTGAACCCAAAATGAGCATTGCTAGCTCTAATTTACTAGTAGATTTTTTAATAATGGGATATGGGATTGGCTATGTTACCAAACTTTATGTGGAAGATGCTCTGAAGGATAAAAAATTGTATAAAATTGATGTCTTTCCTGATACTGATATGATTGCTTATGGTATTATTGTATTGAAGAATAATGTACTTACTTCTCATTGTAGTCAATTTATTGACTTTTTGAAAAAGAATACTCCCTCTTGACAAGGTGGGGGGGGGGGGTGATATAATATGACCACTTAAAAAAGGGGGTTATATTATGACTACAGGTGAATTTAATGCTATAATTGATAAAATTAATGATTGTTTAGAACAGTATAATAGAATGACTTTTGATACTAATCAGCAGATTTTATATCTTGCTAATGGTGAAATGTTAAATATTATGATACCTAAAAATCATATTGCTCATCTTTTGGGTGTTAATATTGATTACTTAAGGCAATCTGGACTTTTTAAAGCCGCAACTAATTCTTATGATTCTCTTCATTATTTTTTAGAAAATTCCTATCAATTTTCTAGATTAATTAGTAGTGGAAAACTGGATAGTAATTCTATCTTTTCTAAAAATATTCATGAAAAATTAGATTCTTTTTTATCTAATATTAAAATTAGAACAGATGATCTTATATTTGTGATTAAATACGATAGGGAAAGAACCTATCAAGTAGAAGAAACTGCTGAAGTTTGTGACTATTATATTGTTAGAAAAATATCATCTAGTTCTTATGGAATTTTAGGATTAGTGAAAAGTCCTACAGTTGATTTTATTTATTGGCCTGTTACTTCTAGAAAATATGATGATTATAGCGAATTTGATCATTATATTAGTAGAATAGCATTTAAACAAGATTTAACTTATCCATATCATATGAAAATAAATAATCGTAATGCAAATTATACTAATAGTATCAAAGTCTCTTTAAATGATAAAATAGATGCTTTAAAAAGAGTAATAAATTTCGCTAAAAAATATGATGCTACTCCTTCTACCTCTAGTGATTATTTTTTCTCGATTAATAAAACAAAAGCTAATTTAGAAGCCAAACAAACTGATTCTAATGTTTTGAGTTTTTTGGTAGATACTATTGTAGGTGGAGATATATTAGATATTAATACGATTTCTGAGGTTGTTGGTGAGGTGGAACTTAGTGAAGATATTAGAAAGCTAATAGATGCTTGTAATAACTTAATTTGTTCTAAGGCACACATCAATATGGAGAGTGTTCAATCTAATTACTCTGTATTGGAACATGAAAATCAAAGTTTAAAAGAAAAGTTGCAAAGTTTAAAAGCACAATTAATCGAAGTAGACGCAGCAAGAAAACAGTTAGAAGAAGAAAATGTAAGTTTATTAGAACAAAAGAATGCATTTTCTGAACAATTTCAGGTGATTGAACAGGCTTGCCAGAAAATGAGAAGTTTAAAATAAACATATTTTTTAGTATTTCATAAATGTGTTCAGGTTATTTTTGTAGGGGAAGAAATCTTATAGTTTTTCTTCCTTTTTCTTTTGTTTTATCATATAATAATATCGTTAGAGGTGATAGCATGTTTCATTTAAATAATCATGGTTGGGGACTTGGTGTACTACTAGCGTTTCTTTTGGTATTTTTTATTGCTATTATTTTAATTAGTATTGGTGCCTCTAATTTAGGACTTGGTTGATAGTATTTTAATATAATCTATACATATTATCCTTTTGTTTTTCATAATTATTTTATGTTAATAAATATGCGACAGGTGATTTATGAAAAATAAAAGAGAGATTAAAATACCCATTTATAATTTAGCGGAAGAACTTATTAATTCTATTTCTCATGGAATTGGAGCTATTTTGAGTATTGCGGGGCTTGTACTATTAATTATAAAAGCATCCAATTATCATACCTTTGAAGTTACTATTGTGATTATTTTCGGTACTACTATGGTGCTTTTGTATACGATATCTTGCGTCTATCATGGCTTGTCATCTAAAATAAAGGGAAAGAAAGTTTTAAGGGTATTAGATCACTGCAATGTTTATTTATTGGTTTTTGGTACTGTTATTCCGATAGCTTTACTTGGAATCACTTCTGTTTCGGGGTGGATATTTTTAGGAGTAGTAGGCTTTGTCACAACATTAGGAATCATTGCCTCGGTAATTAACCTTGATAAATTTCAGATATTTGAGGTAATTTGTCATTTGGTGAATGGGTGGAGTGTTTTATTTTTCTCTAATGATTTGATTGCTAATATTGGAATGGTAGGTTTTGCTTTTATAATATTAGGAGGGGTTTTTTATTCATTAGGAGCTATTCTTTATGGAATCGGTACGAAAAAGAAATATATGCATTCTGTATTTCACTTTTTTTGTTTGGCTGGTACTACATTTCACTATTTAGGTTACTACTCAACCATAGAAAAATAAAGATACAGTAGCTAAAACTGAAAAAAAGTGATAAACTATATTTAGCGAGATATAACTACAACCTTAAAAATTATCTCGCTTTTTTCATGAATTAATGAGATAATAGTATTAGGATAAGGTTGTAGTTAGTATGAGTAGAAATAAATTTAATAATGATATATATAATATGTATGAAGAAGAATGTCTAAAAAACAAAGATTTAACTAAAGAATTAGAATATACGAAATTAGAAAATAAAAACTTAAAATATGAATTAAAATATCAAAAGGATAGTTTTGAACAAAAGATAAAAACTGAAATAGAAAAAGCATCATCTTCCTTGATTAGTGAAAATACAATGTTAAAGGACAAATTAAATGATGCTTATAACGAAATTAGTAGGCTAAAATCTCAAATATCAAGTAATAATATTAAAGATTACCAAATAGACAAATTAATCAATCAAGTAAATAAAAATAGCACAAACTCTGGAATACCGACTAGTAAGCAAATAAGAAAAAATAAAACATACCTAACTGGTCCAAATACATATAATCATCGGGAAAGAAAATTCAAATCAACAGGCGGACAGATTGGTCATAAAGGAGAAACATTAACCAAAGAAAAATTAGAAACCAAAATAAAAGAGAATAGAATACCAACAAAAAAATCATCCATTACATAAATGGGTCTTCCAATCAAAAAGATACCATAAAATATAAAATAGGGATGACAGTTAACTTATATGTTGAAAAACATATTTTTAGGCGTACAAAAAATACAAAGAATAGATTACCTAAAGAATACTACTCTGATGTAACTTACAATAATGATTTAAAAGCATTAGTAGTCACATTAGGCAATTATTATTCATTAGGGTATAGTAAAGTAAAGGAACTGTTATCTGATTTTAGTAATGGAATCATAAATATATCAGAAGGAACAGTAGATCATATTTATGAAGAATTTTCAATTAAAAGTGAAGAAACAATTAATAATATTACTAATAATATTTTGAATGGAAAATATCAACATACAGATGAAACAAGTACAAATGAGTCAGGAAAAGAAACATATTATAGAGGATATGCAAACTCAACAAATGTTTTATATAAATATCATCATCACAAGGGAGATAATCCGATAGAAGAAGATAATATTCTAACAAGATTTTTAGGTACTATAGTATCGGACCATGAAGTAGGAATTTTTAAGTATGGGACAAATAATCAAGATTGTATCATTCATGTTGGAAGATATTGCATTGAAGGAAATCAAAATATTCCAGAGACATGGTGGCAAATGGACTTCTATAGATTTCTTTTAAAATTAGAAAGGGAGAGAAAGATACTTATAAAGTTTGGAAGAACAAGTTTTACAGAAGAAGAAATTAGGTTCATAGAAGAAGAATATGAAGAGATATTAAAAAGAGCAGAAGAGCAAAACGAAGAAATATTATCTACTTATTGGAAAGAAAAGGAAGAGACATTATTACGAAGATTTAAAAAATATAAAAATACAATATTACTTTTCATACATGATTTTTCTATTCCAAGTGATAATAACTTTATGGAAAGATGTCTTCGTATGATTAAAGGAAAAACAAAAATTTCGGGTGGATTTAGGAGCAACAAGGGTGGTGAAAGATTTGGTAATATTATGAGTGTTATTAAAACTGCCAAACTAAGAAAATTTAATAACCAATAAGCTTTGCTTATTGGTCTAGGGTATAATTCCCCGCTGCTTGCAGCGTAAGGCCGAATGTAGTATCATAGATACGAAATGAGGGCAATGTTATGAGTGAAAGTGAGTATTTATATTTATCGCACAATATTAGCAATCTTGTTTACCATTTGGTATTTCCAGCAAAATACCGTCGCGTAATATTTGATAACACAGTAGAAGAACATCTTCGACAAATTTGCCTTGAAATAGAGAAGAGATATGATTACATAACTTTTTTAGAGATAGGTACAGATAAAGATCATGTGCATTTCTTAATTCAAAGTACACCCAATTATGCACCAAGTAAGATAGTACAAATAATAAAAGGTATAACAGCAAGGCAAATTTATGTCGAATGTCCCCAGGTAAAGAAGAAACTATGGGGAGGACAGTTTTGGAGCGACGGATATTTTGTGGCAACAGTAGGGAAAAATCAAAATGAAACAGTAATAAAGGAATATGTAAAAAATCAAGATAAACAAGATGCAAAATATGAACAGATATACTTAAAATTACAAGAACGACATAACATTGCTTGAGTAAGATACCCCGCTTTCGAAGAAAGGAAATTGTCCAGTGGACAATTTAGAGCTTGCTCCGGGGAGTATTCATT
>CALVSR010000038.1 GCA_944359075.1 uncultured Bacilli bacterium
AGTTTATTCTAGTTTTATCAAAAGGATTTAAATTAGATAATATTCCTATTTTACACTTATTTTTTAATGAATGTGCATAATCTACAACTTCTTTGTAGAAATATGTTTTTGACGTATATTCATTATATCTTTTTATAAATTCATCCATAGTGCATTCTATGTTAAAAATATTTTTTAGTTTATTAAATAACTCATTGGTATCATCTGAATTATCCACATCATTACAACATTCTAAATATTTTTCAACAATAGTTTCATCATCTAAATTCACTCCAAAACTTTTAAAAAAAGCAATAGTAGACTTACTAATACAATGTTCTTCTTGGTTGTGGCTCTCTATAACCCCACCCCAGTCAAAAATGACCAATTTATTTTGTTTCACAGAATATTCCATCCTTTCATTTATGAACTTACTAGTAGTAAGAAGAATGCTATTTATTGCTTCATAATATTATTCGCAGCTATTACCCCATCACTACATGCTGTAATAATTTGATATAATTCTTTTTTAACACAATCTCCTATTGCATAAATATTGGAAATTGCCGTTTCAAAATTATGATTTACTTTGATATATCCTTCTTCATCTAAGATGTCTAAATTTTTAAAATTTTGAGTATTTGGAACTTGACCAATATATTCAAAACAACCATCTACTTCTATTTCTTCTTCTTGATTATCATTATTTTGTGTAATAAGACTAGCTAATCTATTTTCTTTCTCGGTAAACTCTACTACTGTTCTATCTGTCAAAACTTCCACATTTTGTTGCTTTTTTACTTCATCTACCAATTCTTCTTCAGCTCTAAAATCATTTCTTCTGTGAATTAGTGTTACTTTGCTACATATTTTGGAAAGATAAAGTGTTTCTTCTAAAGCGGATCTTCCTCCACCAATTACAGCCACATTTTTATTTTTATATAATCCACCATCGCAAATAGCACAATAACTAATTCCTCTACCTATCAATTTTTCCTCATTTGGAATATTTAACTTCCTAGGAGAACGACCGGTTGCAATAATTACATTTTTGCAGGTTAGCTCTTGATCTTTGGTTTTTACGATATGTTTATCAGGAAAGTTTTCTATTTCTAATCCTGCGGTGTAAAAATATGGAACCTTTAGTTGTTGTACTTGTTGAAACATATTGGTTGCTAGTTCTGGACCATCTATACTAATAAATCCTGGATAATTCTCAATCTGAGAAGTTCTAGTAATTTGACCACCAGGTACTTCTTGTTCTAAAATACAAACGGAAATATTGGCACGAGCCAAATAAATTGCTGCTGTCATTCCAGCTACTCCAGAACCAATAATTACAGTATTATAATCCATCATAACTCTCCTTAAAATAATATTTCTTTTTCTTCTTTATCTTTATACAAATTATCAAATCTTGTTCCTTTTTTACAAAAGATTAACATCAATATCCCCACTATAACTAAGCCAATCGATACGATTTGAGCAACTCTAAAATCTCCTAACATCAAACTGTCTGTTCGCATTCCTTCAATTATAAATCTACCTACAGAATACCATATTAAATACACTCCTGTTAATTGACCATTTTTTAAATACTTATACCTTCTTACAATTAATAGAGCAAAAAATCCAAATAGATTCCATATGGATTCATACAAAAAAGTTGGTTGATGATAAGCTCCATTTATATACATACCATCGATTAAAAATTGGGGTAATCCTAGTTTTTGTAAAGATTCTAATGTGGTAACTGCTCCATAGGCTTCTCCGTTAAAAAAATTCCCCCATCTTCCAATGGCTTGTCCCAAAATTAATCCTACTACCAAGATATCTAATACCTTCAATGTCTTAGCATGATATTTTTTACAATACAAAACTACTGTTAATAGTCCAAAAAGAATACCACCATGAATGGCAAGTCCCCCATTCCATACTTCTAATATTTCTAATGGATATTTTAAATAATAGTCAAGATTGAAAACTACATAATATAGTCTTGCACCAATTAATCCAAAAATAACGCCATAGAAAATCAAATTAATGATAAAATCTTGATTAATTTGCTGCCTTTTCGTCTCTCTTAAAATTGCTATACTAGCAAAAAACACGCCCAAAAAGATAAAAATAGAATACCAATATATTTGAATAAATCCTAAATCCAATGCCACTCTATCCATTTTTTCTAATCCTCCTCATAATTGGTGTAATGATGATATTATCTATTAAAATGTTCATTAGAGAAATCAATATAGCAATAAAAAAGACTGTCCATATCCCTTCTATTTCAAAATGTGATCCTAGTATCCATTCCGTTAATTTTAAAATAAGTACATTTACAAATGGATAAAATAAACCTAAAGTCATCCCTGTTAGAGGTAATGTTAATCTAAATACAATTGGCTTTACTGTTTTGTTTAATATAAATATAATAAAAGTAGCTATGATTCCATAGGTATATAAATGGGTATCATCTATCTGAAAGCTTTCAAAAAAAGTAGCTACAAAAACTAATATCATGGCATAACTAATAAAGTGTAAAACCCAGTCTAAAATATTATCTAAATGAATTTTTAAGTTTTTATTCATTCTCTCACCTTATTTATTTTCTTTTTACTAACCTAGGTCCTGACTCCTTTTTAAGTGGAACTTTATTATTGTTTTCTTCCTTAGCGTAACTTCTAGCCATGACGTATTTTGCACGACGCCATGCTTCTACTTTTCTTCTTTGATCCTCGTCAATCTTCTTATCAGCTTCTTCTACCAACTTTTTATATTCTTCTGTGTAATACTCGTCAATATGGCACACATCATCTGGAATTACCTGATTTGGGATTTTAATCGTAGACATTACAATTCCTCCTATAATATTTTCTTTAAAAATTCTCCTGTTGCTGACTCTTTTACTTTAGCAACTTCTTCTGGTGTTCCAAGTGCAATTATTTGCCCACCACCATCTCCACCAGTTGGTCCTAAATCAATAATATAATCTGCGCATTTAATAACATCTAAATTATGTTCTATTACTACTACAGTATCTTTATTATCTACTATTTTTTGAATAATTGCAAGTAATCTCTTAATATCAGCACTATGAAGTCCAGTCGTTGGTTCATCCATAATGTATAATGTTTTACCTGTTGGTTTCTTTTGAAGTTCTTTGGCTAATTTTACGCGTCCCGCTTCTCCTCCTGATAAGGTAGTAGCACTTTGTCCGAGTTTTATATAACCGATTCCTACATCTTCTAATACCTGTAATTTTGATTTGATTTTAGGAACATTTTCAAAAAACTCTAATGCTTCGCTGACACGCATATCTAGTACTTCTGCTATGTTTTTGTCTTTATATTTTATTCTTAATGTTTCACTATTATACCTAGTTCCATGACATACTTCACATGGGATATATACATCTGGTAAGAAATGCATTTCGATTTTCTTTACTCCATCCCCACGACAAGCTTCACATCTTCCACCTTTGACATTGAATGAGAAACGATCTTTGCCAAAACCATACATCTTAGCTTCTTTGGTAGTAGTAAATAGTTCTCTAATTTCATCAAATACACCTGTATAAGTAGCAGGATTACTACGTGGTGTTCTACCAATTGGATTTTGAGAAATTTCTACTACTTTGTCTAATTCCTCCAAGCCTGTAATTTTCTTATGTTTACCTGGCTTTACTTTTGATTTATAAATTTGCTGATAAGCAGCATTACATAAAATTTGATTTACTAAAGTACTTTTGCCACTACCAGAGACACCAGTCACACAAGTAAAAGTACCTAATGGAAATTTTACATTTATATTTTTTAAGTTATTCTCACTTGCACCTTTTATTTCAATATATTTTTTCGTTCCTTTTCTTCTTGCTTTAGGAACTTCAATTTTTTCTTTACCGCTTAGATAACGTCCAGTAATGCTATTCTCGTTTTTCATGACCTCTTCTGGGGTTCCTGCTGCTATAATTTTTCCACCATGGTCACCAGCTCCTGGCCCCACATCTACTAAGAAATCACTTGCTAACATCGTATCTGTATCATGCTCTACAACAATCAAAGTATTACCCAAATCACGCATTTCTAGTAACGATTTGATTAGTTTTTCATTATCCTTTTGATGAAGTCCAATACTAGGTTCGTCCAAAACATATAAAACACCTGTTAATTTACTACCAATTTGTGTAGCCAATCGAATTCTCTGGGCTTCTCCACCAGATAATGTTCCTGCCGATCTACTAAGTGTTAGATACTCTAATCCTACATTTTTCAAAAAATTTAACCTAGCTAAAATTTCTTTTACTAGCAACTCTGAAATTTCTTTTTGAGATGCAGTTAATTTCAAGTTTTCAAAGAAAGGAATTAGCTGTTTAATGCTCATACAAGTTACTTCATAAATATTTTTACCACCGACTAAAACGGATAGTACATTATCTTGAAGTCTAGCACCATGACAAGTTTCGCAAACGGTTTCTATCATATAGTTTTCTAACCAATCACGAATCCAAGTACTACTCGTTTCCATATATCGTCTTTCTAGATTATTAATAATCCCTTCATAGAAATCTTTTTGATTATACAAATTTCCGCTTTTGGATTGATACTTAAAATGAATCATTTCATCGCTACCATAAAGAATATAGTTTTGATGCTGTTTGGATAATTTTTCAAATGGTTTATCCATATCTATTTTATAATGCTTACATAAACATTCTAGTCTCTTGAAGTCTAATGCTTCAGGGTCATCTGTTAATGTCTTAATAGCTCCATTATTTAAACTTTTCTTACCATCTGGTACTACTAAATCCGGATCCATCTTTAGCTTTACTCCTAATCCTTTACAGTCAGGACAAGCACAAAATGGTGCATTAAAACTAAACATTCTTGGCTCTAATTCAGGAAGAGAAAAATCACAGTATGGACAAGCAAAGTTTTCAGAATATACTACTTCTTTCTTACCTACATAATCAATTATTACTTTTCCGTGCGATAATTTAATAGCTTGTTCAATGGACTCTGCCAAACGACTTCTAATTCCTTCTTTTAATACAATTCTATCAATAATAACATCAATATTATCTTTTTTATTTTTCTCTAAAGTAATTTCCTCGCTTAAATCATAAGTTTCTCCATTGATTCTTACTCTAACATAACCATCTTTTCTTAAGTCCTCTAGCAACTCTTTATGTGTTCCTTTTTCACCATGAACTACAGGTGCCATAATAATTAATCTTGTCCCAATTTCATTTTCTAACACCTTATCTACCATTTCATCTATACTTTGACTGGATATAGGAATATGGTGATCTGGGCAATAAGGAATTCCAATTCTAGCAAATAAAAGTCTTAAATAGTCATAGATTTCTGTTACTGTTCCAACTGTAGAACGAGGATTTTTGGATGTTGTTTTTTGATCAATACTAATAGATGGAGATAATCCTTCTATAGAATCTACATCTGGTTTTTCCGTACCACCTAAGAATTGCCTAGCATATGCTGACAAACTTTCTACATATCTTCTTTGTCCTTCTGCATAAATCGTATCAAAGGCAAGAGATGATTTTCCACTACCCGATACACCAGTCATTACAATCAATTTATTTTTAGGAAGCTCTAGATCTACATTTTTTAAGTTATTTTCTCTAGCTCCTTTAATAACAATTTTATCCATACTATCACCTTTTCTGTTTGTTATTATATCATGAAATTTAAAATATGATTAAAATTTCCATTTTATTATATCAACAAAACATTTGTTTGACAACTGTTTAAAAAATAAAGATATAATTGATTATGCAGCAAAATTATACCTTTATCTCTTATCTTATTTTTAAAATTATATTTTCGCTTCAATAGTAGAATTTATAACTATTGTTATTATAGTAAGTCGAACTATTTCTATGTCACATAATTTAAGGACTCTAAATTTGTTTCTTTATTATTCTTTATCTGTTAACTCTTCTACTCTAACCGTAATAGAGTCTTCCTGTTTTTTATGAGAACTCGAATAATTATTGGTTTGCAAGTCAATATAATACAAGTTTTCTTTCATTAGTTCATCATGTGTGCCTTCCCCAACAATCTTACCATGATTTAATACTATAATCTTATCGGCAATTTGCATTACATCTTTTTTATGAGTAATTAAAATAATGGTATGATCTTGTTTTAGGTCTTCTAATACAGCCTTAATTTTTTCTACTAAAATTGGATCTAATGAACTTGTTATCTCATCAAAAATTAGTATTTCAGCTTTCGATAATAGTGTTCTAGCTAGTGCTAGCAACTGTTTTTGTCCTCCTGAAAAATTACTTGCATTTTCTGTAAGAACTGTATTATATCCTTTTGGTAAACTCATAATATACTCATGAATACCAACTCTTTTACAAGCTTCTATTTGATGTTTTTCATTCGAATCAATCATACTTAAATTTTTCTTAATGCTCATGTTAAAGATAAAAGGTGATTGATTCACTGCTACTACATTTTTCGAATAGATATTTTGAGAATAACTATAAATACTTTCCCCATCTATTAAAATCTTTCCACTATCTATTTTATATTTTCTTAAAAGAAGGTTCATTAAAGTAGTTTTTCCACTTCCTGAATGTCCTACTAGTGCTGTAATTTGATTGGGTTCTATTTTAAAACTAATTTTTTCAACATTTCCTTTATTCTTCGTTTTATAGGTAAAATCAACCTTTTTAAATTCTGCTAATCCACTAATATTATCATTTTCATTGAAACCAAAGTCAATTTTCTCTTGATTAGTATAATTTAGAATCTTATTAATTCTTACAATAGAAACGGACCATTCACGAATCTGTCTAGAATATCCCATTAAATCCTTTGTATTCGTCATAATATTTTCGAAATAAGTAACTAACAGAACTAGAATATTTACTTCATAATATCCTTTTAATACTAGATAGGCTAATACACCATATAAAATAACTTTTCCAAAATGAATAATGAACGGTAATAAACTCGAACGAATATTTACATATTTTCTTTTATTAATATACTGATCTGACCATTTATTAGCAATTATTTTAAAATTATACTTCATTTTTTCTTGAATATTAAAAAGTTTTATTTCTTCTAAACCATTTAAAATTTGAGAAAGATTATCTGTTAATTTATCACGATACCTTTGTTGTCCCATTAAATATTTTGTGCTTTTCACATTACAATAATCGAAACATTTTATATATACAAACTCTAATAACAACACAAATATTCCTATTAAAATATTTGTTTTTAAGAAAATTAATATTAAGACAATCAATTTTACAAATACTACTATCATTTCACAAACACTATCTATCATTTCTGCTAGATGAGCAGTATCTGCATTGATAGTATTTAGAATACTACCTTTAGAAAGTTTATTGGTAAATTCAGTATCATAAGTTAATATTTTATCCATGATTTTTTCTCTTAAATTTTTATAACTATATTTAAAGTTGTAAGAGTAAGAAACATAATTTAGATACCAAAGTAAATTGTATGCAATATAAGTAATTGCTAATAATATGATATTTTGGTATGTAGCATTTATATTATTAGAAGTTACATAGTATACAATATTAGAAGTAAATACAGGGATTAAAAGGCTAGATAAATGAGCCATAATAGAACCAAAAAATAAGAAAAAACACCATATTTTGTTTCCTTTTACTAATTTAAAGAAATCTTTCATTATTTTGATATTGTCTTTTATCATATACTACACCTACCATAATTAGTATAACATAACTTTTATTAGCTTGTGCAAAAAGAAAAAGCTGCTATTAAGCAACTTTTTTTAACTGTTTTACTTCTGGTTTTCCTGTCTTTTTTATAGCAAGGTTGATTGTCTTATCATCCACAATATTCCCTAAGCCTCCTGTTAAAGGCTTATTCTCTATACTTATTACTTTATAATACTCACCATATTTTCTTAATGGTTTATACTTTGGTAATTTATTTATATTGTCAAAACCAACTAGTTTCAGCGCAACAACTTTCGATTCCACTGGAGAAACTGACTCATTTACATCTGGATTAATGGTTTCCACATGCCCAATATATACTTTATTATAAATACCCATATTATCACATCTTTCTCCTAATTTGTATTAGGAGAGTTATTTTACTATAAATGATGGAGTTTTGTCAATTATTTTTAATTAGGCTTTCCCTAAAACTGCAATGTTTACATAACTCTTCTGTTACTTTGCGATTACGGAAACCTTCTTTCATTGCTTGGTACCGCCTACTATTTATAATTTCTTCTAAAGTTTGTTTATAAATATTACCTAAATTGATAATACCTGCACTATCTAGACAACAAGGTACTATAGTTCCATCTACTAAGATGGCTAATTGATCTTTTAAGGCATAGCAGAATCCAAATTCATTTAGATAATCATTTTCTAAGTTGGGCCAAATAAATTCATTGGATTTATCTATATATAAATTTTCTCTTATTTTAATATGATTTTCCTTGATTATTTTTTCCACAATTTGTGGGGATAACTTATAATAATCTATCATCCTATCCACAATTTCTGTGGATTTTTTATTGAAATTCCCATTATTCATTGTCCAAAAGCGGTATACAATAATCTTATTTTTTAAATTATCCACGGTTGTAAAGATATCTTCTAAATAATTTTCTTTTTCATTTTCGCTATGCAGTGATATATTGATTTGTCTTATAGCTGGATGTTTTAATAATTCTTTCTTAT
The DNA here is from genome assembly GCA_944359075.1 of uncultured Bacilli bacterium. Classification (GTDB taxonomy): domain Bacteria; phylum Bacillota_I; class Bacilli_A; order RF39; family UBA660; genus Alloscybalousia. Next base: position 8,711 of record CALVSR010000038.1, read on the forward strand.
CTTTTAATAATGTGCCATTGGTCGTAATATTTACATATTTTTGGTATTTATGACACAAGTCTAGTATTTTATTGAATTCAGGATGAAGAAGAGGTTCTCCTTTGACATGAAGATAGATATAATCCGTGTAGTTATCTATTTTTCTTAATATTTCTTCCATTTTTTCTATAGAAATCATTTCTTTTTTTCGATGATCTATACTACAAAAGGAACAAGATAAATTACAGATATTCGTAGTTTCAATATAAATCTTCTTAAACTTTTTCATATTACAACTCTGATTTTAATTCAAATAAAGCATCTCTTAGTTCCATAGCTCTTTCAAAGTCTAACTCTTTTGCTGCTTGTTTCATAGCCTCTTCTATTTCATCGATCATTTTTAATATCTCTTTCTTATCTTGTTTTTTAGGTTTTGCTTTCTTAGTATCATTTTCATCTACATTACTAATCAAATCTCTGATTTCTTTGTGGATCGTTTCTGGGATTATACCATGCTCTTGATTATATTTTTCTTGTATTGTACGTCGTCTCATTGTTTCTTTGATGGCTTTATCCATACTATCTGTTATTTTATCGGCATACATGATACAATGACCATTTGCATTTCTGGCACATCTACCGATCGTTTGAATCAAGCTTCTTTCACTTCTTAAGAATCCTTCTTTATCAGCATCAATGATAGCAATCAAACTAACTTCTGGAATATCAATTCCTTCACGAAGTAAGTTGATACCAACAATACAGTCATACTTTCCTAAGCGCAAATCTCTTATTATTTTCATTCTTTCTAGTGTTTTTACCTCACTATGTAAATAGGCTACTTTAATATCAATGTCTTTTAGATAGTTGGTTAATTCTTCTGCCATTCTAATGGTAAGAGTAGTAATTAGTACTCTTTCATTTTTCTCCATACGATCTTTAATTTCCCCAATCAGATCATCGATTTGTCCTTCACTTGGTCTAACTTCAATTGTTGGATCTAATAGTCCTGTTGGACGAATAATCTGTTCAATAAACTGATGATTGGTTCTTTCTAGTTCATAATCACCCGGAGTTGCTGATACATAGATTACTTGATTAATCTTTTTTTCAAACTCGTCAAATTGTAGAGGTCTATTATCTAGAGCGCTAGGTAATCTAAACCCGTAATCTACTAAATTCATTTTTCTAGCTCTATCTCCATTGTACATACCTCTTACCTGAGGAATCGTTACATGCGATTCATCAATCACTAGTAAAAAATCTTTGGGAAAGAAATCCATTAAAGTAGTCGGAGTTTCTCCCTCACCACGAAGAGCCATATGCCTAGAATAATTCTCAATTCCACGACAAAAACCCGTTTCTGTTAACATTTCAATATCATAGTTTGTTCTTTGTTCAATCCGTTCTGCAGCTAATAATTTATTATTGGCTTTAAAATACTCTATTCTATCTGCTAGTTCTAGTTTAATTCGTTTTACTGCCTCTATTAATTTTTCGTCACTAGTCACAAAGTGGCTAGCTGGGAAAATACTTACTGTTTTTTTATTTTGAATAATCGCTCCTGTTAGTGTATCAATTTCACTAATACGGTCCACTTCATCTCCAAAAAATTCAATTCGATATCCTTTGGTATTCTGATTCGTAGGAATAATCTCTAAAACATCTCCTTTCACGCGAAAGGTACCACGTTTAAAGTCGAAGTCATTTCTTTCATACATCATTTCTACTAGTTTGGTCATGATGGTATTTCGTTCTACTATATCTCCTACACCAAGGCTTAACATTTTGTTGCGATATTCTTCTACTTCTCCAATACCATAGATACAGCTTACACTAGCAACCACAATCACATCATCGTAAGAAAGTAGAGCACTAGTTGCATAGTGACGAAGTTCATCAATCTCATCATTAATAGAGGAATCTTTTTCAATATAAGTATCTGTTGATGGCACATAGGCCTCTGGCTGATAATAATCATAATAAGAGACAAAGTATGCAACATGATTATTAGGAAATAACTCTTTTAGTTCGGAATATAATTGACCAGCTAAAGTTTTATTATGAGCTAAGACAAGAGTAGGCTTATTTACTTCTTTGATCACATTGGCAATCGTAAACGTTTTTCCTGTTCCAGTTGCTCCTAATAATACTTGATCTTTCTTACCTTTTTTTATTCCTTCTACCAATTGTTTAATTGCTTGTGGTTGATCCCCACTAGGTTTATATTTAGATACTAAATCAAACATAAAAATTCCTCCCCACTTGAATTCCTATTATCTTTTTGTAATTCACTTACTGTAAGCTAAAACTGCTACTATATTTTAGCACTTATTTTATTAGAAAACAAGAAAGTAAGATATATGTGTCTTTCTAGTTATTCCAGTTTTTATATACTATTATTAATCTTTTGTTTGCAGATTTAACTATTCTTATAATTGATAAGACTAAACTACTCTAATACAAGATACAAGAAAATTGCCATAAAAAAATGAAAAGAAAATATTATATTCTTTCCACTTGATTCTAAATTATTCTGTTATTAAATAAGACCTTCTTCTTTTTTGGGTAAATGATAGTTTTTATAGTAGATAATATTGGAGGATTCTTGTTGAGCATCATTCATTAGTATTTCTTCCATATTTTTGACAATATAAGGCACATAACTAATAAACATTTTATAGGTATTATAGGTAACTGAAGATACAAGATATTCGTTATTATTTTTATCTACCAATTGTCTAGGAATGGTGGAAGAATTCTTTAAATTAAAAGTACTTCCATTACTAGTTATTTTCAAATCCATTTCTATAATTTTACCTTCATGATCTATGATTGCATCAGCTTTTATATCGGCCAGGATAAACGCATGAAATTTTAAAAATGCGTTTTTTTCATGTATAATAAAGAAAAAGGATAAAGTTGGTGAAGTA